>DASXJP010000198.1:0-4531 GCA_036497345.1 Thermoanaerobaculia bacterium
GATGGGAGAAGGGGCAGGGGGTGAGGTCCTACAGCGCCGGCCCCTCTTCCCCTCCCACCGGCCCCTGCGAGCCCTCGGAGCTCGCCGCGGCGGCCTCGGCGGGGACCGCCACCTTCACCATCGACGGCCGCACCAGCCGGTCGTGCATCTTGTAACCACGCCGCAGCTCGGCGACCACGGTGGGCACCTTCACGTCATGGCTCTCCTCGCGCGACACCGCCTCGTGCAGGGTGGGATCGAACGGCTGCCCCACCGCCGGCACCTCGACGGCCCCGAAGCGGCGCAGCAGATCGGTCATCTGGCGGTGGATCATCTCCACCCCGCGCTTGAGGTCCTCCGCCGACCCCTGGGCCGAGAGCGCCAGGTCGAGGTTGTCCGCCACGGTCAGCAGCTCGCGCACCGGCTCGATGAGCGCGTACTTCCTCATCTCCTGGCGCTCGCGCTCGGCGCGCTTGCGATAGTTGTCGAAGTCCGCCAGGGTGCGCACCGAGCGGTCGCGGAGCTCGGCGATCTCCTGCCGGAGCTTCGCGATCTCCCCGGTGGAGCCGGCCGGGTCGCTCGCGGCGGGAGCCTCCCCCCCGCGGCCGGCGCCCGACTCCACCCCCTCCACGGCCGCCACGGCGTCGCGCATGGCGGCCTCGAGATCCGTCGTCTGATCGTCCAGATCGAGCGCCACCTCAGGGGCGTCGCCCGCGTTTCGCGTATCGTCTGCCATCGCGTCCTCGCTCTCGTGGTCTTTCCGGTCTTGAACTATAAAGGAATGGGGGCCTTGGGGCTCATCTCCGGTCGGGATCGCTCGAGAAGGCCTCGGCGAGGGCCCGGCTCAGGGTCTCGCCCAGGAAGTGGACGAGCGGGATGATCGTCTCGTAGTCCATGCGCGAAGGGCCCATGATACCCAGGGTGCCGAGCGGGCGCTCGCCGACGCCGTATGGGGTCGCCACCACGCTCAGCTCCACGTCCGAGGTGAGCTCGCAGTCCTGGCCGATCAGCACCCGCACGCCGCCCCCCTGGATGCAGCGATTCAGGATGCGTACCAGCCGCGCCTTGTCGGCGAAGGCGTCGATCATCCGGCGCACCCGCTGCACGTCCGACAGCTCGGGCTTGGCGAGCAGCATCGAGGTGCCGTCCACCACCACGCCCGGCGCGCCGTCGGCGGCGAGGCCCGCCTGGGCCAGCTCGATCGTGCGCGCCAGCATGCGGTCCATCTGCGCCTTCTCCTCGACCATCATGCGCACCAGCCGCTCGCGGATCTCGCGCAGGGTGAGGCCGGCGAAATTCTCCGTCAGATAGTTGGAGATGCGCACCAGCTCCTCGCGGGGCACCTCCTCCTCGGTCTCGATCACCTTGTTGTCGATGAACCCGGTCGAGGAGACCACCACGCAGAGGATCTTGCGGCCGGAGACCGGCACGAAGTCGACCGCCTTGAGCACCGTCTCACCGATGGCCGGCGTGACCACCACCCCCACCTGGCTCGACAGCTCGGAGAGCAGGTGCGACGCCGTGCCGAGGAGCTGGTCGGCGTCGGCGCCGCCCACCCGGAGGTTGTCCTGGATGTAGCGCCGCTCCCTGGCGGGCACCGCGCGGTTCTCCATCATCGACTGGATGAAGAGATGGTACGCCGCCGCCGTGGGCACCCGGCCGGCCGAGGTGTGCGGCTGCATCAGGTAGCCCCACTCCTCCAGGTCGGCCATGACGTTGCGGATGGTGGCCGCGGAGAGGCCGAAGTTGTGCTTCGCCACCGAGCGCGAGCTGACCGGCTCGGCGCTCAGGATATAGGTCAGGATCACGTCCTTCAGGATCTCGCGATCCCGCGAGCTCAAGGTGGCCTGATCTCTGGCGTCCGGCATGGCTCGACGGTCCCGAAGGGTTAGCACTCTCACTATGAGAGTGCTAACGCAGAATACCCGCCCGGCTCTTCCATGTCAAGACGGCTATCCCTTTAAACTACTGATAACAAGGGAGCTTCTTATCTTCTTGCCAGCCTGGGAAGGAGGGGCTATCGTAACGCCGTGAGCGCTCCCCTGGCGGGTCTCCGCTTCTCCGTGGCCGGCGCCGGCCGGGTCGGATCGAGCCTGGCGCGCTGGGCCGTGGCGGCGGGAGCCGAGTTGGTCCGGATCGCCAGCCGGCATCCCGGACGGGCGGCGTGGCCGGACGGCCCTCCGCTGGTGGATCTCGACGCTCTCGCCACCGGCGGGCAGGACCTACTCCTGATCGCGGTGGGGGACCCGGCGGTGCGGGAGGTGGCGGCGAGGCTCGCCGGCCGTCCCCAGGCGCGGATCGCCCTCCACACCTCGGGGAGCCTGGACGCCTCGGCGCTCGGTCCCCTGCGGGCGGCGGGATCGCGGACCGGCTCGCTCCACCCGCTCAAGGCCTTCCCCCAGCCGCTCCCCGATCCGGCCGAGGCGCGGGGGATCTTCTTCGCCGTGGACGGCGACGCCGAGGCCAGAGAGTTGGCCTTCCGCCTGGCCGCGGCCTGGGGAGCGGTCGCCGCCGAGGTGCCAGCCGACGCGCGGCCGCTCTACCACTTCGCGGCCACCCTGGCGGCCGGCGGAGTGACCACCCTCCTGGCCGCCGCCGCCGAGATCGCCGGAAAGCTGGGCTTGCCGGAGGCGGTGATCCGAGGGTATCTGGAGCTCGCCCGCGGGGCCCTGACCGGCGCCACCCGCGCTCTCGACGAAGGGCACCCCCTCGGCTCGGCCATCACCGGCCCCGCCGCCCGCGGCGACCAGGCGACCCTGGAGCGCCACTTCGAGGCGCTGCGGACGCTCGCCCCGGAGAAGCTGGCTTTGGCGGAGGCTCTGGTCCGGGAGACCCGCCGGCAGGCTCAGGTCGCCGAAAAGAAGAAGAATTGACTACCACCCGGCGATCTCCTCTATACTCTCCCCATGGCTGATCCCGTCCGCAAGCAGCCAGCCGGCGGGGTGCTGGAGGACGATCCGTTCTTCTACGGATCGCGGTGGATATCCGTTCGCCTGCCTGACGGCAGGATCGTCGATCAAGAGATCCCCCTGACGCCGGACGACCTTCTCGACCCCCAGCTCGGAGACCAGGTGACTCAGGGCGACCGGCATTTCGAGCTGATGACTTGGCTGTTCCGCCTCCTGAAGAGTCACTTCGACTCGCGGGAGGACATCAAGGTCACCGGTGACTTGAAGATGATCTGGGGGATTCCGAAGCTGTCCGAGCCGTCCCCGGACGTCGCCATCATTCCGAAGATCCGCGACAAGCACAAAGAACGGGAAAGCTTCAACGTCCAGCAGGAGGGGACCCGTCCCTGCCTGATCATCGAGGTGGTCTCCTCGAAGGATGCGGAGACCCGCCGCAACGACTACGAAAAGAAGGTTGAGATCTATGAGCGGGCGGGGATTCCGGAATACCTGATCTGCGATCCGCCGACGCGCTTCACCAAGGACCGGCTTCTGCTGACCGGCTACTACTTGGGCAGAGATGGAAAGTATCGCCGGATCGAGCCGGACGAGCGCGGATTTTTTCATTCGGAGACTACGGATCTCCTCTTCGGTATCGCAGAAGACCGCCGCACGCTTCTCGTGATCGACGCTATAACCGGCGAGCGGCTGCTCGACGACGAAGAGGCAGTACAGGAAGCCGAGGAATGGGCACGAGAAGCCGAGGAGCGGGCGCGCAAGGAGGCCCAAGCCCGTGAAGCGGCCGAGGAGCGGGCGCGAGCAGCCGAGGAGCGAGCGCGGAACGAAGCCGAAGCCCGTGAGGCCGCCGAAGCCGAGCTCGCCCGGCTCCGGGCGGAGCTTGAGCGCCTGAAGGATTCCTGACGATCTCGCTCTGTCAGAGGCCCTGCCACCGCCGACAGGGGGCCGATTTAGCCGAATCCGACATGAATTGACTTCTTCCGGCCACAATTCTATCTTGGTCCGTATGACCAGATTGCCGAAAGACGATCCGTTCTTCTACGGATCGCGGTGGATATCGGCCCGCCTGCCTGACGGCAGGATCGTCGATGAGCAGATACCCCTGACGCTGGACGACCTCCTCGATCCCCAGCTTGACGACGAGATACCCCAGAGCACCCGGCACTCCCGGTTAACGCTCGACCTGCTCAACCTCCTGGAGCGCTACTTCGCGCCGCGGGACGACGTCAAAGTCGTCGGAGATCTGAAGATGCTTTGGGGAATTCCGGGCTTACCTGGACCGTCCCCAGACGTAGCCGTCATCCCGGGGGTCTGGAGCGACGATGAAGACTGGGAGAGCTTCGATGTCCAGCGAGAAGGGACCCGCCCCTGCCTGATCATCGAGGTGGTGTCCTCCCTGGACACGGAGACCCGGCGCCTCGACTACGAGAGAAAGGTCCCGGTCTACGAACGAGCCGGGATTCAGGAGTACCTGATCTACGATCCGCCCAGCTCGTATACCCAGGACCGCCTCCTGCTGACCGGCTACCGCTTGGGTGCGGATGGACGCTATGGCCGGATCGCGCCAGACGGCCGTGGGCTCCTCCGCTCCGAGACCACGGGTCTCCTCTTTGGCGTGGCTGAAGATGGACGGAAGCCTCTCGTCA
>DASXJP010000199.1:0-8038 GCA_036497345.1 Thermoanaerobaculia bacterium
GCCGTGCTCCAAGGGGCCATGGGGCGGGACGAGCTCCAGGCGGCTCTCGATCTGAGAGATCGTAAATCCTTCCGTGACCTGTACTTGCAGCCCGCCCTTGAGGCGGGGCTTATCCATATGGCCATCCCTGACAGGCCCAACAGCCGGCTACAGCGCTATCGCCTCACCCCGGCCGGCGAGGCCCTTTTCCAGGCCGCTCTGGAGCAGGGCCCGGAAGTCACCCCCCAAGTCACCCCTCAAGTCACCCCCCAAGTCGAGCGCCTCCTGACGGTGCTCCAAGGGGCCATGGGGCGGGACGAGCTGCAGGCGGCTCTCGATCTGAGAGATCGCAAATCCTTCCGCGATCTGTACTTGCAGCCCGCCCTTGAGGCGGGGCTTATCCACATGGCCATCCCTGACAAGCCCAACAGCCGGCTACAGCGCTATCGTCTCACCCCGGCGGGCGAGGCTCATCTGGCGGCCCGCCGGCAGGAGGGAGATCTCCCATGAGCCTGATCGGCCAACCCGAACGAGTCACCCAGAACCGTGTCATCGCTCTGTTCCGCGACGAGCTCGGCTACCGCTATCTCGGTGACTGGTCCGACCGCGAGGGCAACAGCAACATCGAGGAGAAGATCCTCTCGGAGTGGCTGACCCGGAGCGGCTACACGCCGGCGCAGATCAACAATGCGCTTTACAAGCTTCGCACCGAGGCGGACAACCACAGCCGCACGCTCTATGGCAACAATCAGGCTGTCTACGGCTTGCTGCACTACGGCGTGCCGATGAAGATCGAGGCGGGCAAGCCGACGGAGACCGTTCACCTCATCAACTGGCGAGAGCCGGAGAAGAACGACTTCGCCGTCGCCGAGGAGGTGACGCTCAAGGGGAATCACGAACGGCGGCCGGACCTGGTGCTGTATGTGAACGGCATCGCCATCGGCGTGCTGGAGCTGAAGCGCAGTCGCGGGTCCATCGGCGACGGCATCCGCCAGAGCCTTTCCAATCAGCAGACCGAGTTCAACGCCTGGTTTTTCAGCACTGTCCAACTCATCTTTGCCGGCAACGATTCCGAAGGGCTGCGATACGGCACCATCGGCACGGAGGAAAAATACTTCCTCAAATGGAAGGAAGACGAAGCGGACAACAGCCGTTTCAAGCTGGACAAATACCTGCTCAAGATGTGCGGCAAGGACTGGCTGATCGAGCTGATGCACGATTTCGTGGTCTTCGACGGCGGCAAGAAGAAGCTGCCGCGCGCGCACCAGTATTTCGGCGTCAAGGCCGCGCAGGAGCACGTGCGCCAGAAGAAGGGCGGCATCATCTGGCACACGCAGGGGAGCGGCAAGAGTATCGTGATGGTGCTGCTGGCCAAGTGGATCCTGGAGAACAATCCCCACGCCCGCGTGGCCATCCTCACCGACCGCGACGAGCTGGACAAACAGATCGAGGGGGTCTTCGCCGCGACGGGCGAGGGCATCAAGCGCACCAGCAGCGGACGCGATCTGATGCGCCTGCTCGGCCAGGCCACGCCGCGCCTGCTCTGCACGCTCATCCACAAGTTCGGTCGCCGGGGCGTGGCGGACTTCGACGCTTTCATCAAAGAGCTGGAATCGCAGCCGAGCGCGACCGTGGGCGAGGTTTTCGTCTTCGTGGACGAGTGCCACCGCACGCAGGGCGGCAAGCTGTATAAGGTGATGAAGGCCATGTTGCCGAACTCGGTCTTCATCGGCTTCACCGGCACGCCGCTGCTGGCGAAAGATCGGACGACGAGCCTGGAGCTGTTCGGCGGCTACATCCATACCTACAAATTCAACGAGGCGGTGGAGGACGAGGTGGTGCTGGATCTCGTCTACGAGGCGCGTGACATCGATCAGCGCCTCGGCTCGCTGGACAAGATCGACGCCTGGTTTGAGGCCAAGACCAGGGGGCTGAACGGCTGGCAGAAGACCGAGCTCAAGCACAAATGGGGCACGATGCAGGCCGTGCTCAGCTCCCGTTCGCGCATGGAGCGCGTGGTGACCGACATCATCTTCGACTTCAGCGTCAAGCCGCGCCTGTCCGACGACCGCGGCAACGCCATCCTGGTGGCCTCCAGCATCCATGAAGCGTGCAAGTATTTCGATCTGTTTCAGAAGACCCCGTTCAAGGGCAAGTGCGCCGTGGTGACCTCCTACAATCCGCAAACGAAGGACGTGACGATGGAGGAGACCGGCGCCAATACCGAGACCGACAAGCGATTCATCTACAACACCTACACCGAGCTGCTCAGGGACATCGAAGCCAAGCCGGGCATGAGCAAGACCGAAACCTACGAGGAGTGGGCCAAGGCGCTGTTCGTCAAGGAGCCGGCGAACATGAAGCTGCTCGTGGTGGTGGACAAGCTGCTCACCGGCTTCGATGCGCCCCCCTGCACCTACCTCTACATCGACAAGTCCATGCAGGACCACGGCCTGTTCCAGGCGATCTGCCGCGTCAACCGGCTGGACGGCGAGGACAAGGACTTCGGCTACATCGTGGACTACAAGGACCTGTTCAAGAAGGTCGAGAACGCCATCGCCGTCTACACCTCGGAGCTCGATCACAGCGCCGGCGGTTCCGATCCCGAGGTGCTGTTGCAGGACCGCCTCGCGAAAGGCAGGGAGCGCCTCGACAATTCTCTGGAGGCCCTCGCCCTGCTCTGCGAGCCGGTGGAGCCGCCGAAAGGCGAGCTCGAGCACATCCACTACTTCTGCGGCAACACGGAGATTCCGGCGGACCTGGAGGAGCGGGAGCCCCAGAGGTCCATGCTCTACAAGTTGACCGCGGCGCTCGTGCGCGCCTACGCCAACATCGCCGACGACCTGGAGCCCGCCGGATACAGCGACGCCGGCATCCGGCGCGTCAAGGAATCACTCACCCATTACCTGAGCCTCCGCGAGATCATCCGCAACGCCAGCGGCGAGACGCTCGACCTGAAGCCCTACGAGGCGGACATGCGGCACCTGATCGATACCTACATCGAGGCGGACGAGCCGCGAAAGATCTCACCTTTCGATGGCATGAGCCTGCTGGAGCTGATCGTGAAGACCGGCATCGCGGAAGCGATCAACTCCCAGCTCGCCGGGCTGAAAGGCAATAAGGACGCCATCGCCGAGACGATCGAAAACAACGTCCGCCGCAAAATTATCAAGGAGCACCTGACAGATCCCGCCTATTACGAGCGGATGTCGGCGCTCCTCGATGAGATCATCGCCTTACGCAAGGCCAAGGCCATCGCGTACGAGGACTATCTGAAGCGCATCGCGATCGTGGCGCAGGGAGTCGAGAAAGGGGAGCTCGACGACACGCCTGAGCCGTTGAAGCGTAGCCCGGCGCTCCGGGCCCTCTACCGCAACCTCCAGGGGAACGACCGGAAGCTTACGCAGGCGGGCACCGTCGCCGCGCCGCCGGATGGGTCCTCGGCCACCGGCGATCCGGTCCTCGACCTGGCGATGAGGCTCGATATTGCCATCAAGCGGGTCCGGCCAGATGGATGGCGCGGCGTCCAGGCGCGCGAGCTGACGATCAAGCAGGCCCTATACACCATCCTGGGCGATGCCGCCGAGGTGGAGCGGATCTTCCCGATCATCAAAGCGCAGAGCGAGTACTGATGGTGTCAAAGATCGAGCTGGGTGACATCACGGTGGACGTGGTCCTCAAAGACATCAAGAACGTCCATCTCAGCGTTTATCCCCCGGCTGGGCGCGTGCGCATCTCGGCCCCGACGCGCATGAGCCTCGACACCATCCGGGTCTTCGCCATCTCGAAGCTGGATTGGATCAAGCACCAGCAGGCGAAGCTGAGGGCGCAGGAGCGCGAGACCCCTCGCGAATTCCTGGACCGGGAAAGCCACTATATCTGGGGAAAACGCCATCTGCTCACGGTGATCGAGAATGACGCGCCGCCCGCCATCGAGCTGAAGCATCGACGGATGATCCTGCGGGTGCGGCCGGGAACCGGCCAGGAAAAGAGAGAGGCTCTCGTCGAAGAGTGGTATCGAGAGCAGCTCAAGGAGGCCCTTCCCCCCCTGCTGGAGCGCTGGGAGCCGTTACTGGGCGTAAAGGCGAAGCGATGTTTCGTGCAGCGGATGAAGACCAAATGGGGAAGCTGTAATCACAGGTCCGGCACGATCCGCCTCAACACCGAGCTCGCCAAGAAACCGCCGCAATGCCTCGAATACATCGTGGTCCACGAGCTGGTCCACCTGCTGGAGCCCACCCACAACGCCCGCTTCCTCTCCCTGATGGACCGCTTCATGCCCAACTGGCAGCTCCATCGTGAGGAGCTCAATCGCCTGCCGCTTCGGCGGGAGACGTGGAGCTACTGAAGCGTAGTAAAATCACCCCGCTCCCAGCACCCCATCCCCCGGAGGGTTACCCGTGCGCCGACTCGTCCTGCTCCCGCTCCTCGCCTTGCTCTGGACACCGTCCAGCGCGGCTCAGCCCCAGCCGTATCTGGTCAAGGACATCAACCCGTCGTTCGACGAGCAGAGCTCGCAGCCGGACCGGTTCGTCCACTTCGGCCGGTATGCCATCTTCGCGGCCACCACCCTGGAGGAGGGACGGGAGCTGCGGTCGAGTGACGGTACCGCGGCCGGCACGTTCCTCCTCGCCGACGTCTGCCCGGGTGCGTGCTCCTCGGACCCGCTCCCCATCGCCGTCACCCCCCGCGGCGTCTTCTTCGTCACCCGCCTGAGCGATCCGGGCACCCGGGCGGGGTTGTGGATCACCCGCGGCACGCCCGCGACCACGATGCTGCTCGCCGAGGGCGTCCAGGCGACCGGCGGGCGGACCGCTGTCTGGATGGCGAGCCAGAACGTCCTCTATTTCAGCGGCTTCGACAGCGCCCACGGCTCCGAACTCTGGCGCAGCGACGGCACGCTGGCCGGCACCTATCTCGTGAAGGACCTCTGGCCTGGCCCTTCGGGCGACGTCGGCGAGCTCGAGGTCTACCGCGGCCGCGTCTTCTTCGGCGCCTCCGACGGCGTCACCGGCTGGGCCCTGTGGACGAGCGACGGCACGACGGCCGGCACGGTGCTCGTCAAGGACCCGTCGCCGAGCACGTCCACCAGCGAGCTCGGGCTCCGCTGGCTGCGGGCCACCACCGGCTATCTCTTCTTCGAGGCCAACAGCCCGGCGGGCCGCGAGCTCTGGCGCAGCGACGGCACCACCGCCGGCACCCGCCTGGTGGCCGACCTCACGCCCGGCGCCAGCTCGACCGACATCGGAAACGTCGTCGCCGTCGGCAATCGCGTCTTCCTGGAGGCGAGAGCGGGAGCGGGGGGCCCAGGGCAGGAGGTCTGGGTGAGCGACGGCACCGCCCGCGGCACCCGTCAGCTCACCCACTTCGTCGAGCCCTCGCCGTTCTCCTACGGCATTTCCTCCTACGGCGCGCTCTCCGCCGCGGTCGCGATCGGCAACCGGCTGTTCTTCCCCGCCCGCGAGACGGGGCTGGGGCGGGAGCTCTGGACGACCGACGGCACGGCGGCGGGCACTCACCTGGTGGCCGACCTCTGTCCGGGCTCCTGCTCGGGCGTCGGAACTGTCTGGCCGGCGTTCCAGAACCGGATCTATTTCACCCCCGGGGACCCCTCGCACGGAGCGGGGCTCTGGGTCACCGACGGCACCGCGGCGGGCACTCGCCTCGTCCGCAATCTCTGCCCCGGCCTGTGCAATTCCTTTCCATCCGACCCCTTCTCCCTTGGCAGTGTCCTCCTGTTCACGGCCAATGGAGACCCCGCGCACAACAACCGGCAGGTCTGGAAGACGGACGGCACCACCGCCGGCACGGTTCAACTGAGCAGCTTCCCGGGGAGCAATTTCATCCTGAATGGCCAGGGCCTCCAGGGCACCACCACGCCAGGCAAGCTGTTCTTCGCCGCGGACGACGGAGTCCACGGCCTGGAGCCCTGGGTCTCCGACGGCACCGCGGCGGGCACCCGCCTGGCGGCCAACATCGACGGCGTCGACCACGGCGGCTCCAAACCGGATGGCTTCATGGCGGCCGGGGGGACCCTCTATTTCTTCGCCGACGACGGCGTGCACGGCTCCGAGCTCTGGCGGAGCGACGGCACGGCGGGTGGCACGGAGCTCGTCCATGAGTTTGTTCCCGGGCCGGAGGCGCCGGCACGGTTCAGGCCTGCCTCTGCGCGGGCCGACCTCGACGGCACCCTCGTCTTCACCGCGGAGCTGGGCCTCCAGAGCTCCCTATGGCGATCGGACGGCACGGACGCCGGGACGTATGCCCTGACCCCTGACGACGTTCAGGTGGACGAGTATCCCTGGGACGTGGCCTTCCGCGCCGCCGGCGGCAAGGCCTTCTTCCTGGCGAGCCGTCCGGCCACGGGCAAGGAGCTCTGGGTGAGCGACGGCACCCTGGCGGGCACCCGCGGGCTCGATCTCGTGCCCGGCGCCTATGGCTCCGAACCGTACTCCCTCACCCCCTTCGGCGACCGGCTCGTCTTCACCTCCAATTCGTCCCTCTTTGGCGACCGGCGGCTCTGGGTGAGCGACGGCACGGACGCCGGCACCGCTCCCGTCACCGATGCCGTGCAACCGACGGGGGCCCTGACCGCGCACCTGGGGCTCCTCTACTTCCTGGGCACCGACGCGAGCAACGGGAGCAACCGCCAGCTCTGGCGCTCCGACGGCACGGCGGCCGGCACGGTCAAGCTGCCCGACCTCATCCCGGGGAGCTCGCTCTACGCCCAGTCGCTCACCTCCCTGGGCTCCCGCCTGCTGCTCTGGGACGCTTTCAATGGGACGCCTCAGGCGGGGCTCTGGGCCACGGACGGGACGGCCGCCGGCACTCAGCAGATCAACTCCGTCCTCAGCCTGTCCACCTACCCGGGGCCGCGGGAGCTCGGGGGCGTCGTCTACTTCGGGGGCACGGACGGTCACTCCGAGCTCCTCTGGCGGACGGACGGCACCGCGGCGGGGACCTACCCGTTGCGCGACCGCGACGGGCAGACGATCGCCAAGCCGGACATCCTGACCCTCTTCGCCGGCAAGCTCTACTTCATCACCCCGGATCTCGGCGCCACCCTGTGGCAGTCGGACGGCACGCCGCAGGGGACCTTCCCCCTGCGCCAACTGGAGCCGGGCCAGCGCAGCTCCCTCGCCCTCGGCGTGGCCGGCCCGCGTCTCTTCTTCCGCGCCTTCGATCCGGCCACGGGCTCCGAGCTCTGGGCGATCGATGGGCAGTGAGCGCTACGGCCGCGTCAACGTATAGACGCCGTTCTCCTCGGTGGCGGCGTACAGCTTGCGCGGGTTCTTGGGATCGCGGAGGAGCTCCAGCACGCGCCCCGGCAGGCCGTCCCGGAGGCTGGTGAAGGTCCGCCCGCCGCCGTCGGGTCCGATCGGGCTCCAGTAGCTCAGGCCCCGCCCAGGAGGGCCCGGCGGCCAGGCAGAGCGACAGGGCGAACGAGCCCAGGATGGTTCGCGGCATGAGGACCTCCTGGGGGGGGAAGGATAGCGCAGCCGGTATTCAACCCGGGTTCTTGAGCTCCACCACCAGGAAGTGAATGGCGGTGGTACCGATGTTCTCGACCCAGTGAGTCTGCGGCTCGCGGTAGAGCGCGTCGCCGGTCTTGAGCTCGGCCTCGACGACCTTGCCGTCGGCGAAATGGTTGCGGATCCTGCCGCCGGCGATCACATAGGTGACGAAAGCCGGATGCGAGTGCATCTTCTCCTTGTCGCCCGGTTGCAGCACCCCCTCGATCACCCGCACGTGGCCGTTCTCCAGCTTGACGTGCTCCATCTCCGCGTTCACCACCGCCGGGTCCAGAGACGGCGCGTCGGCTCCGGCCATGAGCAGCGGACCGCATGCGACGACACCCATCAGCATCACTGCGCGCCTGTTCATGTCTTGCTCCTTTCCCGCCGCCGATGCCGTCGGCCAGAAACTTCCCGCCGTTCGCCTGAGCCCGAATCATCATGGGCGTGGTCGTCGCCATGGGATCTCCTTCGAGCATGGTGAGGCTGGAGTCTAGCGGAGAACCAGGGGCTCAGGCGGACGAGCGGGCTCTCCGTTTCGAGGG
>DASXJP010000200.1:0-7503 GCA_036497345.1 Thermoanaerobaculia bacterium
CTGGGCGGGCGGGGTTTTACCTGATCGGAGATTCCCCCACCCAGGGCGGCCACGCAGGGCCGCCCCTACAAAGGGAGCCGCGATACCCGTCCCTTTTCTGCCGCCGGCGGCCCTCACTCCAGCTCATCCAGCCGCCGCAGCGGCGGGATCTTCCAGGCGGTGACGCCCACGATCCCCAGCGTCATCAAGCCGCCGAAGATCACCGAGGGGACGGTCCCCAGGAGCTTCGCGGCCACGCCGGATTCGAAGGAGCCGATCTCGTTGGAGGAGCCGATGAAGATCTGGTTCACCGCCGAGACGCGGCCCAGCAGGTGCTCCGGCGTGCGCAGGGTGAGCAGCGTCGAGCGGATCACCACGCTGACGTTGTCCACCATGCCGCTGACCGTGAGCAGCGCCAGCGACAGCCAGAACGACCGCGAGAGGGCGAAGCAGATCCAGCAGAGCCCGAAGGCGGCGACGCAGAGGAAGAGGCTCCGTCCGGCGCGCCGCAGCTTCCGGTGGGCCAGGACGACCGACATCACCACGGCGCCGGCGGCGGGCGCGGCGCGCAGCACGCCCAGCCCCTCGGGGCCCACGTGCAGGATCTCCGAGGTGAAGATGGGCAGCAGGGCCGGCGCGCCGCCGAAGAGCACCGAGAAGAGATCGAGCAGCTGGGCGCCCAGCAGCTCCGGCTGGGTGAGCAGGAAGCGGATGCCTACCGTGAGGTTCTCACCTGTGCTCCCCTCGCGCTCCGGCCGCGGGCGGGGCGTGTAGCCGATCAGCGCGTAGAGGACCCAGGCGGCCAGACAGAGGACCGCCTCCACGGCGTAGGCGGCGAGGGCGCCCGAGAAGCCGTAGAGCAGGCCGCCCAGGGCCGGACCCACCACGGCGCCGAACTGCCAGATCGAGGAGCGCCAGGCCACCGCGTTGGCGTAGGTCTCGCGGGGGACGATCTCGGCCGCCAGCGCGGTGCGGGCCGGCTGCAGGAAGCTGCGCGCCACGCCGCTGACGAAGACCACCGCGTAGATCGGCCACACCCTCCCCCCGGCCAGCACCTCCGGCCGCAGCGTGTAGCCGAGCAGGACCACCGCGGCGGCCGTCTGCACCCCGATGGCCAGCAGGGAGAGGCGTTTGCGGTCGTGGCGGTCGGCGACGTGCCCGGCGTAGAGGGCGGCGCCGATGAACGGGATCGCCTCGGCCAGGCCGACCAGCCCCAGCGAGAGGGGGTCTTTGGTGAGGGCGTAGACTTGCCAGGCGACCACGGTGGCCTGGATCATCGTCCCCAGGGTCATCGCCAACATGCTGGCGACGTACCAGAGGAAGCTGGAATTGCGCAGGGAGACGTAGGGGTCGTGCCGCGCGGGCGCCGGGGCGGTCGGGTCCATGGCCGGCGGGATGATATCCCCCTTTGCGCCGCCTGGCCGTTTGAACCTCCCGGGCCGGCGGGAGGACTGACTGTACAAGCTACCCGCCACGCTCCGCTCCCGGACGGACCGTGCGCGTCGATTCAAGGATCAAGGAGGAAGATGATGTCTCACCGATTCACCCTTCCGGCGCTCGCGCTCGGATTCCTGCTCGCCTCCGCCGCCTGGGGACAGCATCACGATCACGCCATGATGGGCGTCGACCCCAAGGACTACGACAGTGGCGGCGGGCGCGGTGGCGATACGAATCCACCTCCGGACTGCAGCGGCGTGGATGCCAAGATCACCATCGTCGGAGAATCGTTCTCTCCGTCGACGGTGACCATCCAGGCGGGGCAGCCGGTCTGCTGGAGCTGGGCGCAATCCATCTCGCACAACGTCCACGCGGACGACGATTCGTTCAGCAGCGGCGCGCCGTCCAGCATGGGCAACTTCCAGATCACCTTCAACACGCCGGGCACCTACGGCTTCCACTGCCAGGTGCATGGGAGCCCCGGCGCCGGCATGTTCGGCACGATCATCGTCCAGGACAGCGGCGGTGGCGGCGGCGGCGGCCAGTCGGGGCCGGGGACGATCGCGCTCGACCCCACGTCCTATACCGTGAACGTGAGCGATGGGGTGGTGACGGTGACCGTGGACCGCGCGGGCGGCAGCGACGGCAAGGCGTCGGTCAAGTACACCACCGCGCCCGGGACCGCCAAGTCCGGCAAGGACTTCACCCCGCGGAAGGGCACGCTGAATTGGGCCGACGGCGACGGCGATCCGAAGACCATCCAGATCCCGGTCAAGAAGGGCGCCACCCCGCAGCCGGACAAGACCTTCTCCGTCAAGCTCAGCAAGCCGACCGGCGCCGCCATGGGCGACGTCTCCGCGACGGTGACCATCCACGACGACCGGAGCCCGGGATGCAACACGATCGCGTCCCAGGTCCGGATGGCAGGGGTCGACGTCGCCGGCGGCTCGACGGCGCCCTGCGACGATACGCGGGCTCTCTGCCTCAACGGCGGCAGGTTCGAGGCGACGGTGCAGTGGCGGCCGTCCTCGTCGCGGGTGGACCGCGGCTCCAAGCGGGCCCTGTCCGACGCGCCCGACACCGGCCTCTTCGCCCCGTCGGGTGAGGAGGATCCCGCGATCCTGCTCCACGTGCTCGACCGCTGCGCTGTCAACGGCCATTACTGGATCGACCTCGCGGCCGCCACCGATCGTGAGTTCACGGTCAAGGTGCGGGACACCCTGACCGGCCGCACCCGGATCTACCACAACCTCGCCGGCACCACGCCGGCCCCTGTGCGCGACGTCGAAGCGTTCGCCACCTGCCCCTAAGCAGCCCTTCCGACGGCGGGATCGGGTCCCCCCGGTCCCGCCCGGCTTTTTCCCCCGAGCCCTCATCACCCCGGCCCTCTTCTCCCGTCCCCTCCCCCATCCCGCACCGGGAGAAGAGGGAGAAAGACCCCTACGGGGTTGTCTTCGGGCGGGCGGTTCCCCTCTCCCGGTGAGGGAGGGTGGGAGGGGACGGGAGAGGGGCCAGGGGTGAGGGTTCGATCACCTCGTCATCCACCTCCCCATAGAGCCGCTCCACCAGCCCCGCCCTGCGGTCGAGCACGGCGCGCTGATTGACGTACCCCTTGTCGGTGATCTCGCCGCTCTGGATCGACGGCGGATCGGCCAGCAGGAGGGCGCGGGCGATGCGCCGGCTGTTGGTGGGATGGGCGGCGTTGTGGGCCGCGAGGCCTTCCTGGAGACGGCCGCGCACCTCGGGCCGGCGGATCAGCTCGGCGAGCGGGGCCTCCTCCAGCCCTTCGCCGCAGAGCGAGCGGCAGCCGGCCGGATTGGGGAAGACCAGCAATCCCACCTCCTCGCGGTCGTGCCCGGTGATCACCGCGTCCTGGACCACGGGCGCGCAGGCCGCGATCACCTCCAGCCGCAGCTCGCCCACGTGTACCCAGGTGCCGGACATCAGCTTGAAATTCTCCGCCAGCCGGCCGTCGAAGACGATGCCCTGGGAAGGATCGTCCGGATCGGCGAGCCGCGCCGCGTCGCCGGTCTTGAGGAAGCCGTCCTCGTCGAGCATCTCGGCCTTCAGCTCGGGGCGTTGCCAGTAGCCGGGGGTCACGTTGGGACCCTGGACCCGGATCTCCAGCTTGCCGCTCACCGGCGCCAGCTTGATCTCCGTGCCGGGCATGGGCAGGCCGATGACGCCGGCCCGCGCGATGGGGAAGTGGATCTGCGTGGCGCACGGCGCCGTCTCGGTCGAGCCCCAGGCCGCCAGCATGGCGACGCGGCGGCCGGTGGCCTCGACCGCGAGCCGCTCCAGCTTCTCCCAGAGATGCTGGGGCAGGGCCGCGGCGGCGTAGAAGATGCCGTCCAGATCGCGGAAAAACGTCGCGCGCAGCTCGCGGTCCCGTTCGAGATACGGGATCAGCATCTCGTAGCCGCGCGGCACGTTGAAATAGAGCGTCGACGGCACCTCGCGCAGGTTGCGGACGGTGGTCTCGAACAGCCCCGGAGCGGGCTTGCCGCCATCGATGTAGAGCGTGCCGCCGTTGCGCAGGACCATGTTGAGGTTGTGATTGCCGCCGAAGGTGTGGCTCCAGGGCAGCCAGTCCACGATCACCGGCGGGCGCTCCTCCAGGAACGGCCAATTCTGGGCGATCGCCTGCTGGTTGGAGGCCAGCATGCGCTGGGTGTTGATCACCCCCTTGGGCTTTCCCGTCGAGCCGGAGGTGAAGAGGATCTTGGCGACCGTGTCCGGTCCCACGGCGGCGAAGCGCGCCTCCAGGTCGGGATGCCGCGCCGTCGCCAGCAGCTCGCCGAACCGGTCGCCGGTCACGGTCTCGCCAGGGGCGTGCCGCAGGGCCTTCGCGAAGCGCTCACCGTCGGCGGCGTAGACGAGACCGGGCCGGGTCAGCTCCAGGATGTAGCGGAGCTGGGCGTGATCCTCCGCCAGCAGCGAGTAGGCGGGAGAGACGGGCACGGCGGGGACGCCCACCTGCATGGCGGCGAGTTGCAGCAGCCCGTGATCCACGCCGTTGTCCGAGAGGAGCGCCACCGGCCGCTCCGGCCCCAAGCCCCGTTCCAGGAGAGCGCTGGCGATCCGCTCCACCGCCTCCAGGGCCTCCGCGTAGGAGACCCGGCGCCACCCTTCACCATCCCGCTCGGCCAGGAAGGTGCGCTCCGGCGCCGCGCCGGCCCAATGGCGCAGGAGCTCGCCCAGGCAGCGTGGATAGGGCCGCAGCTCCTGCCGCGAGCGCATCCGCAGGGCGCCGTCCGGGAGGGGGACCGCCTCGACGTCGACAGGGGCGAGGGTGAGGGGTTTGACGGGTGTCCGGCTCATGAGGATGCAACTCTAGCGGAGCCGGGCGGGCATCACCAGATCTGGCATCGTTCATGAAAATGAATCGGGTGGAGAGAAAGGAGGAAAACCATGGCAAGACTGGACGCTGAGCACCGCAACGATCTCTCCTCCGGCACCTTCGCCTTCCCCAAGCAGCGCAAAGAGCCGCTGGAGAACGCCAGCCACGTGCGCAACGCGATCGCCCGCTTCGACCAGGTCGAGGGGGTGACCGACGAGGAGCGCAACGAAGCCTGGAAGCGCATCAAGACGGCGGCGAAGAAATATGGCGTCGAGGTCCAGGAAGAGAGCTGGCGCGAGCTCGGGAAGGGGAAGAGCAAAGGGCACTGAAGCGCGGGCCGCGGATGAGGACCGTATCGAACGCGCCGGCGCGCGTCCCCCCTGGGACCGCCGGCGTCCCCGCCGCCTTCCAGCCAAATCAGATATCGCGTCCTCTTCGTAGGGGCGGCCCTATGTGGCCGCCCCTGGGTGGGGGACATTCCGACCGGACGACTCCCCCTCCGGGCGCGGGCTCCGCCGCCATATGCGAGCGGATGGGCTAGCGCCACCGCTTATGCCCAGGGCCGTTCGCCGTCAGTACCTGAGACGCGAGGGTTAGATGAGAGCTAAAACCTCTAAAGTTTGGATCGTGGGAACATTATTGTCTCTATTCCTTACGGCTCTGTCATTCTGCTTAGGCTTCATGCCTTCGACTCCCCACGCAGTCTGGAGCGGTACTCTGTTCGCGGTCCTGGACACTCCTATCTCAGCCGTGAACGCAGTGCTCCCTCTATCACTCCAATCCGGTTTGGCACGACGCTTTCTCAGTGGGACCTACTGCTCTCCAGGTCCATTCTGGTATGAGCTCTTTAGGTACATGGCTGTGGGGTTTGTCAGTTACCTTTTGCTCTTCGGCGCGGGATTGGTCGGTGCCAACGGAATCATGTTGGCGAGGCGGGTTGGTGCTCATCTCTGAACCCCTCTACCTGAGGACCGTTTTTACTTATGCGGCCGCAACAGGCTTCGCCCGTTGCTCCGCGGCCGAGCTCGCAGCGGACGCTCCGCCTACTCACCACGTCCGCCGCAATGGATGCGCCTCCGTATTGAAAACGATTTTGTCCAGATCCAACGTCTTCTCCGGAGCGAACAGAAGATAAAGATACTTGAGCGTCTCGGCCAGAAAATAGCTCGGCATCAGGTCGCCCTTCTCCTTGGTCGTGACGCTCTTCAGCACCGTGTAGCCGGCGTCGGTCCGGCAATGGGAGACGAGATCGTTGAAGAAGACGCGGCCCATCGCCTGGTATTCCGGGTTCTTGGTGTAGTGGAACAGGTAGTAGGCCGATTCGATGATCTCGGGGCGCAGGGGGTAGCCCGGATAGGTGATCCTCATCGTCTTGTAATCGATCACCTCGGGCTCGACCCCCTGGAGGTTCCACATCCTGTAGGCCGATTTCTCGAGGCGCCGGGCCCGGCCGAGATCGCCTCCCAGGGCCAGGACGGCCGGCAGAAAGGCGTGCAGGGCCCCGAACTCCGTGGCCGTGCGCTTCCCCGTCACCATGTCCACCTGGCCGTACCAGAAGCCCGTGGGGCGGGTGTCGGCCAGATATTTGTTGAGCGCGCGGACGCTCTCCTTCCACATCCGCTCGCAGTCCTTGTCGCCGAAGAGCTTCGCGCACTTCAGGAGGTATTCGTAGTAGGAGTCGATGCCGCCGCCCACGTGGCTGGCGCGGCTGGCCCATTCGCCGGTCTCGACGTCGATCTCCTCGCCCACCAGGCCGATCTTCGAGCGCCGCTTGTAGAGCTGGACCACGGCGTTCTTGGCCTTGTCGTAGAAGACCGGATTGCCGGTGAGCTTCGAGAGGGTGCCGAATTCGAGCAGGAGCGTGCCGATCTCCGCCGGGTTCGAGCGCGCGCCGGAGGTTTTGCCCGTCCGCAGGTTGACGAACATGTAGGGCATGCCCGTCGGCGAGCTGAAGACGGGCAGCAGCCGCTTCCCGAGGTCCTCGGCGAGATGAAGCAGGCGCGCGTCGCCGGTCATCTGATAGCCCGAGAGGAGTCCGCCCAGCAGGCGGATGGTTACCTCGAAGTTCTTCACCGAGATGTCCTTGTCGAAGGAGAGCTTCTCGACGATCAGCGCCCTGGCCTTCGCCGCCTCCGCGTCGAGGCCCATGAGGAGCAGCGTGTCCAGCGAGTCGACCGGCGTCATCAGCAGGGACTCGCCATACCAGTCGCGCGGCGTCTTGCTCAGGGGCTGGAGCTCGTCGTGGCCCCAGGCGTACTTCTCGTAGGCCTGCCAGGACTGGAGAAATTCGGTGCGGACGCCGGCGGCCAGGGAGCCCGGGTCGGTCGGCTCGGGCTTCGCCTTGCCGGGCAGGAGGAGGAGCGCTGCGGCGAAGAAGAGGGCTGGGATTTTCATAGGCTCGGATATTGTATGCAAGTCCGCGCGAGAGGAGGCCGACCATGGACGGACAGGCGCTCGCCAAGGTGTTCGAATTCAGCCACATGGCCCTGACGCGCAACCTGGAGGGGATCACCCACGAGGAGTCGGTGCGCGCTCCGGACGAGGGCGGCAACAGCCTCAACTGGGTGCTGGGTCACCTGCTCAACTATCGCAATACGATCCTCAAGCTGCTGGGCCAGTCGCCGGCCTGGGATTCGCCGCGGGCCGCGCGCTACGCCCGGGGGAGCGCGCCCCTCGGTCCGGACGAGGAGCCGGTGCCCTTCGAGACGCTGCGCGCCGAGCTCGACCGGTCGCAGGGCCTGCTGGTG
>DASXJP010000201.1:0-5251 GCA_036497345.1 Thermoanaerobaculia bacterium
CTACAAGACTCTCTCCACCGGCGGCAGACACCGCGCCTCCTCGCAAGCCTGATAGCCGAGCGTGAGCCGCCCCCCCTCCGAAACCTCCCCCGTGATCTCCACCTTTCCCGAGTACACCGAGATCGGCGCGCGGGAGTACCGGGAGGTGAACGGCTCCCCCGCCGGGTACCCTATACCCCGCAGGTGCCCTTTTGCCGCTTTCACCTCCGTCGCCACCAGGTAGGGCTCCGAGGCGGGGTTGGCCTGCAGGTGCCAGCCGGGGGCGATCTCCAGGGTCAGACGGAACGGCCGCCAGCCGTCCACCGCGTCACCAAGAGCGAGGCGCGGGCGCACCAGCCTCTCCGCCTCGTGCTCCAGCATGGCCACACTGCCGGACGAGGCCCCGCGCTCGCGGGCCGCCCGCGTCTCGTCGTAGTCGGCATTCGCCTCCTCGGGACCGGCGCCGGTGTCGTGATAGCGGCGGACGGCGAGCGCCAGCATCCGCACGCCGTCGGGATGGTTCTGGACCAGCTCCGTGAAAGCGCTCAGGGCCGTCCGCGCCTCCCCCCGCCAGCCGAGATCGCCCGTGCGCCGGCCGAGATCGATCAGGTTCAGCACGGCCACGGCGTTGGCCGCGGGCATGGCGCTGTCGAACACGTCCTTGCTGCGGAAGAGGACGTCCGGGCTCACCCCCGCCGTGAAGAAACCTCCCTGAGGATCGCGCAGCCGCCGGAGCTGCTCGCTGGTGAGCTCGCCGGCGGCGGCGAGCCAGCGCGCCTCGCCGGTGGCCTCGTGGAGGACGAGCAGGCCGCGCACCAGGAAGACGTAGTCGGCGAGATAGGCGGCGATCTTCCCCTGCCCCTGCCGCCAGACGTGGAGCAGCGGCCCGCCCCCCGGACGCATCGTGCCGAGGATGAAGTCCGCCGCCCGCGCCGCCTGCTGGACCAGCCCGGGCTCCCCCAGGAGCTTGCCCGCCACGGCCAGACCCGCGATCGCGGTGCCGTTCCAATCGGTCAGAATCTTGTCGTCCGTGGCCGGCCGCTCCCGCTTGGCGCGGGCCGCGAACAGCTTCGCCCGGCCGGCGTCGAGATCGCGCATCAGATCCTCCAGCGGCATCCGCCGGCGGCGGGCCACCTCGTCCAGCCGCTCGGGGAGATGGAGCACGTAGTGGCTCCCCTCGAAAAACGGCGGGCCGTCGAAGCCCAACAGGGGGGCGAGGAAGGTGAAATCCTCCTCGCCCAGCGCCTCCATCAGCTCCTCGCGGCTCCAGACGTAGAACGCCCCCTCGTGGCCGTGCGTCTCGGCGTCGATGGCGCTCCAGAAGGCCCCCTCGGGAGAGGTCATCTCGCGGGCGATCCAGCCGGCCGTCTCGCGCACGATCCGCGCCGCCTGGGAGTCGCCGGTGCGGGCGTGCTCGCGGGCGTAGAGCTCCAGGAGGAAACCGTTGTCGTAGAGCATCTTCTCGAAGTGGGGGATCTTCCACTCGCGGTCCGTGGCGTAGCGGTGGAAGCCGCCGCCGAGCTGATCGTAGATGCCGCCGCGGGCCATCTGATCGAGCGTCGCCGCGAGCATTTGTCCCGCATCGGGGCCAGCCTCCCGCCGCTCGCCTGCCAGCTCCAGCAGGAGATAGAGGTTCGAGGGGGTGGGGAACTTGGGAGCGTTGCCGAAGCCTCCCCACTGGGGATCGAAGCGCCGGGCGAGCGACTCGAGCGCCCGCAGGGCCACCGTGCCCGCGGGCGGCTCGGGCGACGGATGCGACCGCCCCTCCAGATAGTGGGCCATGGCGCGGGCCATCTCCGCGGCCTGCTCCTCGACGTCGGCCCGGCGGTCCTTCCAGGCACGGGAGAGGTCCTCCAGCACCTGCCGGAAGCCGGGCCGGCCGTAGCGGCTCTCGGGCGGGAAATAGGTGCCGGCGTAGTACGGCGTGAGATTCGGCGTCAGGAAGACCGAGTTCGGCCAGCCGCCCTGCTCGGTGAGGATCTGGGTGGCGGTCATGTAGATCTCGTCGAGATCGGGCCGCTCCTCGCGGTCGAGCTTGATGTTGACGAATTCGCGGTTCATCAGCTCGGCGACGGCGGGATTCGAGAACGACTCCCGCTCCATGACGTGGCACCAGTAGCAGGTGGAGTACCCCACGGAGAGGAAGATCGGCTTGTCCTCCCGGCGGGCCCGCTCGATCGCCTCCTCCCCCCATGGATACCAGTCGACGGGGTTGTGCTGGTGCAGCAGCAGATACGGGCTGCTCTCGCCGGCGAGGCGGTTGGTACGGCTGGAATCGTGCGCGCTCATGATGAGTCCCTCCCCGGCACGGCATTGTATTAGGATCTTCATCCGGCAGGACGTACACCCCCAAAAGGAGATCCCACCGATGTCCCGAATCCCTCGACGCATCGCCGTGACCGCAGGATCGCTCCTGATCGCCGCTTTCTCCCTGGCCCCGCAGGCCACCCTGGCCCAGGGCACCCCCACCGCCGACTCCGTCCTCGACCACCTGACCCAGGCGCTCGGCGGCAAGCAGGCCTGGGACAACACGCACTACATCCGCTTCAACTTCCTCGGCCGCCGCGAGCACTGGTGGGACAAGTGGACGGGCCGCCACCGGCTCGAGGGGGATACCAAGGAGAAGCAGCATTACGTCGTGCTGGAGAACGTCAACACCAAGGAGGGATCGGCCTGGCTCGACGGCAAGAAGCTGGAGGGGGACAAGGCCCAGGAGATGGTCAAGAACGCCTACGCCGCCTGGGTGAACGACACCTACTGGCTGATCGAGCCCTACAAGCTGCGCGACCCCGGCGCGAACGTCTCCTACGCGGGCGAGGAGAAAGTCGACGGCAAGACCTACGACAAGCTGGCGGTCAGCTTCGGTACCGTGGGGCTCACCCCGGGCGACCGCTACTGGGTCTACGTCAACCGCGACACCGGCCTGGTGGACCGCTGGGAGTACATCCTCCAGGACATGCCCAAGGAGGGCCCGCCGACCGCCTGGCGCTGGGAGGGGTGGCAGAAATACGGCAACATCATGCTCGCCCCGCACCGCGTCCAGGTCGGCGCCGACCGCAAGCTGGAGCTCTCGGACATCGCGGTCTTCGAGCAGCTCCCGGACACGGTGTTCACGTCCCCCGAGCCAGTGAAGTGACGTGGCGGGCCGTCTCCGCGCCATCTACCTGAAGCGCTTCAAGAGAGGTCCCATGGACCCGCGCGAGACGGCCACCCTGGTGGCGGGGCCGGGGGCTCGAAGGCAACGCCAATCAGGGGGGCCGCCGTCAGGTGGTCCTCCTCTCCGAGGAGGCCTGGAACGACGCCACCGCCGAGCTCGGGATGCCCCTCGATCTCTCCACCCGCCGGGGGAACCTCCTCCTCTCGGGTGTAGATCTCGAAAAGACCCGCGGTCAAACCTTGAGGATCGGCGCCGCCCGCCTGCGCATCTTCATGGAGTGCACCCCTTGCGAGCGGATGGAACAGGCCTGTCCCGGCCTCCAGGAATTCCTGAAGCCCCACTGGCGTGGCGGCGCCTGCGCCGAGGTGCTCGCAGGCGGGGAGATCCGCGTCGGCGACGAGGTGGAGTGGGAGGAGGAGGGGCAGAGGGTGCTGCCCCTGGGTGGACAGGGCACGTAGATACAACCCCTCCGGAGCCGCGCTGATGAATCGTCTACGCTTCTCGGAGCCCTGGCGTCCAAGCGCCACGGAGCGCCCTGGGAAAGGGGCCGTCTGAGACGCAAACTGAGACGCTACGGATTCGGGGCGGACGGTTCGCCCCGAAAGGCGGACCATCCACGCCGAAAGGCGAACCGTTCGCCTCGAAAGGCGGACGTCCCGGATTCGGGGCGGATAGCGCACGCCGCGAGGCGAGCGGCTCCGTCCGGGCTTCCCGTAGCCCTAGGCCCCCGGCAGGATGCACTCGCCAGAGCAGGCGAGGCAGGAGATGGTCGTCGTCGTCCCGCAGACCGTGATCGTGCAGAGATGGGTCCCCTGGTGGTCAGGACAATCCTCGCACCGGTGGAAGAACTGGCATGAATCCGACTTCGCCGGCCGGGCCGCGGCGGCGGTGAGGAGAAATGCGCAGGCGAGCAGCAAGAACCTTCTCTTCAAAGCAACCCTCTTCATGTCCGTCATCTCCTTGGGATGGGAGCCCCGCCATGGGGCTCCCACTCAAGACGGTGCAACGGATGTGGTCAGGCGGGACCGCTCGTCTCTCTACCCCGGCGGCAAAATGCAGCGGATGGCGCATGGGTCGCAGGACACGGATGAGACGATCCCATTGCAGATGACTTCTCGGCAGAGCCGTTTCTCGGGTATGGGAGTGGCGATGCAGTTGTCGGCACAAAAGTAGCCGATGATGCAGTCATCGGACTTTGCCGGGCGGGTCGCGGCGAAGGTGAGGAGGAATGCGCAGGCGAGCAGCAAGACCCGGGATCTCTTGGCAGATCTCTTCATGTACGTCATCTCCTTGTGATGGGAGCCTCGCCATGGGGCTCCCACTCAAGATGGTGCAGTGGATGCGATGAGGCGGGACCGTTCGTCGCTCGACCCCGGCAACGACCGTGCGAAGCCCCTCCGGGCCGAAGGCCCGGGCTCCCTCAGCCCAGCCCAACGGGCTCGGTTGCGATCGGCCCCAGCCACCCTTAGAGCCTCACCGGGGCGCGATAACCAACGCCGCGGCCACACCGGACGGCCCGCGAGCGCTCTTCAGGAATCAATCTTTTCGACGGCGAATGGCGGCGCGTCCTATAAGATTCATAATTCCAAGGGAGAGCAGGCCGACAGCGGCGCCAGCCGGAATTCCAAAAAACAGAAACGCACCGAAGTCGTGTCCGTGGTTCAAAACCGTCACCCAAACTGCCGCCGCAAGCATGCCTATAATAATCATCGGACATCCCAAACACGACCAGCCGCTTGGTTCTCCCGGCTCCAACAACTTCTGAAATGGCCCTATGATAGCGAGAACGCAGAGACCGTAAAATCCAAAAACCAGGAACATCTCCCAGCAGCCTGACCAACTACCGCTAGTGACTGGAGCCCAACCCCCCGGCCACGGTCCCAGAGCCGCTAGAAATCGGGATTGTGCCAAGAGGGCGATCACGGCGATACGGACGCAGACTCTCGCCATCCCTGTACCCTCCTTCGCTCGCTACAACACTATCATCTGTCGCTTGCCCTCTCACCGGAAAGAAAAACGGGGCGCCTTGGTCGCCGGCTTCTTCCAGTGGATCTGAAAGAATCGCCGAGGCAGGTGCCACCCTACGCGACATAGAAGACCCTCTATAACCCCACC
>DASXJP010000202.1:0-8684 GCA_036497345.1 Thermoanaerobaculia bacterium
GGGCTCAGGCGCAGCCCTGCCTGGCGCGCCTTCGAGATCATCTGGATCGCCAGGATGGAGTCCCCGCCGAGCTCGAAGAAGTTATGGTGGATGCCGATCTCCTGCACCCGCAGGATCTCGGACCAGGTGCGCACCAGCGCCGCCTCGACCGGATTGCGCGGTCCGACCACGGGGCGCGCCTCGCGCCGCCCGTCCTCCGGCGGCGGCAGCGCCGCGCGGTTGAGCTTGCCGTTGACGGTCAGGGGCAGCGCGGCGATCGTCACCACCACCGCCGGCACCATGTACTCGGGCACCTCCTCGCGCAGCCAGGAGCGCAGCTCCTCGCCCGCCACCGGCTGCGCCGCCCGTCGTCCTCGTGGCACCACGTAGGCGACCAGACGCCGGCCCCGGGGCGGATCCTCGCGCACCACGACGGCAGCGTCGCGCACCGCCGGATGCCGGCGCAGGACCGCCTCAATCTCGCCGGTCTCGACCCGGAAACCGCGGACCTTGTGCTGCTGATCGATCCGCCCGAGGAAGTCCAGGCCGCCGTCGGGGAGGAAACGGGCGAGATCGCCGGTGCGGTAGAGACGTTCGCCGGCGGCGCCGGAGAACGGATCGGGCACGAACCGTTCCGCCGTCGCGTCGGGCCTGTCGAAATACCCGCGCGCGATCCCCGCGCCGCCCAGGTAGAGCTCGCCGGGAACGCCGGCGGCCGCCGGCTGGAGCTCGCGGTCGACCACATAGAGGCGGCAGTTGGCCAGCGGGCGCCCGAGCGGCACCCGGCTGCCCGCGCCGCTGCCCGGCCCCCGCCAGCGATGCGTGCAGACGCCGACCGTGGCCTCGGTCGGACCGTAGTGGTTGCTCACCGCGGGCGGCTCCGGGCAGGCCTCGATGCGCGCCAGGAGGTCGACCGGGCAGGCTTCGCCGCCCAGCACGAGGTGCCGGCGCGGCAGCATGCTCCGCGGCTCTGGTGCCGCCATCAACGACGCCAGGTGCGAGGGCACGATCTTCAGGACGTCGATCGGCGAGCGGCGCAACACCTCGGCGAAGCGCGCGGGATCGAGCGCTTGCTCCTCGCCGATGACATGCAGGCAGCCGCCCGAGCAGAGGGCGGGAAAGACCGCCGTGTGGCCGAGGTCGGCGGCGAAGGTGGAAACCGTGGCGAAGCTCACGGGCGGCGTGATCGCCAACCTCTCGAGGATCGCCTGGACGTAATTGAGCATCTGGCGGTGCTCGACGGCGACCCCCTTGGGCTCGCCGGTCGATCCCGAGGTGAACAGGACGTAGAGCAGCTCGGCGCCGCCCGCGCCCACCCCGTCCAGGTTGCGCTCGCTCTGTTCGCCGATCGCCGCCGCGTCCTCGTCGATGCGCACGATCTCGCCCACTCCCGCGGGCAGTCCCCCGGCCAGCACGCCCCGCGTCAGGACGGCGCGCGGCCGCACCACCGCCAGCATCCGCCCCAGCCGCTGCCGCGGCGAGAGCGGATCGAGGGGCACGTAGGCTCCGCCGGCCTTGAGCACCGCGAGCAGGCATACCAGGACCTCAACGGAGCGGTCGAGCCACAGGGCGACCGTGCTCCCGCCGCCCACACCGAGCGCCCGCAAGTGGCGCGCGAGCTGATTGGCGCGCGCATTGAGCTCGCCAAAGGTGAGGCGCCGGTCGGCGCAGACGACCGCGTCCGCCGCCGGCCGCAGCGCGGCCTGTTCCTCGAACCGGCGATGGACGGCATCGCCCGAGCCGGGGGCACGGCCGGTATCGTTGAGCTCGACGAGCAGTTGGTGCCGCTCGGCCGGGGGGAGGAGCGCGAGCGCGGCGGCGGGCGCCTCCGGCGAGCGCGCCGCCGCGCGCAGCAGCGCCGCCAGGCTTTCCGTCAGGCGCCGCACCGCGAGCGGCGCGAAACGTTCGGCGTCGTAGAGCACCTCGAGGGTCAGCCCGCCGCTGGGGCCGACGATGCCGGCCAGATGCAGCTGGAATCTCTCGCGGCAGCTGAGCCAGCGTTCGACACTGCAACGGGTCCCGGCGGCCCGCCACGCCGCGGGCCAGGCGAGGAAGTCGAAGCCGACGGCGAGCTCCGCCGGCGGCTCGTCGAGGCTGGCCATGAAGCCGGGGCCGAGCTCCTCCCAAGCGTGGTTTCGGCGCGCCTCGTCCTGCGTCTGGGCGAGGAGGTCGCGGAAGAGGGGACGGCCGGTGAGACGGCAGCGGACCGGCAGGTACGCGGCATAGGGGCCCGCTCCGTCGGCCAGCGCCCGCAGCTTCCTGCCCGCGTGCAGCCGCCCGACCGCAAAGCGGTCCGCGCCGCTCGCGCGGGCGACCAGGAGCTGCCAGGCGGCGAGCAGGAAATCCTCGACGCCGGCGCCGTGCTGCAGCGCCACCGCGGCCACCTCGCCGCTCAGCTCGGGGTCGAGATCGAGACGCAACGTAGCCGGCGCGAAGAGGTCCTGCGCCGCGCTTTGGCGCGCCGCGGCACTCTCCTGCCAGGGCAGGGCCAGCGGCTGGCGCAGCTCCCGCACCGAGCGCCGCCAGTGCTCGACTCCTTCGTCGAGGTCCGGGTCGCCGCTCGTGGTCAGCTCGTCCTGCCAGGCCGCGTATTCCACGTACTGTAGCGGCTCGCCGCTCCCCTCCTCGCCGTCGCCGCCGGTGGACGCTCGAGGTCCGCCCACGATCTCGCGCGCCAGCCGCAACAGCGTGTGCAAGTCGGCGCACAGCGGCGACGCGGTGAGCACGAGCCGGCCCTGGTCCGGCGCCGTGCGCGTCACGGCGACGCGCAGCAGCGGCCCCTCTACCGCGTCGAACGGCTGGGCGCGCTCGCCGCGCAGCAGCGCTTCGACGTCCTCGTCGGCAGGCCGGTCGCGGATCGCCAGTGCCGCTCCGGCCGCGCCGCCGTCGATCACCTGCAACGGCAGGCGCGCGTCCGGCTGTCGCCGGAACGTGGTGCGGAGAATCTCGTGTCGCGCCACCGCCCCGGCGAGGCCAGCCGCCAACCCCTCCTCGCTCCAACCACCCTCCAACCTCAGCGCCACCTGCACGCAGCAGCCGGTGCCCGGCTCGCACATCGCCCACAGGCGCCGCTGCTGCGCCGAGAGCTGGTAGCCCGTCATGGTCTCGGGTGTCATCGCGGTCCCCTGTCGCGGTCGATCGTCATTCGCCGGCTCCCCCATCGGTCACCAGGACGGCGCCGCGGCTCCTCCCCCGCTTGAGGCTGGCGAGCCGCCGTTCCTGCTGCTCGGCGCGCTTCTTCTCGCGCTCGTCCCGCTCGACCGCCGGCAGCCGGTCGAAGCTGTCGAGGCGCATCTCCGGCTGCTCGGCGACATGGGCGGCGAGGGCGAGGAAGCCCTCGGTCAGGCGCTCGATCGTGGCCTGTGCGAAGAGGCCCTCCGAATAGACCCAACAGCCGGCGATGGCCTCGTCCCGCCGGATGAAGACCAGGGACAGATCGAACTTCGCGGGCTCCGTGAGGGCCGGCAGGAGGTCGAGCGCGAGCCCGTGGACCGCGACCGCATCCGCAGGACCGGCGTCGTCATCCAGCGTGCACAGGATCTGGAAAATCGGCCGCTGGCGCGCACTGCCGGAGAGGCGAAGACCGCTCACCAGTTTTTCGAAGGGGAGGTCCTGGTGGCTGAAGGCATCGAGCGTGGTCTCCCGCACCCGCGCGAGCAACTGCTGGAAGGTGGGGTTGCCGCCGAGATCGGTACGCAATGCGACATCGTTGACGAAGAAGCCGATCAGGCCCTCGGTCTCCAGGCGGTTGCGGTTGGCGACGTTGGTGCCGACGATCACGTCCTCCTGGCCGGTCGTGCGGTAGAGCAGCACCTTGAAGACCGCGAGCAGGGTCATGAACAGGGTGGCCGCCTCGCGACGGCTGAGCTCCAGCAGCGCCCGCGACAGCTTGAGCGGCAGCACGAACCGGTGGCCGGCGCCGCGCGGGCTCGGCGGATCGACCGCCGGGCCGTCGAAGGGCAACGCCGATCGCTCGGGGGCGCCATGCAGCCGGGAGCGCCACCAGGAGAGCTCCCGCTCGAGGGTCTCCTCGCTGAGCCACCGCCTTTGCCAGGAAGCGTAGTCGGCATACTGGATCGGCAGGCGCGGCAGCGCCGGCGCCGCGCCAGTGGCGAAAGCGTCGTAGAGCGCGGCGAGCTCGACGATCAGGACGTTCATCGACCACGCGTCGGTGATGACGTGGTGGAGGGTGAGCAGCAGGACGTGCGAGGCCGCCGCCAGCCGCAGCAGGCGCGCGCGCAGCAGCGGCCCGCGGCCGAGGTCGAAGGGGACCTGGCTCTCCTCCTCGCCCAGACGGCGGGCCTCCCGCTCGGCGTGCTCGCCGTGCGCCGCCAGGTCGAGGCAGGGCAGCGCCGGCGGTTGCGGCGGCAGCACCACCTGCTGCGCACGCCCCGCCCGGCTGGGAAAAACGGTACGCAACGACTCGTGCCTCCCGACCAGCTCGGCGAGCGCCCGGCCGAGGGCCGCACGATCGAGGACGCCGGTCAGAGCCACCGGCAGATGGACGTTATAGGCGGCGCTCGACGGGTCGAGCTGGTGCGCGAACCAGAGGCGCTCCTGGCCAAACGACAGCGGCAGCTCGCCGCCGCGCTCGGCGGGCTCGATGGCGGCGAGCGGCAGGACGCCGGCGCCGCGCCGCCGCAGCTCGATGTCGGACGCCAGCTCGGCCAGCGACCGCCGTTCGAAGAGGCTGCGCAGCGGCACCTCGAGGCCAAAGGCGCGGCGAATCCTGGACGCCACCCGCGCCGCCAGCAGGGAGTGCCCGCCGAGGGCGAAGAAGTCGTCGTCCCTGCCGATGGGATGGCGGGCGAGGACGTCGCCCCAGATGGCGGCAAGCACCTCCTCGACCGCGGTGCGGGGAGCGGCATAGGCAGGGCCGCCGCGCTCCGGCGCCAGCTCGCGCGCGGCGAGAGCGCCGCGGTCGAGCTTGCCGTTGGGGGTGAGCGGCAGCCGCTCCAGGACGACGAACGCCGCCGGGATCATGAACTCGGGGAGCCGCTCGGCGAGGCAACCCCGCAGGTCGGCGGCCGCCGGCGCGCCAGCGGCACCCGGCCGCGGCACGACATAGGCGACCAGAGGGTTCCCCGCGGCCTCTCGCCGCACCACCACCGCCGCCTGCTGCACGGCCGGGTGCGCGGCCAGCACGGACTCGATCTCGCCCAGCTCGATGCGGAAGCCGCGCACCTTGACCTGGTGATCCGTCCGGCCCAGGAACTCGAGGACGCCGGAAGGGAGGGCGCGCGCCAGATCGCCGGTGCGATAGAGGCGGGCGCCGCGCCGCGCCGCGAAGGGATCGGGCACGAAGCGCTCCGCCGTCAGGGCGGGCTGGTTGCGGTAGCCCCGCGCCACTCCCGCGCCGCCGATGCACAGCTCGCCCACACCGCCGGTCGGCACCGGCTGCGCCGCCCCCGCGGCGAGCAGATGGATCTCGGTGTTGGCGATGGGCCTGCCGAGCGGCTGCAGACCTCGCCCCGCCGGCGCCACCGCGTGGACCGCGGACCAGACCGTGGTCTCGGTCGGCCCGTAGAGGTTCCACAGCGCGGCGCAGCGCCCGCGGATCTCGGCCGCCAGGTCGGCCGGCAGGCCCTCGCCGCCGCACAGGGCGACGAGCCCCGGATTGCCCGGCCAGCCGCTGTCGAGCAGCAGCCGCCAGGTGGCGGGCGTCCCCTGCATCACCGTCGCGTCACAGCGCGCCGCGAGGCCGGCCAGCCGCTGGCCGTCCACCACGTCGTCGCGGCCGGCGAGCACCACCTGTGCCCCGCAGACGAGCGGCAGGAACAGCTCGAGCCCGGCGATGTCGAACGACAACGAGGTGACCGCCAGCAGCCGGTCCGCGGCAGCGAGCCCGGGCTGCTCCCGCATGGACAGCAGCAGGTTGGCGAGCGCGCCGTGGCTCACCTCGACGCCCTTGGGACGGCCGGTGGAGCCCGAGGTGTAGATGAGATAGGCGAGGTCGAGCGCGCCGGCACGCGGCAGCCCATCGGCGCCGTCGCCGGCGCCGGCGATGGCGCGCCAGTCGCGGTCGAGGCAGACGACGCCGGGCCCCGGCACCGGCAGCCGCGGCGCCAGCCGTTCGCTGGTCAGCACCAGCCGCGGCGCCGCGTCGGCGATGATCCAGGCCGACCGCTCCGCGGGATATTCGGGGTCCAGAGGCAGGTAGGCGGCGCCCGTCGCGAGCACTCCCAGGAGCCCCACAAGCATCTCGGCCTCGCGCTCGAGCAGCAGACCGACGACGACACCGGGGCCCACGCCCAGACCGCGGAGATGGTGCGCCAGCTGGTAGGCGCGCCGCTGTAGCTCGCCATAGCTGAGCACGAGATCGGCGGCGATCAGCGCCGTCGCGTCCGGACAGCTCGCGGCCTGCCGCTCAATGAGCTCGTGGACGCAGACGGCCGGCAGGTCGCAGGCGGTGTCGTTCCACTCCCCCACCAGCTGCCAACGCTCCCCGGGGTCCAGCCAGGGGAGATCCGCGAGGGCGCAGGCGCCGTCCGCGGCCGCCCCGGCGAGCAGCGTCCGCAGGTGGCTCCAGAGGCGTTGCACCGTAACCGGGTCGAAAAGGTCGGCGCTGAACTCCAGAATGCCGAAAAGCTCGCCCTCCCCGCCGTCGTAGAGCTGGAGCAGCAGGTCGAAGCGGGAGCTCGAATTGTCGACCGGGAGATAGCTCATTCCCGGTGCCTCGTCCGCCGCTTCGGTCGTCATGCCCTCGACCTGGACGCGCGCCAGGTTCTGCAGGATGAGCATGGTCTGGAACAGCGGATTGTGCTGCAGGCTGCGCTCGGGGTGGAGCTCTTCGACCAGCTTCTCGAACGGCATGTGCGGATGGGCGAAGACCTCGAGCACGGTGTCGCGCGTCTGCGCCACCAACTGGCGGAACTTGACCTCCGCGGCGGGCCGGCCGCGCAGCACCAGGGTGTTGATGAACACCCCGATCAGGTTCTCCGTCTCCTGCTGGAAGCGTCCGGCGACCGGCGTGCCAACGCAGATGTCGCTCTGGCCGGTGTACCGGAAGAGCAGCGCCTGGTAACCGGCCAGGAGCAGCATGAAGAGGGTGGCGCCCTCGCGCCGGCTGGCGGCCCGCAGGGCCTCCGACGCCGCGAGCGGCAGCGCCGCCGGCTGGCGTTGGCCGCGATAGGACTGCACCGCGGGGCGCGGCCGGTCGGCGGGCAGCTCGAGCAGCGGCGGCGAGCCGCCGAGCCGTTCCCGCCACCAGGCGAGCTCCGCCTGGAGCGTTTCGCCCTGGAGCCACTGCCGCTGCCAGCTGGCGAAGTCCGCATATTGGATCGGCAGGTCGGGCAGCGAGCGCGAGACCTGGCCGTAGAGCGTCGCCATCTCATGGATCAGGATGCGCGTCGACCAGGCGTCGGTGACCAGGTGATGCGCGGTGATCGAAACCACGTGGTCGGCGGCCGCCAGCTTGAGCAGCGCCAGGCGCAGCAGGGGGGCGCGGCGCACATCGAAGGGGACGCGCGCGAGCTGCTGCACGACGGCGCCCGCCGCCGCCTCGCGCACGGCCGGCGCGAGCGCCGCGAGATCGATCACCGGCAGCGGCAGGGCAGCGGCGGGGGCGATGCGCTGGAACGGCTCGCCGTCGATGGCCTCGAAGGCGGTGCGCAGGACCTCGTGGCGCTCCACCACGCCCTCGACGGCGCGCCGCAGGGCCGCGGCGTCCACCGGACGTTCGATGCGCAACGCCACCGGGATGTTGTAGACCGGGCTCTCCGGCGCCATCTGATGGACGAACCAGAGACGCTCCTGGGCGAACGACAGCGGCAGGTCCTGGTTGCGCGCCACCGGCCGGATGGGCGGCAGCTCGGCGCCGCGCCCCGACTGCATCGCCTGCTCCACGACCAGGCTCAGGGCGCCCAGGGTGGGCGCGTCGAAGAGGCTGCGCAGCGCCACCTCGACCTTGAGCGTACGGCGGATGCGCGAGACGACCTGGATGGCGGACAGCGAGTTGCCGCCGGAGATGAAGAAGTTGTCGTTGAGGCCCACCCTGGGCAGGCTCAGCACCTCGCCCCAGATCGTCGCCAGGATGTCCTGGAGGGGGGTGGCCGGCGCCTCGTAGCCGGTGGCCGACAGCTCCCACTCGGCCCTTTCCAGGCGTATGCGGTTCAGCTTGCCATGCTGTGTGAGCGGCAGCGTGGGCAGCAGCGCGAAACCCGCCGGCACCATGTAATCGGGGAGCCGCTCGGCGACGAAGGCGCGGACGCCGGGCGCCAGCCGCTCGGCCAGGCCGGCGTCCAGCTCCTCACCGGCGCCGGCGGCCGACGCCGGCACCAGGAAGGCGAGCAGCCGCCGGTCCGCCCCCTCGCCCTTCGCCACCACCGCCGCGTCGACGACCTCGGGGTGCTGGCGCAGCACCGCCTCGATCTCTTCCAGCTCGACGCGAAAGCCGCGGATCTTGATCTGCTGGTCGATCCGCCAGCGCAGCTCGAGGACGCCGTCCTCGTGCAGCCGCACCAGGTCGCCGGACTTGTAGAGCCGCGCCCCGGGCCTGCCGCTCCAGGGATCGGGCACGAAGACCTCCGCGGTCAGGGCGGGGTCGTTGAGATACCCGCGGCCGACGGCGATGCCGCCGACGCAGAGCTCGCCCGGTACCCGCGCCGGCGCCAGCCGCAGCCTGGGGTCGACGACGTAGAGCTCGAGGTTCCTCACCGCCCGGCCGATCGGCACCCGCCGCTGCACGAGGTCGGCCGCGGCGCGGA
>DASXJP010000203.1:0-6343 GCA_036497345.1 Thermoanaerobaculia bacterium
CCGGGGGTGAGGGTTCGGGCGGGGGTGGGGTAGGATTCCGGCCATGATCACCCTCCTCGTCGACCCCGCCGGCTTCGACCTTCCGACGGCTCGCGTCGAGGGGGAGCCCTACCAGCACCTCTTCCGGGCGCGGCGGGTGGCGGTGGGGGAGGAGATGCGGGTGGTGGACGGCCGGGGGCGGGCGCGGTGGGGGAGGGTGGAGCGGGTGGACCGCACGTCCGCCACGGTGACCCTGGGCGAGCCGGCGCCGGACCACGAGCCGGCGCTCCGGCTGGAGCTGATCGTCCCCACCTGCCGGCCGGAGCGGGCGTCCTGGCTGGTCGAGAAGGGGACCGAGGTGGGGGTCTTCGCCATCCGCTTCGCCAACATGGCGCGGGCGCCGCGCGAGCTGGGGACGATCACCTTCGACCGCCTGCGCCGGGTGGCGGCGGCGGCCGTGGAGCAGTGCCACCGCTCGCGTCTCCCCGAGATCACCGGCCCCCACGCCTGGAGCGAGGTGGTCGGGCTGGCCGGCCCGGAGAGCCGCTGGTTCCTGGATACGGAGGCCGCGGGCGATCCATCGTTCGATGTAGGGGCGGCCCTGCGTGGCCGCCCTGGGGAGGGGGGCGGGACCGGCGCCCTCCTGATCGGCCCCGAGGGGGGGCTCGATCCGGCGGAGCGGCGGCAGCTCCTCACCGCCGGCTGGCGCCCGGTGGGGCTGGGCGAGCGGACCCTCCGCCTGGAGACCGCCGCCGTCGTCGGTGCCGCCTTTCTCCTGCTCCACGGTTCCGGAATCCACAATCCACAATCCACAATCCAAAATTGACCCGCCCCCGCCGTTCGGGCTAGCATCTTGGTTCCGTCGTGTAGACGCTAAAAGGAGGTCCTCCGTGTCCAATCCCTTCGCCGGTGTTCGCTGGATCTGGAAGAACGGCCAGCTCATCGACTTCGAAAAGGCGACCGTCCACGTGCTGAGCCACGCTCTTCATTACGGCTCCGGCGTCTTCGAGGGGATCCGCTGCTACAACACCAGACAGGGCTCGGGGGTGTTCCGCCTCCCCGAGCACGTCCGCCGGCTCGAGAATTCGGCCAAGGTGTACCGCATGCCGATCGCCTTCACCACCGAGGAGCTGATCGACGCGATCTGCGAGACGATCCGCGCCAACGAGCTCGAGGCCTGCTACATCCGCCCGATCATCTTCCGCGGCTTCGGCGACCGCATCGGCGTCAATCCGCTGAACAATCCGGTCGAGGTGTTCATCGCCTGCTGGCCCTGGGGGAAGTACCTGGGCGAGGAGTCCGAGAGCGGCGTCGACGTCTGCGTCTCCTCCTGGCGGCGCATCGCGGCCGACTCGATGCCGGCGGTCGCCAAGGCCACCGGCAACTACCTGAACGGCCAGCTGATCAAGATCGAGGCGGTCACCAACGGCTACGCCGAGGGGATCGCGCTCGACGCCCGCGGCTTCATCAGCGAGGGGTCGGGCGAGAACCTCTTCATGGTACAGGACGGCGTGCTGCTGACGCCGCCGCTCGCCGCCTCGGTACTGCAGGGGATCACTCGCGACACGGTGATCAAGCTCGCGCGCGACCTCGGCATCCCGGTGCGCGAGGAGCAGATCCCGCGCGGCCAGCTCTACACCTGCGACGAGCTGTTCATGACCGGCACCGCGGCCGAGATCACGCCCATCCGCTCGGTCGACCGCAACCCGGTCGGCCGCGGCTGCCCGGGCGAGATCACCCGCCGGGTCATGGCCGAATTCAAGGGGATCATCACCGGGGAGATCGCGGACCGCCACGGCTGGCTGTACCCGGTCTGCTCGGGTGTCCAGGCGACCGCCACCGCGGCGTCCCAGACCGTTTGACGTCCGGCCCCGCCGGAGGAGGCTCTCGCGATGAACATCAACGACCTGCTCAAGATCGCGGTGGAGCGCAAGGCGTCCGACCTCCACCTCAAGGTCGGGAGCCACCCGGTGATCCGGGTCGACGGCGACCTTCTCCCCCTGGGCGAGCTCAAGCGCCTGATGCAGGAGGACACCATCGCGATGGCGTTCTCGATGATGAACGCCCGCCAGAAGCAGCGCTTCAAGGAGGAGCTCGAGCTCGACATCGCCTACTCGGTGCCCGGGCTCGGCCGCTTCCGCTGCAACGTCTTCCAGCAGCGCGGCGCGGTGGGGCTGGTGCTGCGCGTCATCCCGGCGCGCATCCAGAGCATCCGCGAGCTGATGTTGCCGCCGGTGCTGGAGCGCATCTGCGAGGAGCGGCGCGGCCTCATCCTCTGCACCGGCACCACCGGCTCCGGCAAGTCGACCAGCCTGGCGGCGATGCTCGACTACATCAACACCACCCGCACCGAGCACATGATCACGATCGAGGACCCCATCGAGTTCCTCCATCGCGACAAGAAGTCGATCGTCAACCAGCGCGAGATCGACGTCGACACCCACTCCTTCGCCGGCGCCCTGCGCGCCGCCCTCCGCCAGGACCCCGACGTCCTGCTGGTGGGCGAGATGCGCGACTACGAGACGATCGAGACCGCCCTGCTCGCCGCCGAGACGGGCCACCTCGTCTTCTCGACCCTGCACACCCTGGACGCCACCGAGACGGTCAACCGCATCATCTCCGTCTTCCCGCCGCACCACCAGAAGCAGATCCGCATCCAGCTCTCGCAGGTGCTGAAGTCGGTGCTCTCGCTGCGCCTGGTGCCGCGCGCCGACGGCATGGGCCGCGTGCCCGCCGCCGAGGTGCTGATCTCGACCGCCTACATCCGCGAGTGCATCGAGAACAAGGAGAAGACGAAGTACATCCGCGAGCAGATCTCCCTCGGCACCAGCCAGTACGGGATGCAGACCTTCGACCAGTCGCTCTTCCAGCTCTACAAGAGCGGCCTGATCACGCTCGACGAGGCGCTCAAGCGCGCCACCAACCCGGACGAGTTCCGGCTCAAGATCCAGGGCGTGCAGTTCACCGCCGACATCTCGCGCGACCAGATGGACGAGTCGATCCAGATCCCCGGCGAGAGCGAGTTCCTGGGCGGCGGCGAGCTGTCGTTCGAGATCGAGCAGAATTAGGTAGGAATTGCCCCCCACCTGCTACCAGAAAGCCCTCCAGCTCCTCGCCACCCGGGCCCACTTCCGGCGGGAGCTGGAGGCCAAGCTCGCCCAGCGCAGGTATCCCCAGGAGGAAATCGCCGCGGCCCTCGACCGGTTGACAGAGCAGAAGTACCTCGACGACCGCGCCACGGCGCGGCTGTTCGTGGAGAGCCGGCGGGAGCGGACGAGCGAGGGGCGGGCGCGGCTGCGGGCGGAGCTCCTCAAGCGGGGGGCTCCCGAGGAGGCGATCGACGCGGCCCTCGCCGAGCTCACCCCGGAGGACGACACGCCCGCCGCCCGCGAGGCCGCCGAGCGCTGGCGCCTCAAGGGGGGCGTGGACCCCCGGTCCCTCGCCCGCCACCTGGAGCGCAAGGGGTTTTCCCGCCGTGCTATCGTTGCCGTTTTGAACGGCGAATTGGACGATCTTGGGATCGACGACGGATCATGAAGAGCCGCCGCTTTATGAAGAGCTTATGAAGAGCACAGACATTCGTTCAGGCTTTCTCGAATACTTCCGGGAGCGCGGGCATCGCGTGGTGCCGAGCGCGCCCCTGGTTCCCCGGGGGGATGCGACCCTCCTGTTCACCAACGCCGGCATGGTCCCGTTCAAGGACTATTTCCTCGGCATCCAGAAGCCGGAGTCGCCGCGGGCGGCCTCGGTGCAGAAGGTCATGCGCGTCTCCGGCAAGCAGAACGACCTGGAGCAAGTGGGACCGAGCCCGCGCCACCACACCTTCTTCGAGATGCTGGGCAACTTCTCCTTCGGCGACTACTTCAAGGAGGACGCCATCCGCTTCGGCTGGGACCTGGTGACCCGGGTCTGGGGCGTTCCCGCCAGCCGGCTGTTCGCCACCGTCTACGAGCAGGACGACGACGCGTTCGACCTCTGGGTGAAGCTGTCGAGCCTGCCGCCGGAGCGGGTCCACCGCTGCGGCCAGAAGGACAACTTCTGGGCCATGGGCGAGACGGGTCCCTGCGGCCCGTGCAGCGAGATCTTCGTCGACCTCTACCCCGACCGCCCCGAGGTGGGCTGGGAGGAGGGGACCGACTCCGGCCGCTACACGGAGATCTGGAACCTGGTCTTCATGCAGTTTGACCGCGACGCGGGGGGGACTCTGACGCCGCTCCCCAAGCCGTCGATCGACACCGGCATGGGGCTCGAGCGGATCACCTCCGTGCTCGAGGGGGTGTACTCGAACTACGATACCGACCTCTTCCAGCCGATCCTCGCCGCCGCGGCTGACCTCACCCATACCAGGTATGGGGCGGACGCGGAGAAGGACGTCTCCATGCGGGTGATCGCGGACCACCTGCGGGCGGTCTCCTTCCTGCTCGCGGACGGCGTGATCCCCGGCAACGAGGGGCGCGGCTACGTGCTGCGCCGCATCCTGCGCCGGGCGGTGCGCCACGGCATGCGCCTCGGCTTCGAGGAGCCGTTCCTCTTCAAGCTGGTGCCGGTGCTGGGCGAGGTGATGGGCGGCGCCTACCTGGAGCTGGCGGCGACGCGCCAGGCCTCGATGGCCACCATCAAGGCCGAGGAGGAGAAGTTCCTCTCGACGGTGGCCAACGGCGCCCGTCAGGTGCAGGAGGAGATCGAGCGGCTCCGCCCGCAGGGGATCGCCACCCTGCCGGGCCCGATGGTCTTCCGCCTCTACGACACCTATGGCCTGCCGCTGGAGGTGATCCGCGAGATCGCGGAGGAGGAGCGCTTCCAGATCGACGAGCCCGGCTTCAACGAGGCGCTCGACGCCCAGCGCGAGCAGTCGCGCAAGGCCACGGCCGAGGTGCAGAACCGCCTCTCCGCGCTGCGCGAGGTGCTGCGCGGCCACGCCGAGCTCACCGAGACCCGCTTCGAGGGGTACGAGCGCACGGAGATGACCGAAACCCCCGCCGAGGTGGTGCGGCTCGCCACCTGGCGCGAGGGGGCGCCGGTGCGCGTCTCCACCCTGCAGAAGGGGCAGGTGGGGGTCGTCATCCTCGACCAGACGATCTTCTACGCCGAGTCGGGCGGCGAGGTGGGGGACACCGGCGAGATGCTCTGGGAGGGAGGGCGCGCCCGGGTGGTGGACACCCAGAAAGACCAGGGGGGCGTCTTCTTCCACTTCGTGGAGGTGGAGGAGGGGAGCCTCGCCCGCCACACCAAGGTGCTGCTGCGGGTGGACCACGAGCGGCGGCTGGCCATCCAGCGCAACCACACGGCCACCCACCTGCTGCACGCGGCGCTGCGCCAGGTGCTCGGCAAGAGCGTCCGCCAGGCCGGGTCGCTGGTGGCGCCGGACCGCCTGCGCTTCGACTTCACCTACCACCGCGGCATGTTCCGCCAGGAGTGGGAGCAAACCGAGGACCTGGTGAACGAGTGGATCCGCCGCGCGGTCTCCACCGAATTCGTCTGGCGCAGCTACCAGGAGGCGATCGCCGCCGGCGCCATGGCGTTGTTCGGCGAGAAGTACGGCGAGCGGGTGCGCACGGTGAACGTCCCCGGCTTCAGCCTGGAGCTGTGCGGCGGCTGCCACGTGCGCAACACGGGGGAGATCGGGTTCTTCCTGATCGACTCCGAGCGCGGCGTCGCCTCCGGCGTGCGCCGCATCGAGGCGGTGACCGGCGGTTACGCTCTCGACGAGGTCCGCGGTCAGCGGGCGGCCTACGCCGAGCTGGTGACGCGGCTGGGCATCCGCTCCGGGGATTACGATCAGCAGCTCCAGAAGGCGGACCAGCTCCGCCAGCGGCAGAACGAGCTGGAGGCCGAGATGCGGAAGCTGCGCATGCAGCTCGTCTCGGGAGCGGCCTCGCCTTCGGGGGACGAGGAGTTGCTGGTGGACGGCATCCGGGTGCTCGCCCGGGAGGTCCCGCCCGCGCCGGCCAACGAGCTGCGTGACATGGCCGACACCCTGCGCTCCAAGCTCGGCTCCGGCGTGGTGGTGATCGGCACCCGCAGCGACGGCAACGTCAGCCTGGTCGCCGCCGTGAGCAAGGACCTGACGACCCGCGTCAAGGCGGGCGATCTGGTCAAGAAGCTCTCCGCCATCGTGGGCGGTGGCGGCGGCGGCCGCCCCGACTTCGCCCAGGCCGGCGGCAAAGAGCCCGAGAAGCTCCCCGCGGCCCTCGCCGCCGTCGGGGAGGCGGTGCGCGAGCAGCTCGCGCGGTAGGACGCCCCGCCCCTCGCCCCCTCATCACCCCGGCCCTCTTCTCCCGTCCCCTCCCGCCCTCCCTCACCGGGAGAGGGGAGAAAAGCAGCACGAAGGGCAGGTTTTCGTAGGGGCGGGCCTGTGTGGCCG
>DASXJP010000204.1:0-5602 GCA_036497345.1 Thermoanaerobaculia bacterium
GGGGCTTCGAGACCCGTTCCCTCTCCTTCGAGCCTCATTCCCCCGGCTTCGAGAGACTTGAAGGATGGGGAATGAGGCCCGAAGAGGCCTTCGCGCCGCATTCCCCCGACGTCGAGAGGCGCGAAGGCCAGGGAATGCCATTCGAAGAGCTCTTCGAGAGACGCGAAGGGGAGATCGCGGAGCGCGAAGGGGAGGGAATGCGCCTCGATCCGGAGCCCTGTCGCCGGATTCCGTCATCTCGACCCCTCAGGGGGGGCTTCCCTGTGTCCAAGAGAAGCGATTAGAATCCAAGAAGCCATGACGAAGCGAGGGATCCAGAAACCCGGCCCATACCGGTCGTCTTTCTCCTGCCGCGTCCTCCGTATTCTGAGGGCCGACACGGATTCAACCCAATTCGGGCTCGCGGCGGCCGCCGGAATTCCGTCGAAGGTCCTCTCGGACTACGAGAACGGGCGCAAGGAGCTGTCCGAGGAGCGGCTGGCGACGTTGCTGACGGCCCTGGGGTATTCCTCCGCGGATATCTTCACGGACACGCGGGACTTTCTGGCTCGGGTCGACGCCGCGCGCGAGGAGCCCGTTGCCCGGCCGGCGGTGGAGCCGCGGCGCGAGGAGGCCGGGCCTCTCAACGGTTTCGTGAGCGAGAAGACCGGCGAGCTCTTGCGGGTCCTCCTGGGCACGGTGCTGTCCTGGGACCGCGCCGTGCGGGAGCGCGACGACGCGCAGGGGCTCTGGGAGCGTCTCCGGAAGCAGAAGGCCGCCGAGATCCGGGCCCTGCTCGACCAGCGGCAGGATCTCCGGACCTGGGCGTTGTGCGAGCTGCTCTGCCATCGCAGCGTGGAAGCGGCCCGCGACAGAGCGGAACGGGCCGTCGAGCTGGCCGAGCTCGCCTTGTGGATCGCCGAGCGGATCTCCGGGGAGGAGACCTGGTGCCGCCGCGTCCAGGGATTCGCCTGGGCCCACCTGGGGAACGCCCGCCGTGTCCACGGCGACCTTTCCGGCGCCGACCAGGCGTTCCGGAAGGCGCGCAAGCTGTGGAAGAGGGGCTCGGATCCTCTCAACCTCCTCGCGAGGACGCGCATACTCGACCTCGAGGCCACGTTCCGCCGGGAGCAGGGACGGTTCAGGGATGCGCTGATGCTGCTGGACCGGGCGCTGGCGGTCGAGGGGGTGGGGGAGGACCTGAGGAAGCACCTCCTGATCAGCAAGGCGACCGTTCTGGAGGCGCTCGGCAACTTCGGGCGGGCCATCGACGCCCTGAGCGAGGCCGCCCTCCTGGTGGCGAAGACGGGTGAGGCCCGTCTCCTGTTCACCCTGCGGTTCAACATGGCCGTCAACTATGGGCTCCTGGGGCACTACGCCGCGGTGGAGGCGATGCTGCCCAAGATCCGGCGACTGGCCGCCGCGCGCGGCGACGAGCTCGACCTCCTCAGAGTGCGTTGGCTGGAGGGGCGGACCGCGGCGGTCCACGGCCGGCGGCGGGAGGCGGTGGAGGCGCTCTCTCGCGTGCGGGAGGGCTTCGCCGCGCGGGAGATCGCCTACGACGCGGCCCTCGCCTCGCTGGAGCTCGCCGTCCTCTATCTGGAGGACCGGCGCACCGCCGACGTCCGCCTGCTGGCCCGGCAGATGGTCTGGATCTTCCGGGCCCAGGGGATCCACCGGGAGGCCCTCGCCGCCCTGAAGCTCTTCTGCGAGGCCGCTGAAAAGAGCTCCCTCACGCTCGACCTGGCCCGACGTCTGGTGAGATACCTCCACCGCGCCCAGAGCGATCCTCGGCTCCGGTTCGAGGATGTCTGATAGGCCGGAGAGAGGGGGGCTGAGGACGGCACGGACAGGCACGGACGAGCACGGGCTTCCGTGGTTTCAGTGGCCGTCCGTGCTTTGTCCGTGTGAGTCGTATCGTCCGGGCGAGGCGCACCTCTCCCGAGCGGAGAGAGCTCCCCGCGAGGCTCAGAGCCGGCGATCGGCGCCGCTCAGGGTTGGCGCTTCATCGGGATCGGCGGCGGCGGAGGCGGGACGGGCTCGCCGCGCTTTTTGAGGGCTTCGACGTAGGAGTTGGAGAGGCTGTGCCAGACGGCGTCGTTCCCTCCCTGGAGCTCGATCGACTCCCGGAAATCGGCGGGGCCGGGCGGCTTGTCGGGTAAGGCGAATTTCTCGACATGGGTCTTGTATTCCAGAGTGCTCCCCTTGACCGTGTAGTCCGTCACCGGGAGGACCAGCTTCCGCGGAGCGACCCCCTCCTTCGTGTATTTGTACCAGGTCGCCAAGATGCGACCGTCGGGGTGGATCTCCAGGTCGAGGGCGCGCAGCTTCTGGCCGCTGCCGCCGTCCTTGGGATCGGGGGTCCAGTCGGCGCTCCAGGTGCCGACGAAGGGGCCGAGGGCGCCGCCGCGCGCCTCCGCCGACACCGGCCGGACGGTGACCTCAGAAGCGGCCAGGGCGATGCCGCCGAGGAGCAGCAGGGCCGCTCCCAGGGCCGCGCGGGCCGGCCGGGAGCCCGTGCGAGGTCGGCTGTCCAGAATCCTTTTCATACGTACCTCCAGAGTGTGGGCGTCGAGGGCTCCCAGGGTGGTGGAGGGCCGGGGGAGGCCGGCGCCGGCGGCCGCCAGGGCGAGCAGCGACCGCGCGTAGGTCTGGCGGCGGACGAGGCCGTTCACGACCTCCTCGTCGCAGGCCATCTCCCGGGTCTCCGTGAGCCGGCGGCGCAGCAGCCGCGCCGCCGGATGGAACGCGATGGGAAGGAGCAGCGCCTCGCAGAGCAGGCTGATGGCGTAATCCCGGCGCCGGACGTGGGCCATCTCGTGGCCGAGCGCCGCCATGGCTTCCTCGAGCGAAGCGGTGGCGAAGAAAGGGGAGGGCAGGAGGATCACCGGCCGCCAGGCCCCCACGGTGACCGGACCCGGGAGCTCGGGCGAGCCGAGGATCTCGCAGCGGACGCCGAGCGTTGCGCGGCAGCGTTCCACCGAGGGGATGAGAGAGCTCGGGATCTCCAGGGGCCGGGCGCGGCGGACGAGCCGGCGGGCCCGCAACCAGGCGCGGCCCAGCGGGAATCCGAAGGCGAGGACGGTGACGGCCCAGAGGCCCGCCCCCACCGCGGCGGCGCCGGCCGGAAGCCGTTGCTCCGGAGTGGGGAACGCGGCGCGCCAAGCCGCTTGCGAAGCGGCTGACGGGGGAGCCGCCACCGGAGCCGCCGCGGCGCGGACGATGGGCCGGGGGAGGAGAGGCCCGAAGCCGGCCGTCAAGGGAAGGATCACGGCGACGGCCAGGACCACCAGCCAGAGGAGATGGCGCAGGCGGGCCGGCGAGCGGCGGAGGAACCAGTCTCCGGCGAGCCCCACGGCCGCCGCGAGCGGCACCTGCCAGAGGGCGTTGAGCACGCAGGTGAGGACGAGCCAGTCAATCGTCATCGCGGTCCTCCTCGCTCCTCTCGCTTTTCTCGATCAACGCCGAGAGCTCGGCCAGCTTCTCCGGAGTGAGCTGGCGCGTCTCGACCAGGCTCAGGACCAGGCTTTCGGCCGAGCCCTCGAACATCCGGCTCACCAGGTCGCCCAGCGCCTGGCGGGCGGCCTGGGAGCGGCTCACCACGGGCTCGTAGAGGTAGGCGCGGCCGGCGAGCTCGCGGCGGACTTTGCCCTTGCGGTGGAGCACGTTGAGCATGGTCTGCACGGTGTTGTACGCGAGCTTGCGCTCCGGGGCGAGCCGCTCCTGCACGGTCTGCGTGGCGGCGGGCCCGGTCTCCCAGAGCACCTTCATAATCTCCAACTCCAGCGGGGTCAGCGGGTCTGAGGCCTTGCGGGGCATCGGTTCTCCTAACGAATTAGGATGATAGCGGGGGCGGGGGAGGATGTCAACTAATTTTTTAGGAGATCGTCTCCGGGTGCCCTATTCGTGCCGTAGCGCTTCCAGGGGGGGCACCGCCATCGCGCGCCGTGCCGGCATCCAACTCGCGGTCACCGCGACCAGGACCAGGAATGCCGCCGCGGCACCCAGGGTGAGGAGGTCCAGCGGGCCGACCCCGAACAGGAGGGACTGGAGCAGCCACGTGGTCAGGGCGGCGCCCATGAGCCCGAGCGCCACGCCGGCCGCCGCGAGGCGCAGAGATTGGAAGAGGACGAGCCGGCGCACCTGCTCCCGCCGGGCGCCGATGGCCAGCCGGATACCGATCTCCCGGTGGCGCCGGGCCATCAGGAAGGCCAGCAGGCCGTAGATCCCGAGGGCCGCGAGGAGGAGGGCCACTCCCGACGAGACCGCGAGGAGCAAGGTCGAGAACGAGATCCTGGCCGTGGAGTCGCGAAGGATCTCCGCCATCGGACGCACCTCCGCGACGGGCACCCCGGGATCGAGGTCCGCCACCGCGCGCCGGATCTCCGCGGTCCTCCGCTCCGGCCGGTCGGACCGGGTCCGCACCACGACCGTGACGTCCCGGAGCGGCTGGCCGAGCTCCGTGTGGGAGCCCCCGGCGAGTGGGAGGTAGAGGGCTTCGATCGGCGGATGGTCCAGGCCGTTGGCGCGCAGGTCTCCCGCGACCCCCGTCACGCGGTACGAGGTGGAAGGGTCTCCTCCGACCGCTTTGCTGAGAGGGTCTTGTCCGGGCCACAGGCGCCGGGCTAGCGCCTCGCTCGCCACCGCGGCAGAGCTGCTCCCCGGGTTGTCGGACCACTCCTGGGCCTTGCCTCGCAGGGGGATTCCGAGGGCCCGGAAGTACCCTGGCCCGACGAAAACGATGGGCAGGCAGGGAGTGCCGGAGGCGAGGGACCGTCCCTCGGCGTAGACCGAGGAGCAGCCGTCGAACCCGGTGAGCGGGAGAGCCGAGGTGAAGCCGGTGGCCTCAACCCCCGGAAGGGCCGCCAGCCGCGCCGCCAGCTCCCGCTCGAACGCATCCACGGCCGCGAACGATTCGTAGCGGGTCTCCGGTAGCACGACATGGAACGTCAGCACGCCTTGCGCCTCGAAGCCGGGCCGCACCGAGACCAGGTTGTGGAAGCTGCGGAACAGGAGGCCGGCGGCGGCCAGGAGGACCAGCGACAACGCCACCTGGGCCACCACCAGGGAGCTGCGGGCGGCGCGCTGGCGGCCCGAGATCGTCATTCCGCGGCCGGCGGTGCCCAGGAGCTCGCTCTCCAGGCCTCGGCGGACCGACGGCAGCAGGCCGAAGAGCCCGCCGGCGATCAGGGCCAGGAGGAGCGTGAACAGCACCCCCTCCCAGCCGAGGTGGACCTCCGAAAGCCGCGGCAGGTCGGCGGGAGAGAGGGCCAGCAGCAGGCGGACCGCGCCGTCGGCCAGCCAGAGCGCCAGACCGCCCGCCAGGAGCGAGAGCAGCAGGCCCTGAAGGAGGAAGTGGAGCGCCAGGCGGCCCCGGCCGGCGCCGAGGGCGGCCCGCACGGCCATCTCGCGGCGCTCCGTCTCCACCTGCGCCAGGAAGAGATTGGCGGCGTTGGCGCCGGCTACCAGCAGGACGAGGCCCACGGCGCCGAAGAGGATCCAGAGCATGCGGGCCTGGTCGCCGAGCACGTCGTCGCCCAGGGGAACGGCTTCCGTGCAGAAGCCGGTCTTGTCGAAAAAGGCCTGGGAGTAGACGTCCGGCAGAGCCTGGGGGAGCTCCGAG
>DASXJP010000205.1:0-11323 GCA_036497345.1 Thermoanaerobaculia bacterium
AGGCGGTGAGGAGGAGGGGGAGAGCGAGGAGGAGCACGCGCCCCCTCATACCGCCACCTCCTGCTCCGCGGCCAGCTTCTTGAGCTGGCGGCGGACCCGCTCCTTGCGCAGGCCGCGCAGGTGGTCGGTGAAGAGGATGCCGTCCAGGTGGTCGATCTCGTGGCAGATGGCGCGGGCCAGGTACTCCCCGGCGTCGAGCTCGAACGGCTCGCCCTTGAGGCCCTGGGCCCGCACGGTGATCGCGAGCGGGCGGTCCACTTTATCGGTAATGCCGGGCAGGGAGAGGCACCCCTCGGTGTCGGTCTCCAACCCTTCGCGCCGGACGACCTCGGGATTCACCAGGACGCGCAGCGCGGCGGGGTCCTCCCCCACCGAGACGTCCACCACGGCGAGGCGGAGGTCGACCCCCACCTGGGGGGCCGCGAGGCCCACGCCCGGGGCGGCGTGCATGGTCTCCACCATGTTGGCGGCGAGCTTGCGCAGGCCGTCGTCGAAGGTCTCCACCCGCCGGCACTTCACCCGCAGGACGGGATCGGGATAGATACGAATGGGCAGAATCGCCATCAGGAGCCGCCCCGCAGACGCCGGGCCGTGGCCGCGACGTCGCGGTCGTTGTGCTGCTCGCGCAGCGTCTCGAGGAATCCGCGGGGGTCGGGGTTGCCGGCCAGGCAGCTCTCCAGCCCCGCGCGCGTGAGCTTCAGGACGATGACGGGCTCCGCCGTCCGGTAGTCGGCCTGCCAGGGGAGGCGTTCGAGCAGGGTCCCCTCGCCGATCACGTCGCCGGCGGCGAAGCTGCGCACCAGCGTCGCGCGCCCCCCGACATTGACGGAGACCTCGATCTCGCCCTGCACGATCAACAAGAGGAAGGCCTCCGGGCTTCCCTCGCGGGCGATGGCGGCGCCGGTGTCCAGCCGCAGGAGCTCCATGGCGGAGAAGAGCCGCTTCAGCGACTCGCCGGGCAGCTTCCGCACCACGGCGCTCCCCGCGAGGTTGTGCCAGAGCCGCTTGAGCTCCACGGCGGTGGTGCCCGCCTGGAGGCCGCCGCCGGCCTTCTGGAGCCCCTCCAGGGCGAACGTCCGCACCTGCTCCATGCTCTTGCCGCGCTGCAGCTTCTCGGCCTTGACGCGCAGCGACTGGTCGAGGGGCGCCAGCTTCATCGCCTTGGCCAGCAGGGCCAGCCCCTTGTCGTGGAAGCCGTCCTGGGCGTATTCCTCGGCCGCGTAGACGTACTCGTCCACCGCCTTCTCGAACCGCTTGAGCTGGGTGTAGACCTCGGCCAGCTTGATGTGGGAGTGCAGGTCGCTGGGATTGCTCTTGAGACGCGCGCGCAGGCGCTCCTCCGCCTCGTCGTACCGCTCGAGGACGATCAGGTCGTCGATGGTGTATTCCTGCGGCTCCTGCTGCTTCCTGCCGCCGCGGAACCAGTTGATCGCCAAGGGTCTCCTCCCTCAGAATGGATGTCAGGCCAAGCGCTCTCCGCAACCCGATCCCCCGCCTCCGGCATCCCCTTCCCGGGGACGCCCGTGACGCCTGGGGTGGACACCGCCGCGGCTCCGAGCCGGCCCATTATAGCGGGGAAGGAGGCGAGCGAAGCAATTGAAAAACGGGAGCTTAGCCGTTTTATGGATAGGAATGAAACAGGTGGTCCGGAAGTTGCTATTTCCAGCGGGCGAGAGTAGCGCCCAACCCAATGGAGACAAGACAATGAAGACTCTCAATAGGCTTCGTGTAGCTTGCTTCGCCGCCCTGGGGCTCCTCGCCCTCGCCGGCTCGGCGCTGGCGGACGACGGAGGCTATGGCTATTTCCGCGTGGTGGAAGGCTCCGCCACCGTGACGCCGGCCGGCTCGGACGAGAGCGGCGACCCGGCCGGGGTCAATCAGCCCATTCTCGCCGGCGACCATCTCGCGGTCTCCGGCGGCCGTTCGCGGGTGGAGATCATCCTCGCGGATCAGAACATCCTGCGGGTGGACGGCAGGAGCGAGCTCGTGTTCGAGCGCCTGGCCGCCTCGCCCGACCGCGACGACCGCGCCACCGTGGTGCGGCTGCTCAGCGGCAACGTCCAGCTCATCGTCACCCAGGACTCTCTGGGTGACGAGCTGCCGCGGATCGAGACCCCGAACGCCTCGATCTACACCCAGGACTACGGCTCCTATCGCATCACCTCCGACCAGGGGTGGACCCAGATCGTGGTCCGCCGCGGCAGCGCGCAGGTGGTGACCGACGGCGCCTCCTCGCGCCTCCGCGCCGACGAGGAGGCGGTGATCGACGATCAGGATCCCGACCACCGCCCCACCGTCCGCGAGGCGGGCGCCTTCGACTCCCTGGAGCGCTGGGGCCGCCAGCTCGACGACGAGTACGCCAGCGCGGACCTGGGCGATTACGTCGACGAAAACCTCCGCTATCAGGCGGCGCCGCTGGCCCGCTATGGCGCCTGGGTCACCATCAACGGCGGCCACTACTGGCGCCCGCAGGTGGACGCCTCCTGGCGCCCCTACTGGCACGGCCGCTGGGTCTACACCCCGGCCGGCATGACCTGGATCTCCTCCGAGCCGTGGGGGTGGGTCCCCTATCACTACGGGAGCTGGGACTACGTGCCCGGCTACGGCTGGGTCTGGCAGCCGGGCTACGTCTGGTCGCCCGCCTGGGTCTACTGGTACTGGGGCCCGAGCTACGTGGGCTGGTGCCCGACCGGGTACTACACCCGCTACTACGGCCCCGAATTCGGCGCCGAGGTCGGCTTCCGCTGGGGTGTCTACGGCTGGGCCGGCGGCAGTTGGGGCCTGTACGACCGCTGGAGCTTCGTCTCCACGTCGTACTTCGACTACAACGCCGGCTATCGCCAGGGCTACCGGGACGGCTATTGGGACGCCCACCGCGACGTGCGGCACTACGCCGCGGACCACCACGCGCACGAGATCGAGCGGGGGATCATCACCACCGACACCAAGCCGCTCAAGCCGAGCGTCTTCCGCGAGCCCGGCAAGCCGCTCCGCGTCCTGGAAGGCAAGCCGGGCGAGCTCGGGGACGTGACGTCGTTCGTGGCCCGCACGCCGAAGCCGAAGCTGCCGCCGGCGGTGATCCGCTCGGTGGTGGCCGAGAAGCCGCAGACCCTGGACGGCACGCCGCTCCGCCCGGGCACCCTCGGGAAGCCGGACCGCCGGCCCCGGGGAGAGCGCACGTCCGTCTTCGGCGCCCAGCCGGGCAGCCCCGGCGTCACGGGCGCGGCCCCCGGCGAGCGTAATCCGGCCGCGGGCAAGCCCGCCCCGGGCGAGCCGCAGGTGCGGCCCGGACGGCGGCCGGCTCCCCAGGCGGACGGCGGCGCGCCCCGGCCGCGTCCCGGCAAGCCGGCCGTCGAGCAGCCCGCGGTCCAGGGCGGCCAGCCCGCCGGGCGCGAGCGGCCCGGACGCCATCCCGCTCCGGAGGTCCAGGGCGGCGCCCCGAGCCCCAAGCCGGACCGCCAGGAGCGCCAGCCCGTGGATCGTGAGCGCCCCGCGGACCGCTCCTCCGTGTCCGGCGGCAAGCCGGACCGGACCGTGCAGCCTCCACCGCCCCAGACCGAGGAGCGCCACCGTCCCGCGGAGGATCGCCAGCCCGCCGAGGAGCGCAAGCCCCCGGTGGAGCGCGAGCGGAACGTGAAGCCGGCTCCGGAGGTGGGTGGCGCGCCGGCGCCGAAGCCGGAGCGCCAGCCGGCCGTCCAGGAGCGGCATCAGCCGGAGGCCAAGCCGCAGGTCCAGGAGCGGCATCAGCCCGAGCCCAAACCGCAGGTCCAGGAGAAGCGCCAGCCGGAGCCCAAGCCGAACACGAAGGAGGAGAAGAAGGAGGAGAAACGCAAGCCTGAGGAGGACAAGAAGCCGCCGCGGTGACGGTCCGGCATGCCCTCCGAAGCCTCACCCCCTGGCCCCCTCTCCACTTCGTGGAGAGGGGGAACCCGCTTCCAGAATCCTCCTCAATCCCAGACGTGCGCCCTCCCTCTCCACGAAGTGGAGAGGGATCGAGGGTGAGGCTTCGGAGGGAGGAAGAACCGGGGGCACCGCGGCCCTGCACGCCGCCTCATTTCGCGCCGTTTTGATTCGCGGCTACAATCACCCCCTCCATGCGCTCCTCGTCCCTGCTCCGCATCCTGTTCATCCTCTATTGCATCGAGGTGGGCACCGGCCTCGTGCTGGCCCCGTGGAGCCCGGTCTGGGACAAGATCATGATGGCGCTCCCCTGGGAGGTCCTGCGCACCTTCGGCCTCTATGCCGTGGCGCGGGCCGCGGTGACCGGCTTCGGGCTCATCCACCTGGTCTGGGGGGCCCACGATCTCGACGACCTCCTCTTCCGGCGCCGGGTCCGTGCCCCTGACGTCTAGCCTGCTCGCGATCAGCGACCGGGCCTCCCTGGCGATCCCCATGGCCGACTGGCTCAGCGCCCTCGGAGCCGCCGGGATCGGCGCCGTCCAGGTCCGCGAGAAGGATCTCGACGACCGCGATCTCTATGATCTCGTCCGGCTCGCCCGGACGCTCCTGCCGCCCACCACCCGCCTGCTGGTCAACGGTCGCCTGGACGTCGCGCTCGCCGCCGGGGCGGCCGGCGTCCATCTGCCGGCCGACGGCGTGCCGGTAGGCGCGTTGCGGGAACGCTTCGGCGAGGGGGTCCTGATCGGCCGCTCCACCCATACGGCCGGGGAGGTCGCGCGGGCGCGCGACGAGGGGGCCGACTACGTGACCTTCGGCCCGGTCTTCGCCACGCCCGGCAAGGGGGCGCCCGTGGGGCTGGAGGGGCTCGCCCGCGCCGCCGCCGCCGGCGTTCCCGTCTTCGCGCTGGGTGGCGTTACACTAGAGCGAATCGGAGATCTGGCCGGGACGGGAGCGGCGGGGGTCGCGGCCATCCGCCTGTTTCAGTCGATTCGGGATCTCCCGGAGGTGGCGCGGACCGCCCGCGAGGTCTTCGGCCGCGCGTAAGAGGAGACTTTTTCAACCATGGCAGATGACGTCCATACGCCCCAGACCCTCGCCTCCCGGTTCCGCAAGCTCCGGTACCTGCTCGTCTCCCTCGCCGTCATCGTCCTCGACCAGTGGACGAAGTGGCTGGTCGAGGCGCGCCTCCCCCACCACTCCACCCGCCCGGTGATCCCCGGCCTGTTCAACCTGACGCACGTGCGCAACACCGGCGTCGCCTTCGGCCTCTTCGCCTCGGACGGCGGCGGCAACGGCTGGCTGCTGACCCTCCTCGGCCTCGGGGCCCTGATCGCGGTCGGCCTCTACTTCTGGTACACGCCGTCGCACGACCGGGTGCTCCTCGCGGCCCTGGCGCTGGTGGTGGGAGGCGCGGTCGGCAACCTGATCGACCGCGTGTGGAACGGCGCCGTCACCGATTTCCTCGACGTCTACGTCGGCCTCCACCACTGGCCCTCCTTCAACGTCGCCGACAGCGCCATCTCGATCGGCATCGTGCTGATGGCGATCGACAGCTTCCGGCCGCGGCACCACCAGGAATCTCCCGCCGCGGCGCCGGTCCCCGAGTGATTGATCCCCCGGCGGGTCCTCCGGCGGGGCCCCTGGCGGGGACCGCCGCGTGGACCGTCGAGCCGGCGGCGGCGGGCGAGCGGCTCGACCGCCACGTGGCCGCCCGTCTCGACGCGCCCCGCAACCAGGTCCAGCGCTGGATCGCCGACGGTCTCGTGCGGGTGAACGGCCGCGCGGCCAAGCCCTCCACCCCGCTCGCCGCGGGCGATCGGATCGAGTGCGCTCCGCCGGAGCCGAAGGAGGAACGGGTCCTCCCCGAGCGGGGGGATCTGCGCGTGCTCCACGAGGACGCCGAGATCGTGGTGCTCGACAAGCCGGCGGGACTGACCGTCCATCCCGGCGCCGGCCGCGCCACCGGCACCCTCGCCCACCACCTCCTCGACCGCTACCCCGAGATGGCCGGCGTGGGGGGGCCGGGCCGGCCCGGGATCGTCCACCGGCTCGACCAGGGGACGAGCGGCGTCCTGGTGGTGGCGCGCACGCCGGCCGCCTACGCCCGCCTCGCGCGCGCCTTCGCCTCGCGCGAGGTCGCGAAGCTCTATCTGGGGATCGCCTACGGCGCGCCCTCGCCGCCCGCCGGCACCATCGCGGCGCCGGTCGGCCGCCATCCGCAGCGGCGGCAGGAGATGGCCGTGGTCTCACGTGGACGTCCGGCCCTCACTCACTACCGGACGGTGGCCGCCGCGGCCGGGATCTCCCTGCTGGAGATGGACCTCGCGACCGGCCGCACGCACCAGATCCGGGTGCACCTGAAGCACATCGGCCATCCGCTGGTGGGCGATCCGGTCTACGGCGAGGCGCGCTGGAAGGGGCTCCCCCGCCCCGTGCAGGCGCCGCTACGCGATTTTCCCCGCCCCGCGCTCCACGCCTGGCGGATCGCCTTCCGGCATCCGGCGACGGACGAGCTCCTCCGCTTCGAGGCACCGGTGCCGGAGGATCTCCGGGAGCTGTGGGAGCGGGTGACGGGGCGATCGTGGTGATGAATCTCCCTCCTCAGCCGTACACTATTCAAGATGCGCCGCCTCCCCATTCGAGCGCTCGCCGGGCTCCTCCTCCTCGCGGCCGCGGTTCTTTCCGCCAGCGCGGCCGGCGCCGTGGAGGCCCGGGACGTGCTCGGCGTGGCCCACGCCGCCGGCCGCTACAACTTCACGGACGAGGATTTCCTGAACGAGGGAGCCGACAGAATCCTGGAGCTCGGCAGCCGGGTGATCAAGGTCTTCCTCTTGCCGGGTCACATGCAGGAGCTCTACCCCTTCAACTCCGACTGGTCCCCCCCCTCCACCGACGTGGTCGAGCTGGCCCAGCGGCCGTACGTCCAGGAGCTCTTCGCCAAGCCGTTCTCCACGATCCTCCTGGAGATCACGCCCGTCACCATCTCGCCGCAGTTCCTCGACGGCCTGACGCCCGCGGAGGCCGCCGCCGAGCGCGATCAGATGTACCGGCTGGCGAAATACCTCCTCACCACCTACGCGGGCTCGGGGAAGACCTTCGTCCTGCAGAACTGGGAGGGGGACCACCTCCTGCGCGACGGGCTGGCCGACGGCGTCGATCCCGATCCGGTGCGCATCCATGGGATGATCGACTGGTGGAACGCCCGCCAGGACGGCGTGGAGCAGGCCCGCCGCGAGGTCGGCTCGCGCGGCGTCCAGGTGCTCCACGCGGCCGAGGTGAATTTCCTCGCCGACGCCATGGCCGGCAAGGTGACCGCCACCAACAACGTCGTCCCCTACACCCACTGCGACCTCTACTCCTACTCCAGTTGGGACATCGACTTCACCCCGGCGGAGCTCACCCGGGCGCTCGACTATCTGGAATCCAAAGCGCCGGACAACCAGCTCTTCGGCCGCTACAACCTCTACCTGGGCGAGTACGGCATGGCCAAGGACCACGGGGCGCCCGATGGGGAGCGGTTCGAGCGCGTCCGGGAGCTGATGGAGGCGGCGCTCGGCTGGGGGGTGCGCTACGCCGTCTATTGGGAGGTCTACTGCAACGAGGCGCTCCAGACCTACGCCGGCCGGCCGGTCAACCGCGATCTGCGGGGGTTCTGGCTGGTCCGTCCGGACGGCGCCAAGGCGCCCGCTTGGTATTCGCTGGCCTCCCAGCTCCCGGCGGCCCTGCACCGGGTGGCCCTGAGCAGCTTTTCGAATCAGTACTTTTCGGTCGATCCGCAAGGGGACGGCACGGTCGAGGCCAAGCGCTGGATGCGCGGCGGCTTCTGGGAGACCTTCACGCTCAAGGACTGGAACGGCGGCGCGCTGATGAGCGGCGACGAGGTGAGCCTCCAGGCCCACGACGGGCTCTATTTGAGCGTCGATCCCGGCGCCGGCGGGCAGCTCTACGCCCGCGCCTCCACGGCCGGCCCCGACGAGCGCTTCGTGATCCGCAAGATCGGCGGCACCGGCGGCCCCATCTTGGATGGGGACGCGATCGCCCTGGAGGTCCGCTCCGGCCGCTACCTCGGCGCCGAGACGCGGGGGCCGGGAGCGATCCGCGCCCGGCGCTACATCCCCGGCCCCGCCGAGGTGTTCCGCTATCTGGAGTAGCCGCTGCCGGGGACCACGTAGAGCAGGATCGCGAAGAAGTGCAGCACGCTGCCGGCGAGCACGAAGGCGTGCCAGAAAGCGTGATGGTACGGCAGCCGCGGCCGGACGTAGAAGAGCACCCCCGAGGTGTAGGCGATGCCGCCGAGGACCAGCAGGATCAGTCCGCCCCGCGCCAGCGCCGCGGTGAGCGGGCGCAGGGCCACCAGCGCCAGCCATCCCATGCCGAGGTAGAGCGCCAGCGACAGGCCGCGGAAGCGCCCCATGGCGGCCACCTTGAGCGCGATCCCCAGGATGGCCAGTCCCCAGATCAGGCCGAACAGCGTCCAGCCCCAGGGGCCGCGCAGGCTGATCAGGGTGAACGGCGTATAGGTGCCCGCGATCAGGAGGTAGATCGCCGAATGGTCGATCACGCGCAGCACCCGCTTGGCGCGCGCGTGGGGGATGCCGTGGTAGAGGGTGGAGGCCAGGTAGAGCAGGATCAGCGTGGCGCCGTAGACCGCGGAGGCCACGACGTCCCACGCATCGCCCGTCCGGCGGGCGGTCAGGACCAAAGCGATCAGCCCGGCGATGCTGAGGGCGATCCCGAGCCCATGGATGGCGCTGTGGGCGATCTCTTCGCGCACCGAATACGTCTTGACGTCGCTCATCGCTCACCCCCTCCCCTGTTAAGCGGATTGTAATCGAAGGATGTACCATCGCGGCCCATGACCGCGCATTCGATCCTCTTCTGGACCGCCGTCTCGATCGTCCTGGCCCCGCTGGCCGCCGCGGCCCCCGCGCCGCGGGAGGAGCCGCGCCTCGACGCCGTCACCGCCGGGCGCTTCGCCAACCTAGCGCTCGCCTGCGTTCACAAGGAGTATCCGAACAAGATCGCCCACGCGCTCAACGGCGACGCCGACGTGAAGCCCCCGCGCCAGCTCACTCCGGCCTTCTACGGCTGCTACGACTGGCACTCGGCCGTGCACGGGCACTGGCTGCTGGCGCGGCTGGCGCGGCAATTCCCCGACGCCCCCTTCGCCGCCAGGGCGCGGGAGGCCCTGGACCAGAGCCTGACCCCGGACAACATCGCGGCCGAGGTGAGATACATGCAGGGGGAGGGGCGGGCGACCTTCGAGCGCCCCTACGGCCTCGCCTGGCTGCTCCAGCTCTCGGCGGAGCTCCACGAGTGGGACGATCCCCAGGCCCGCCGCTGGGCCGCGACCCTGGACCCGCTGGCCGGCGCGGCGATGGGCCGTCTGCGCACGTGGCTCCCCAAGCTCTCCCACCCCATCCGCATCGGCGAGCACAACCAGACCGCCTTCTCCCTGGGCCTGATGATCGACTGGGCCCGCGGCACGGGCGACCGCGACGCTCAAGGCCTCTTCGAGCGGCGGGCCCGCGAGCTCTACCTCAAGGACCGCGCCTGTCCGCTGGGCTACGAGCCCTCGGGGGAGGACTTCCTCTCCCCCTGCCTCGCCGAGGCCGATCTGACGCGGCGCATCCTCCCGCCGGCCGAGTACGCGGCGTGGCTCGCGGCGTTCCTCCCCCAGATCGGCGGCAAGGAATGGCTCGTCCCCGCGGTGGTCACCGATCCCAGCGACGGCAAGCTGGCCCATCTGGACGGCCTGAACCTCTCCCGCGCCTGGATGCTCGAGGGGATCGCCGCCGGCCTGCCGCCGGGCGACGAGCGCCTCCCCGCCCTGCGCGCCGCCGCCGCGGCCCACCGCGAATCCGGCCTCGCCGCGGTCACCGGCGAGCACTACGAAGGGGGTCACTGGCTGGGCAGCTTCGCGACGTATCTGGTAACCGGGCGGGGGTTGGGGCGGTAGGGGTCAGCTTTCGTGATCTTCGACGGCGATCTGCTCCTTGAGATCAGGCCACACGCCGAAGGGCTCCCTTAGTCTTGAGGTATTCGGTGAATGGGCTGGGCTCGTCGAGATCCACCAAATCAACGGAGCGGTCGAGCAGATTCTCCAAGCGCGCCAGGGTGGAGAAAAAACGCTCGGGAGGCAACCCCGCGACGGCCAGGTCCAAGTCGGACCCCTCATGGGCCCGTCCGGCGGCCACCGACCCGAATACATAAACCTCTCTTGCCCCCTCCTCGGTCAGGAGCGCCGCCCCTCGCGTCAAGAGCTCTTCCATCCGGTCATCCATAAAATCACCCCACGGACCCTCATCATACGAGGTTCAGGACCGAGAATTCTCGACATCCTCCGGGGCTGCCGCAGTAGAAGCGCATTACGGGCCGGAGCGGTCTGCCCCGAAACCTCACCATGCCCATCGCCCTCCCACCGTCCGGGAGAGGGGACATAGGGTGAGGCTTGGGAGGGCAGGACGCCCCGCCGACACGGCCTTCCTGGAGCTCGCCCTCAGTTGAACGCCGGAGGACCGGGCACGCTGCTCCGCTGCCCGATCCGCTGCCCCACGATGGATTCGAGGAAGGCGCGGTCCCCGGGGCTGATGCGCAGGAACTCGACGCCGACCTGATGCTCGGTCGGGCTCTTGCGGATCTCGTAGACCACCCGGCTGTCGGTCTTCAGGACCCGCCCCTGGACGGCGATCGAGAGCTCCATCAGCGAGCCGAAGCCGAGCGACTCCTCGCTGACGAACATGCACCCGCCGGGACCGAGGATCCGCGTGCGGGCGAACTCCTCGAAGGGCTGGACACCGAGCAGGCGCACCATCACGGCGTGCTCGGCCTGGACGCGGGGAAAACGCCGGATCTTGGGACGGGACTGCATCAGAGGAACCTCCCTTCGAGCTTCGCTGCCCCTATTTTACCAGGAAATAGACGAGGATCAATATCCCCGGCGGAGGAGCCGCTGCTTGAGGCGCAGGACGACTCCCCGCAGCCGCCAGGCGCTCGTCTTCTTCATGAACGCGATCTCCCACCGGCAATCGTCGAGCTCCCGTTGGAGCGCCTGGACGGACGCCCGCAACGCCTCGCGCTCGGGCTCCACCCCGGCCGCCAGGAGATCGATGTCGCGCTGGAGGCGGTGGCGCGATTCCCGCACGGCCCGGGCGTCCGCCGCCGCGGCGTCGGCCTCGCGCTGGAGGCGCTCGCGCGCGGCCCGCAGGGCGGCGGCGCCCGCGGAGACGGCGGTGAATTGCTCCTTGGCGACGAGGAGGGCGGCCGCGAAATGCTCGGCGTAGAAATCGCGGTGCTTGTGGTAGACATAGGCGTAGAGCCGGCGCCAGCGCTCCTCGCTCTCGGCGCTGCCGAGCATCGAGCCCGGCCGGACGCGGTATTCGAAGGCGACCTCCGGCACGTGGCGGAACCGCCAACCCCGTGC
>DASXJP010000206.1:0-5239 GCA_036497345.1 Thermoanaerobaculia bacterium
GAATCGGGAGCCTGACAGGGACGCTGATCGCATCCTATGCGTTGGGGGCCGTCGAGATCGTTGGGGTCTCCCTGGTGGGGGAGGCTTGGGCGGAGCTCATCGCCGTCCTGATCGCCGTGGTTGTGCTGGCGCTCCGTCCACGGGGGGTGGTGGATGAGCACGCCTGAGGCGGTCAAAGGCCAGGGGCTCCGGCGCTTTCTGCCGTCCTCTCCGGCGCTGGCCGCCATTCTAGCCGTCGTTCTGGCGATAGCAGGGCTGGTGGCTCCGGCCTCATTCCTGACCGATCTTATTGGAGCCGCCTGTGTGACCGGCATCTTCGTCCTGAGCTGGACAGTCTTCTGTGGACCCACCCGGGAGCTGAGCCTCGGGCATTCTCTATTCGTTGGTGTCGCCGGTTATCTCGGTGCTCTGCTTCAGGTCCGCCTGGCACGGGATCCCTGGGTCGCTCTGGGAGCCGGCATTCTGGAAGGGGCCACGCTGGGGGGCGGCGTGGCTGTGCTGACCTTCCGGCATCGGGGGCTGTACTTCTCGATGGTCACTATGGCCCTTCAGCTTGCCTTTTACCGGTCGCTCTTTCTGGGTAGCTCCTGGTTGGGTGGGGAGGAGGGGATCATCGGGGTGCGCTCCCTTGCGGGCAGCCGGATGGCACTCTATGCCATCTCGGCCACGGCTCTGGTAATCGTCTTCCTGGTAGCGGGCCGCTTCCTGCGATCCTGGACGGGACTGTTGCTGGGTGCCACGGGGCAGGACGAGCTTCTGGCCCTGAGCCTGGGAGCCGATGTCCCGCGTCTCCGGTTCCTCGGGTTGGCGCTGTCCGGCGCGATCGCGGGCCTCGGCGGCGCGCTCTATGTGCTCACGCAGGGGCAGGCCAATGCGGAGCTCGCCAGCGATTTTGTCTCGGTGCGCATCCTGCTGCTTGCCATTGCCGGAGGGTTATGGAGCCTGCCTGGGGGGCTCGTCTCGACGTTCGCCTTCCAGAGTCTCCAGGCGTTTCTCTTTGGGCGGTGGCGCTACGACGCCCTCATTTACACGGGCCTGCTGCTCGCAGTGGTGCTGGCCTTGCCTCGCGGCCTGATCCCTCTTCGGCCGCGGTGGGAGGGACGTAGGCCTTCCGGCCGGCGCCAACGGCCCACGCGTCCGGCGGACGGCTCGGGATTGGTGCTGCAAAACATTCAGGTGCGCTTCGGTGGTGTTCAGGCGCTGGATGGCGTGAGCCTCGAGCTGGCGAGGGGGGAATCGATCGGCCTCATCGGTCCCAATGGGTCCGGCAAGACGACGCTACTGAACGTGATTGCCGGCCATCGGCAGCAGGGTACGAAAGAAGTCCGGTGGAGTGGTAGGAGCCTATCGGGTCTCGATGCCTCGGCGCGGGCTCGATTGGGCGTGCGCAAGACCCATCAGCAGGTCGTCTTCTTTCCTGAATTGACTTTGGAGGAGCACGTGGCGGTAGCGCAGGCGGCTTCGGGTGCCGTAGAGGACGCCCCCGAGCTCGCCCCGCTTTTGGAGGTTTGCGGCGGCGCGGCGGTGGCGCGGGTTCCCCTGGAGGAGCAGCCACCTGCCGTGGCACGGATGGCGGAGGTGGCCATGGCTCTGGCTGCTCCACCCGAGCTGTTGTTGGTGGATGAGCCGTTCGCTGCTCTTTCCGGCCGCGAGGTTGAAGCCGTCTGTGCGGCGCTCGCAGCGCTGCAAAGGCGGGGGGTGACGATGATCATCGTCGAGCACCGGCTTCATGAGCTGTTCCGGCTGGTCGGCGAGGTGGTGGTCATGGACCAGGGGCGAATCATCGCCCGCCGGCCGCCAGCCGAGGTGCTGAGCGATCCGGCGGTGATCGCGGCCTATGGGATCAGTGGGAGGAAATCCGCCTGATGTCGCCCTTGCTGGAGCTAAGGGACTTCCATGTCCGGCGCGGGTCGACACCCGTCGTCCATGGGCTGTCGCTCGGGATTGAAGCTGGGGAGGTCCTGGTGCTGGTAGGGCGCAATGGTGCCGGCAAGACATCGCTGCTGGAGGGGATTGCGGGCCTCCATGCAAGTCAGGGGGAGCTGCGCCGAGGCGGCCGGGATCTTACGGGGACCTCCGCGCGGCAGAGGTTGAGGGAGGGGATCGCCCTCTGTGCAGAGGGACGAAGCCTGTTCCCGGAGATGACGGTGCGGGACAACCTGCTCCTCGGTGGGTACTTGTTGAAGCGTGCCGAGGCGGAACGTCGAGCCCGGGGATTCCTGGCTCGCTTCTCCATCCTCGAAAAGCGTCAATCGCAAAAGGCCGGATCGATGAGCGGCGGGGAGCAGCAGCTCCTGGCCATCTGCCGCTCGCTGATGAGCAGTCCCCGAGCCCTGCTGCTGGACGAGCCGACGTCCGGGCTCGCACCCCGCTGGCAGGAGGACATCGCCAGGCTTGTCCGATCGCTGGTAGAGCCCGGCGACGCAGCGGTGATTCTAGTGGACGACAACCTGGAATTCGCTCTCGGTCTCGCGGACCGGGTCGTCGGCCTGTCAGGGGGCCGAGAGGCCTTTCGACTGTCGCGGGCCGATCGGCCTACGCCAGCCTCGATCCTGGCGGCGCTCCTCGAGTCCGAGCAACGAGCTTCGACGGTCAACGGGAGGATTCATGTCTGAGAAGGCGCGTTCGCTATTTGTCCTTGCGGTCGTTTCGATGCTGGCCTTCCTCTCTTGCCGTCGACCCGTCCCAAGCGGTGCAGGCGAGGGTCCGATTGTCGTCGGAGTGGTGGCACCGTTCTTCACCACGCCCGGGGAAGGGATCCGGCACGGAGTCACCCTGGCCGTTGATGAAATCAACAAGGCGGGAGGAGTCTCCGGCCGGCCGCTCAAGGTGGTGGAGGTCAATGATGAATTCTCGCCAGCCAAGGCGACGCTCGCTTATCAGAGCCTGGCGGGACAGCAGCACGCCGTGGCTGTGCTGGGGTTTGCAGGCAGCGATGTCTTTCCGGTCATGGAGCAACTCTCACGCTATGGCGTGCCGGTGCTGGGCACGGGCGTGAGCGCGGATCGACTGACGGAGATGGTGGGGCAGGAGCCGGCTCGTTACGGCCGCTTCTTCCGCGTCATGCACCGCTCGTCCGAGCTGGCGGCGGTGACCTCGGGATTCCTGCGCGACTATCTCCACGGCGCGCTCGGGCTCCAGCGTTTCGCGATCCTGGTGGAAGACGACATCTGGACGAAATCCATGCGGGACGAGTGGAAGAAGACGATCGCTTCGATGCCAGGCGCGAGCCTCGTCTTCGAGGATACTTTTTCCCCCGAGACGACCGACTTCGCCGCCACCTTCCGCCGCATCGCCAGCTCGAAGGCGGAGTACGTGCTGGACGCTTCGTCGCGCGTCCCTTCAGCCCTCTATCTCAAGCGGTGGTCCGAGCTGAAAGGGCCTTTGATCGGCGCCATCCCGACGGGCGCGGGGACCCGCAAGTATTACGAAGAGGTTGGGCCCGGGGGGACGGGTGTATGCACGGTCGGGGTCATTCCGGCGGAGAACAACCCTCTGACCGAAAGGGCGGCGGCCTGGCACAAGGCCTACGTCGAGCGCTTCGGCGATCCTGAGTATACGAGCGCTTATTCATATGATGCCGTCTACATCCTGAAAGCGGCGTTGGAGCGGGCAGGGAAGACGGACCCCGCCGCCCTGTCCATTGCGTTGGCAAAGACCGATCAGCCGGGAGTGATGGGGCGCTATCAATTCGAGGCGAGCCACCACCCCAAGCTCGGCCCGGGCTTCCGGGTGATCAACATGCTCCAGTATCAGCTCCCAGAGGCCGATGGATATCGGGTGATCTGGCCCAGGGAGCGAGCTGTGGCGGCGTTCATTTCCCCGGTCTGGTGGAGAGGGAAAGCGATCCTTAAAAGGTAAATGGACGAGGAGCTTTGCTCGGTCACCCCCGAATCAACCGGTTGAATGGCCCACCATCCAACCGGTTGAATCGAGAAAAGCAAGGATTTCTGAAAATCCCCGATCCATAAGGATTTCCCACTCGCGGGCGGGGTGGCACCCCGCTTGCTCTTCCGCCTCCCATCGACGCGGGAGGCAGCGATGAGAAACCGCATCTCGACGATCGGTCTCGGTCTGTCCCTTTCGGTCCTGCTCTGCGGTCCAGCCCGGGCCGAGGAGTGTTCCCTCGATCCTGATCCTGGTGAGATCTGTCTCGCCGTCTCCTTCCCGTGGCGGCTCCCCTGTGCCCGTCTTGCGTCTGCGGCCGTGAAGCCCGAAGGCGAGGACGACATCGTCACGGTCTCTGCGGAGAGCCCGCTCCTCGACGTGCGGTCGTCCATCCCCCGATCCCCGGCCGCGCCCGCCGATCCCGCCCCGCGAGATCCCTGGGCCATCCTCCAAAACACGCCGGGTGTGCTGACGGACCACATCAACGTGGGCGGCCGCGAATCGGGCTGCGGCTCGCCGCCGCCCGTCGTGGAGGTCGGTCCGTCGGTGGGGCAGGGCTTTCCGGGCGTCGGCGAGATGCTCGCCACCGACATGGCCGTGGCCGGCCTGCTGCCCAGCGATCTCGATTTCAACGCCTTCGCGGAGATCCCGGTGGAGACGCTGGAGCTCGGCCCCGGTCCCAGGACGCCAGAGGCGCCGGCCCGGCTGCTCCCGCGCCGCGGCACCAACGAGTGGCGGGCCCTGGCCTCCGCTCTGGCGAGCGGCGGCGAGCCAGGGGCCAGCGGGCGCGAGCGTGTCGACTTGCCGCGCGCCGCCGACGCCTGGGCCGGCGGCCCGCTGTCCAAAGACCGATTCTGGGCCTGGGGTGAGGCGGGGCTTCATGAGGTCGACCGCACCGTCCACGGCGGCCAGAGCGAGGTGCGGACCGGCCGCAGCGGCCGCTTCAAGCTCAACGCGCAGATCGGGCTCAACGTCTCCACCGTGCTGGCGGGAAGCCGGGGCCGCTCCGACGGCTCCGGCATCGGCGCGGAGCCCGCTCGCGCGCCGGAGACCACCTGGAAGGAGGACGGCCGCGAGGACGTCTGGGCGGCCGACGGGACCCGCATCGTCACCCAGGATTTCTATGTCAGCGCCGGCCTGGGCCGCTCGGACCGGCGTCTCGGCGACAGTCCCCGGAGCGCCGGCGGTTTCGGCGCGGGGGCGCGGATCGGAGCCGACGGCGTGGCTCGTGGAAGCTGGTTCGACCTCCGGGAGGAGAACAGGACGGAGCAGACCCGGCTCGTCGCCAACGTCTTCGCGAGCACGGGCTCGACCGCGCATGAGATCGTTTTTGGGACGGGTTGGCGCGGCC
>DASXJP010000207.1:0-20636 GCA_036497345.1 Thermoanaerobaculia bacterium
CAGGGCACGGATCCCTCCCCCTTCACACCGAACGCGTACCAGACGCTGACCGAGATCGTCAACGACTTCATCAGGGACCTCGTGGGCGAGTCGCTCAGGATCGCCAAGAGGCATAAATCAGAGGTCGTATCCATCAACTATGTTCAGCATGCAGGCGAATACCTGATCGCGAGCCGGGCTCGGCGGCTGTACCGGCACATGGGGACTCTCGGCGGTGCTCTCCTGGGCGGCTCTCTTTCCAACATACTGGCCATGGCGCAGGCAGGAGGAAACGGCCTCCCTATCCTGGGTACCCTGATCTCGATCGGTCTATGCCTGATCGGGACGTTTCTGGTGGCCATCCACATCGCAAAAGAGTAATGGGACCGGCGGCGAGGCCGACCTGCTGCAAGGAGGCTAGGCGAGCCTGCGCTCGGAGCGGGAGCTCGTCTGGGCAGAGATCTCTTCGGGGCTCGCGGGATCGCGGCGGAGAAGGGAGGATTGGGCGAGCAGGAGGTCGCTCCGCTCCCGCAGATCTCGTGACCGCAGCCGCAGTTGCCTGGACTGTCGCCGCAGGATGGAGGCGTCGCGCCGGATTTCCTCGCGCCGCCAGCGCCGCAGCAGGCGGCCGATATTGTCCGCCTTCCGCTGGGCCTCGGCCACGTGGTGTCGGGCCATCGCGAGATTGCCTCGCCCGAGCAGCCAGCAGACGTAGCAGAGCTCGCTCAGCAGGGCATGGACGGAAGGAGGCGCCTCCTCCATCCGGCGCCGCCAGTCTTCGAGGCGGTCCTTCAACCTGGCGCAGCCGTGAGCCCGACCCGACTCCGCATACCGCGCGGCCAATTCGAGGAGCAGGAGACAGCGTGGCCAATCCGCGGCCCAGGCAGCCGTATCCATAGCCGTGAGGGTAGCATCCTTTCAACCCTTTGGGATATTGATACTTCCGGCCGCGGCTGCACATCATGGTCCCGCGAAGAGGGAGGCGTCATGTTCCGAAAGATCCTGGTCCCCGTGGACTTTACCGAAAAGAATGAAGCGGCGCTCGACAGTGCGGCACAGATCGCGGGCGGAAGCGCGCAAGAGGGCTCCGAGGTAACGCTTCTGCACGTGGTCGAGACCATCGAGCACATCGATTTCAACGAGATGTCGGACTTCTACCGCGGGTTGGAGAACCGCGCGGCGGCCAAGCTGTTCACCCTGGTGGAGAGGCTCAAGGAGAAGGGGGTGAACGCCCGCCACGAGGTCCTCTTCGGCAAGCGGGCGGAGACGATCGTGCGCTACGCCGAGGAGAAGGCGGCCGACCTGATGATCCTCTCCTCCCACAAGGTCGACCGCGACCACCCCGCCCTCGGCCTGGGGACGCTCAGCTACGCCATCGCCATCGTGGCCCGGTGCCCGGTGCTGCTGGTGAAGTAGGGCTTCACCAGAAAGTTTCGAGGTGAGGGTAATCCTGAAGCTTCCGATCCCTGGTGACCAGGGTCGCACCCAGGGTCAGAGCCGTGGCGATGATGATCCGATCAGCCGGATCTTCATGGAGCTCCCCGGGCAGGTGGTTGGAGAGAATCGCGATCCGGTTGTCGACAGGGACAAAGCGAAGGGCAGGAAGCGACTCCGACCGCGCGATCCACTCTTCCACTTCCATTGTCAGCTCCAGGCGCCCCTTCTTGACCAGAAGGGCTACTTCCCAGGCGCTGATGGATGAAATAAGGATCGGGGTCTTCTCCGCCTCATCGTCGATCCTCTGCTTGGCGGAAGGAGAGAGCCGCTCCGGGCTGGCGACCCACCAGACCCAAGCGTGAGTATCAAGGACGATCAACGGAGCGACTCCCAGTCCTCCTGCCCGACGGGCTCTGTTGGATCGTCGTAGCGGACCACCGACCCGCGCAGGGATTCCAGGACGCTTTTCTGAGCCTCCCGAGGGTAGGGGACCAGCTTCAGGACAGGGCGCCCGTGATCCGTGATGACGAGCTCTTCGCCAGTGCTCTCAACCTCCCGCAGGTACTCCGACGGGTGGTCCTGAAAGCTGGATTTCGAAACGGTCTGTCCCATGAGGCCTCCTCTCCCGCGATGGTACCACCTCCGGAAGAGCTTCAGATCCCGTAATACCGCCCCACCAGAGCCCACAGCGCGATCCCGCAGGAGAGCAGGCTGAACGCCGCGAGCGCCATTCCCAGGCGCCCGGGCTCGATCCGGCCCGCCCATCTCCCACTGTGAAAGATCCAAGCCGCGGGGAGGACCAGGGGTAGGAAATACCGTCCCTGGATGCCCAGGATGAAATCCGCGCCGTAAGGGGTCCAGGTCGCGTATTGCGAGGCGCTGACGAGGACCATGCCGGCGAGGACCGCCACGGTGGCGGTCCCCCGCTGCCAGGGCCGCACCTCGATCCGCGGGCTCGTATCCAGGAAGACCAGTGCCAGGAGCACGGCCAGGTAGACGACGAGGAAGGGTATGGGGACCTGCACGTCGAGCCAGCCCAGCTTGCCCACGAGCTGGCCGAGATAGCGGGGGCTGTGCACGGCGTAATCCCGGATCACCACCCCCAGGAAGTGGAACGGGTGGAGCAGCGAGTCGTGGATCTGCCGGCCGGCGTCCACCCCGCCTTCCGAGCGCCCGAATCCGGAGGGGCGCGAGGTCACGACCGGCCAGGCGGCCGCGAGGAGCGAGAAGCCGCAGCAGAGAAGGAGGAAGCCCGCCCGGCGGCCACGGGGAAACCGTACCGCGGGGATCAGGAGGACGAGGAGCGCCAGCGGCAGGTACGGGGGCTTCGACGCGCAGAGGACGGCCGAGGCAACGGCCAGCAGGACGAGGTCGCTCCGGCGCGCCTCGGCCGTCCCCCAGGCCAGCCTCGCCACCGTCGCGACGAGCAGGAAGGAGGAGGCGAGGATGGTCACGTCCCCGGAGGCGGAGCCGAGGAGCGAGAGGGCCATCGGGGTCAGCGCCACCATCGCGGTTAGCCAGGCGAAGGCCGGCAGCCGGCGGACGGCGAAGGCGATGGCCACGGCCCCGCAGAGCAGATTCGTCAGGCGGGCGAGGTAGAGCAGGGCCAGCGCCGGAGCCCCGAGCAGGCGGCCGGCCGCGATCCCGATCGCTGGAGCGATGTACGACACGCAGGTGTAGACGTTCGCGAAGACCACGGGCTCCCGGCGTTCGGGCGCGAGCGGAATCCGGAAGGCCGTGAGGATGGCGCGCGGCGAGGTCCTGCGCTCAGGGTGGAAGGGGAGGTCCCCGAAGATCTCTCCGCCGAGCCGATGGAGGCTCACCGGCAGCGGCGCCACCAGGTGGCCGGGCGCCGGGAGCAGGTCCAGCCGCCCCTCGCTCACCCGGTAGGCGCGATAGAAGTGGGCTGTCTCGTCCGGGACCTGGAACGGCGGGGTGACGATCGCGAACGTCGCGCCGAAGAGCAGCGCCGCCACCAGGACGAAGCGGCCGGGATCGTTCATTTCGGCAGACTGAGGGATAAGATCCCGAGGATCGTTCTACGTTGCATGCCGAGGGCTCCGGCGGGTAGCTTAGAGCCTTCTCAATCCGAAATCCAAAATCGAAAATCCAAAATCGGAACATGCTCCGCTCCGTCGCCACCGCCTACCGTGAAGCCTTCTCGGGCCTGAGCCGGTCCGTCTGGCTGCTGTCGATCGCCTCGCTGATCAACCGCAGCGGCACGATGGTGATGCCCTTCCTGGTGCTGTTCCTGACCGAGAAGCGCGGCCTGACCAAGACGCAGGCGGGCCAGACCCTGGCGCTCTACGGCCTGGCGGCGATGGCGGCCTCGTATTTCGGTGGCCGGCTGTGCGACCGCTTCGGCCCGTTGCGGGTCATGCGGTGGAGCCTGGTGTTGACCGGGCTTTCGTTCTGGGGGCTGGGCCTGGTCCCGGGCCGGCTGGCGATCTCGGCGATGGTGCTGACCCTGGCCCTGGTGGGGGAGGTGTTCCGGCCGGCCAACCTGTCGGCGCTGACGGTGGCGGGCGACGCGGGGGAGCGGGCGCGGAGCATCGCGTTGATGCGGCTCGCCGTCAACGCCGGCATGACGGTGGGCCCGTCGGTGGGCGGGCTCCTGGCGGCGTTCAGCTACGGCTGGCTGTTCCTGGTGGACGGCGCGACCTCGATCCTCGCCGCGGGCCTGCTCTTCTTCGCCTTCCCGGGCACGCGGACCCCGGGAGCGCCGGCCCCTCGTCCGGCCGGATCGGCGCCTGCCCGGTCCCCCTTCCGGGACCTGCCGGTGATGGCGATCCTGGGGCTGATGTTCCTGCTCAACACGGTGACCTTCCAGACCATCGGCACCTTCCCGCTCACGCTGCGGGACTTCGACGGCTTCTCGGAGGCGCGGATCGGCCTGACGCTGGCGGTGAACACCGTGATCATCATCCTCTTCGAGATGGTCCTGGTGCATTCGCTGGCCCGGCGCGACCCGCTGAAGGTCGCGGGGCTGGGGGCCTTCCTGTTCTGCGGCGGGCTGGCCCTGCTGCCGTTGGGGAGGGGGTTCGGCTACGTGATCTTCACCGTGGCGATCTGGACGGTGGGGGAGATGCTGACCTTCCCGCTGGTGACCAGCGCCGTCGCCGACCGGGCGCCGGAGGAGGTCCGCGGCACCTACATGGGGATGCTGAACTTCTCCTTCGCCTCCGCCTTCGTGGTGGCCCCGCTGGTGGGCACCTGGATCTACGAGCACCTTGGGGTCCGGACGCTCTGGCTCGGCTGCGGGGTGGTGGGGGTGGTGGTGGGGGCGGGGTTTTATGCGGTGGCGGCGGGGGCGGGGCGGCGGGCGGGGGCGCAACAGCCCCAGGCGGAGATGTAGGGGCGGCCCTATGTGGCCGCCCTGGGCGGGGGAATCTCCGGGAAAACGTGTGCCCCCCGCCCAGGGCGGCCACGCAGGGCCGCCCCTACATCCTTCCGAGAGAGGTGGTCAGGCCTCCGGCTCCTCGTGCAGCCGGAGCTTGCGGTAGCCGCGGTTCCAGTAGATGAGCGGCGGCGCCTCTTCGTGGGGCACGTTGCTCGCCACCACCTCGCCCACGTAGATGGTGTGCGTGCCCGCCGGATAGCGCGCGTGGATGCGGCAGTCGAGCCAGGCGAGAGCGTCGGTCAGCACGGGAGCGCCGGTCTCGGCGCTCGACCAGTTGCCCATGGCGAAGCGGTCCTCGTCCTTCACCCAGGCGAAGCGGTTGGAGAGCTCGGCCTGTCCCTCGCCCAGGATGTTCACCGCGAACGCCGCCTCCGGCTCCTGGAGCATGGGATAGGCCTTGTGGCGGTTCTCGATGGTGATCGAGATCAGCGCCGGCTCGGCCGAGACCGAGGCGAAGGCCGAAACGGTGAGCCCGTGGATCTTGTCCCCCGCGCGCACGGTCACGATGGTGACCCCGGCGGGGAAGTGGCGCAGCGCCTTGCGGAATTCTTCGGACGAGATCACGGTGCGAGTCTCCTCAACCTCTACAACCTCCTCAACCTCTACCATGGCTACAGACATGACTCTTCTCCCCTCATTGTAAACGCCCCGGCGTTCTCACCGGAGCTTATTCATGGCATTCGACTTGCACCTATAGTGGCCCGAAAGCCGCTGAGGGGGACAGGGCGGGGAAGCTTGAGTCGTTCACGAAATTCAACCGGCGGCCGTGGGGCTGCCAGGAGAGACCGATCATGGGCAAGAAGATGAAGAAGGTGAAGTCGGGCGTGAAGGGGGTGCTGAACCAGCGGGTCCGCATGGGGTTCTTCACCGTCCCCCTGTGGGTGGTCGGCGCCGTGTACCTGACCCGGGTGATCCGCGACCGGCGGCGTCAGCAGCAGGCGGAGACGTACGCGTAGGGGGGGCGGCGTTCGCGCTCCGCTTTCAATCCCGCTAAAATTCCTCTCCCTTTACTACGGACCGGCATCCATCTAAGCTACCCCCGCGCTCGTAGTGTTGTTGTGGAGGGCAGCCGATGGCGTTGCTGAGATCTCTTGTTGGGGGATGGTGCGTCGCGGTGTGGGTCGGTGCGGTGCCGTGCGTGGCCCCGGCCCAGGCGCAGGAGGCTCCGCCCGAGGGATCGGGGTGGGAGCACCGGTTCGACCTGGAGGTCCGGGCCAACTACCGGTACAGCGAGGACAACCGCTTCAAGACGCCGTTCACGATCCAGGGCATCCCCGTCTTCGAGGAGACGGTCGACCCCGGAGCGCACTACGAATTTTCAGAGGTCACCCTGTTCGCCGACGTGAGCCGGGGGGACCTCTTCACCTTCCACGGCAAGCTCGACCTCATCGACCTCTACGACCGCAACCCCACGTCCACCGGCCAGAAGGCCGATATCGATGAAGCGTGGGTCCGCTTCGGCCGCGAGCCCGATCCAGCCACCCTGGCGCCGCGCAGCGGGGTCTATCTCAAGGTGGGCAAGATCCCCAAGTTCGAGCGGCAGGACGACCGTCACCTCCAGAGCTACGGCCTGGTCTCGACCGCCTTCAACCGCTTCGAGGAGACGGGCGCCGAGCTGGGGGTCCACCTCGGCCGCCATCTGTATCTGAAGCTGCGGGGCGCCTCCGGCAACCCGGTCTTCCTGCGCGATCCGAACGCCCTCGCCGGCGACAATGGCACGCCGGGCCGCAAAACCCCGATCCCGACCGGGGACCTCAACAGCGGCATCGACATCCTCTACAACGCCCACTACGCCAACTTCAGCTTCGACGGCAAATTCGAGACCGGGGTGGGGATCGGCTGGCGCGTGGCGGACGAGGCGGGGCGCAACGGCCTCGACGTGCTGGGCTGGTGGAACGAGCGCAAGCTGGCCGACACGGTGCAGATCCACGGCACCTTCTACGGCGGCGACCTCGACATCCTCAACGGCCCGGAGATCGGCCTGCCGCAGAGCGACGTCACCTATCCGATCACCAACGACCGCAAACGGGAGGCCGGCGGCAACGTCTGGCTCTACCTGGGCGGCTTCTCCTTCTTCGGCCAGTACGTGGACCAGGACCTGGCCGGCCTGCCGCGCACGGGCTGGGAGGCGGAGGCCGCCTGGCGCTTCAACCTGCCGCTCGTCTGGGGCATCGCCGGGCGCCAGCTCTTCCCCTCGATCGCGCCCGCCGTGCGCTACTCGACGCTCGACAACCATTTCCGCAATCCCAAGCTGACGCCGAGCCCGAGCTTCGCCTGGGACTGGGAGAAGACCGACGCCGGCCTCCGCCTGGGACTGATCCCCGGCCTCGACCTGACGGTGGAATACGCGAAGAACGTCTTCACCCTGGCCACCGGGGCGAAGAGGAACAACAACGAATGGCTGACCACGCTGGGATGGAGGCTGTGACGTGAAAAGGGCCCTCGCTCTCCTGTTGCTCTGCGCGTCCCCCGCCCTCGCCGACGACCTCCACGGCCACATCCAGCTCCTCGCCAAGGGGGGCAAGGGGCCGGCGAAGGGGAGCGACGTGCGGCAGGCGGTGGTCTATTTCGAGCCGGCCAATCCGCAGGCGGTGAAGGCGCCCGAGAAGCCGTTCGAGATGGTCACGCGGCGCAAGGAGCTGGTGCCGCGCCTGCTGGTGATCCCGCGCGGGGCCAAGGTGCGCTTCCCCAACGAGGACCCCATCCTCCACAACGTCTTCTCGGTCTCGACGCCCAATCAGTTCGACCTCGGCCTCTATGAGCAGGGGCCGGGCAAGGAGAAGCGCTTCGAGCATCCGGGCCTCGTACGGGTCTACTGCAACGTCCACCACGACATGGTCGCCTATATCCTCGTGCTCGACACGCCGTTCCACGCCACGCCGGACGCCAACGGCGAATTCGCCTTCCTCGGGCTGCCGCGCGGCAAGGGTAAGCTCACCGTCTGGCACGAGCAGGCGGACCCCGTGACGATGGACGTCGAGCTGCCGCAGAAGGGGCCGCTGAGCGTCGGGCTGCAGATCGTGCGGCCGCTCATCCCGTCGCACCTCAACAAATTGGGGAAGTCGTACTTCCGCTCGGGAGACCGCTACGAAAACCGCTGACCGGAGCCGCCGCGGGCTGTCGCTGGAGACCCGGATCTTCCTGGTCTCCTCGCTGTTGATCGCCCTGCTGGTGGGCGGCGCGGTGGCGGTGACCCTGCTGACCCTGCGGGGGATCGCCCGCGACGCCGCGATCGATTCCCTGCGCGGCACCGCGGCGGCCCAGACGGCCTTCCAGGAGCAGCGCTACCGGCAGCTCCTGCTCATCTCCCGCCTGTTCGCGACGGACGCCAACATCAGCGTCTATCTCTCCGAGGCGGCCAATGCGAACAATGCCCGCTCCATCCTCGACCTGCTCGGCACGGCGCAGAACGACCTCGGATTCGACTTCGCCATCGTGCTCGATCCCCAGGGGAAGGTGGTCGCCCGCACCGACCGTCCCGAGGGGGCGGGGGAGGACCTGTCGAAGCGGCCGCTGGTGGCGGCGGCGATGGCGGCGGACAACCAGGAGAGCCGCGGCGTCTGGCGCGAGGGGGACCGCCTCTACCACGCGGTGGCGGTGCCGCTGGTGAAGGACTTCACCCCGTTCGGCTCGTTGATCACCGGCTTTCAGATCGACGATCAGGCCGAGGGGGTCAAGGAGCTCCGCGACGTCAGCGGCGCCGACGTCGCCTTCGTGGCCGCGGGGCCGCAGGGGCCGAAGATCGTCGCCACCACGCTGCAGCCGGATACCGCGCGCAGCCTCTCCACCATGCTGAAGGGGGACCGCATGGGCGCCGCCATGCGCGCCGGCAAGGCGGTGCCGCGGACCGAGCTGTCGCTCGACGGCAGGCCGTGGATCGCGGTCGAGACCCCCCTGCGCGACGCCGACGGCGCGCCGGTGGGGGCCACGGTGGCGCTCGCCTCGCTGGAGAAGGAGCTCGCCAGCTACCGGCAGATCCAGAACGTGCTGCTGGGCACCGGCCTCGCCGCCGTGCTCCTCGCCCCGTTCCTCTCCTTCGCCTTCGCCCGCCAAGCCATGCGCCCGGTGCGCCAGCTCGCCGACGCCGCCGAGGCCGCCCGCCAGGGGGATTACGATCAGAAGATCGATTCCGCCCGTAACGATGAGGTGGGACGGCTCGCCCAAACGTTCCAGGAGCTGTTGGCCGATCTGCGCGAAAAACGGGACATGGAAGAGTACGTCAACGACCTCTCCCGCAGCCTTCCGGAGCCGGCGTCGGCCCGCGTCCTCCTGGGCGAGGCGCAGACGCGGGAGGTGCTGCTCCTGGCCGTCGAGCTGCGGCAGTACGCCCGCGCCGCGGCCGGCGAGCCGCGCGAGGCCCTGGCCACGCTGGCGGCCGACCTCGAACGGATCACCGCCGCCATCGCCCGCGGGCGCGGCCAGGTGGAGGCCATAGCGGGGCACCGGGTGCTCGCCCGTTTCGAGGGGGAGAGCCGGGGTCCCCGCGCGCTGACGGTCGCCTCGCGGATCCTCGACGGCGTGACCGTGGTCCAGGGCGTCGAGCTGCCGGCCATCGCGCTCACCTCCGGCAAGGCGGTCACCGGCCCGGTCACCTGGGGGGAGCGGGCCGAGCGCGCCCTGCTGGGCCTCCCCGTGCAGCAGCTCGAGAGCCTGCTCCGCGAGGCCACCCCGGGCGAGATCCTGATGTCCCGCGATGTCTACGAGGAGATGAAGGGGACCTTCGAGTCCGCCGGCTACCGGCTGGCCCCACGGCGGGGCGTGATCACGCCGCAGCCGCTCTACGTGATCGGCTCGCAGATGGCCTCGGATCTGACGGGTGAACGGGCCGCGCAGGCCGAGACCCTGACCCCGGCGGGGGTGGCCACCCTCACCGGCATCTCGCCGGGGGCCCTGCTGGGGCAGCGCTTCGAGATCCTCTCGGTCCTGGGGGCCGGCGGCATGGGGATCGTCTACAAGGCGCGCGACCGCGAGCTGGACGATCTCGTGGCCCTCAAGATGCTGAAGCGCGACCTCTGGGGGGACCGCTCCCAGCTCGACCGCCTGAAGAGCGAGCTCAAGCTGGCGCGCAAGATCACCCATCCCAACGTGCTGCGCACCTACGACTTCGGCGACATCGACGGCGTGCCCTACATCTCGATGGAGTACGTGCGCGGGGTGACCCTGCGCTACATGCTCGACCAGACGCGGCGGCTCCCTTATTCGGCGGGGCTGCGCCTGGCCAAGCAGCTCTGCTCCGGGCTCGCCGCGGCCCACGCCGTGGGCGTGCTGCACCGCGACATCAAGCCGGAGAACCTGATCCTGGAGCCCACGGGCAACGCCAAGCTGATGGACTTCGGCATCGCCCGGCCGATCGACCGCATGGCCCCGGGGCAGACCCAGGCCGGCTTCATCGTGGGCACGCCGCAGTACCTGGCGCCGGAGATCCTCCAGGGGAAAGAGGCCGATCCGCGGGCCGACATCTACGCCTGCGGCATCGTGCTCTACGAGATCTTCGCCGGCGGCCTGCCGTTCGAGGGGCCTTCGGCCATGGACGTCATGGTCAAGCACCTGCGGGAGGAGCCGGCGCCGCCGAGCACCCGCTGGCGCGAGATCCCGCCGGCGCTGGAGACGGCCATCCTGAAGTGCCTGAGGAAAGATCCCGACCAGCGCTACCGCGCCGTCTCGGAGCTGCTGCGGGACCTGGAAGGGTTGAGCACGTAGGGGGGAGGGAGAACGAAGATGATCGCCGTGGAATCCAATTCGCTTTCGGCCGGACCGCCCTTCGAGCCCGACCGCCGCCTGGCCGAGTACGAGACGCTGCTCGACATCGGCGTCAAGCTCTCCGGCACGCTGGAGCTGGCGACCGTGCTGGAGCTGGCGCTGGAGAACGCCGAGGAGGTCTGCCGGGCCGAGACCAGCTCGATCTGGGAGCTCGACGAGGAGCGCGGAGAGCTGTTCTTCCGGGTGGTGCGGGGGAGCGCCGCCGGCGCCATCCGCGACCTGCGGGTGCCTCTGGGAGCGGGGATCGTGGGCAGCGTCGCGGCGTCGGGCGAGGCCGAGGTGGTCAACGACGTGGCCGCCGATCCGCGCTGGCAGGGGGACGCCTCGGACGAATTCCAGACCCGGGCCATCCTCGCCGTGCCCCTGCGCGCGCAGGGCAAGATCATCGGCGTCGTCCAGCTCCTCAACCCGGTGGGCCGCGACCGTTTCACCGCCGGGGACCTCTGGCGCATGCGCCAGTTCGCGGCCATCCTCGCGCCGACCCTGCAGAACGCCCGCCTCTGGACGGCGCAGCGGCGGCAGTTCTTCGACATGGCCACCGCGCTCGCCGAGGCGCTGGAGATGCGCGACCCCTACACCGGCGGCCACGTCCGCCGGGTGGTCGCCTACTCCGTCCTGCTCGGCCGGCAGATGGGGCTCTCGCGCGAGGAGCTGCGCGACCTGCGCCTCGCCGCCACCCTGCACGACGTGGGCAAGATCATCACCCCCGACCACATCCTCGGCAAGCCCTCGCCGCTGGAGCCGGACGAGGCCGAGAGAATGCGCCGGCACGCCGCGGACGGCGCCGCCATCGTCTCCCACCTCGCCAACCCCTGGGTGCTGCACGGCGTGCGCAGCCATCACGAGCGGGTGGACGGCAAGGGCTATCCGGACGGCCTCACCGACCCCGAGATCCCGCTGGCCGCGCGCATCATCGCGGTGGCGGACACCTACGACGCCATGACCACCAGCCGCCCCTACCGGGCCGGCCTGCCGCACGAGCGGGCCGCCGCCGAGATCCTCGCCGGCGCCGGCACCCAGTTCTGCCCCCGCGTGGTGGCCGCCTTCCGCGCCCTCGCCGGCTCCGGCCGCTTCAGCCTGGAGATCGCGGAAGAGGCCGTGCGGGCGATCTCGGACGTGACTCCTCAGCCCTGAGCCGGGAAGACTCGTTACTATATCTTCCCGGAAAGGGGAGGCTGATGCTGGAATTTCTCGATCTCAGGGACGTGGGACCCGCCCCGGAGCTCCGGTTCGACTTCGCTCCGCGGATCAACCTGATCACCGGCGACAACGGCGTCGGGAAGAGCTTCGTCCTCGACGTTGCCTGGTGGGCCCTGACGCGGACCTGGGCCTCTTACCCCGCGGGGCCTCAGCGCGGACAGGGGGTCCGTCCGAGGATCAGCTTCGCCTATCGAGCGAAGGCCAAGGCGGTCGAGCAGGATTGTGACTTCAACTTCAAGAGCCTGACCTGGCACCGCAAGCCTGGGCCACCGAACCTTGGCATGGTCATCTACGCCCGGGCCGATGGCGGTTTCTCGGTCTGGGACCCGGCCCGGAACGACTGGAAAGGCGAGGTCAGCCGGGAAATCTTTGACTTCCGCAGCATTGCCTTCGACCGGCCCGACCGGCCCGAGGCCTATCACTTCAGTCCCAGCCAGGTCTGGGATGGGTTGCGGGACGGCGAGAGACATCTCTGTAATGGATTGATCGCGGATTGGGTGTCCTGGCAGAGGGAAAACGGCCCGGCGTTCCACCAGCTCATGAGTGTGCTCGAGGTCCTGGCGCCCTCCCCGGCCGAGCCGCTGAAGCCCGGCCGGCCGACGCGGATCAGCCTCGATGACGTCCGCGACATACCGACTCTCGAGATGCCCTACGGCACGGTGCCGCTCGTCTATGCCTCCGCGGGCATCAAGCGAATCGCCGCTCTGGCGTACCTACTGGTCTGGACCTGGCAGGAGCATCAGAAGGCGAGTGAGCTCCTCAACCAAGAGCCCACGACAGAGATCACTTTTCTCATCGACGAGATCGAAGCTCATCTCCACCCGCGCTGGCAGCGGGTCATCCTTCCGGCTCTTTTGAACGTCATGCAAAGGGTGCAGACGGAGAAGGCCCGGGTCCAGGTCATTGTAGCCACGCACGCGCCCTTGCTCCTCGCGTCCGTGGAGCCGATCTTCGACGAGGAACAGGACCGGGTCTTCACCTTCCACCTCGAAGGTGGCTCCGTGTCCCTGCGCGAAGTCCCCTGGTCCAAGCAGGGAGACGCAGTGGCTTGGCTGGTGTCGGACGTTTTCGGTCTGGAAGAGGCTCGTTCGGTTGAGGCCGAACGGGCCATCGAGGCGGCGGAAAAGCTCATGCGCAGGGAAACGCAGACGCTTCCGCCGAATTTGAGGACGCGCGAGCAGATCCATCACGAGCTCCAGAGGGTCTTGCCCGGGAACGACCCGTTCTGGCCGCGATGGATCGTGAAGCGGTAAGGCCGCAGCAATGAGGAGATTCCAGTGCGCGCCCGAGCCGGCGGACTTTGACGCAAGGTGCCGCCAGCGGGGACTGGCCTGGTTACAAAACCACCCGTCTCCCGAGCGGCCACGGGATTTCTGGTCCCCTTTCAGAACGCAGCTTTGCGATGCGTTCGATCAACTCTGTGCCTATTCCTGCATGTACGAGCCCGTGGGGACGGTCGATCATTATCTGAGCTGTAAGATCCACCGGGAGAGAGCCTATGAATGGAGTAACTTCCGGTTCGCCTCGCAGTGGATCAACAGCAGCAAGCGAACCGCCGATGACGACGTCCTGGACCCCTTCGAGGTGGAGGACGGCTGGTTCGAGATCCTGCTTCCCTCGCTGCAACTGGTTTTGACGGACAGAGTCCCGCCGGAGCATCGGGCGCGCGCCGAGCACACTCTGCTCCGTCTCCATCTGCGCGACGACGTCCGCGTGATTCGCCAGCGTGCCGAGTGGTACAGGATGTACGAGGAAGGAGAGCTCAGCCTCGAAGGGCTCCGGAAGAGGGCTCCATTGATCGCCGAAGCCATCGAGCGGCAGAGAGGTCTCCCAGGGAGCGGCTGAGCCCCCCTCAGGGGCCGTCTTCTCCTCGCGGCCCCGCTTCAACCCGCCTTGATCAGATTGGCGTCCCGGGCCAGCCGCCATTCTCCCGAGGGGGACTTCCGGAACACGGTGAGCACGTGGCCGGCGCGCTCGGTCCGGGCTCCGGTCTCCGTGGAGGTCATGACCACGGAGATGTGAGACCACGCGTAGGCGAGGTCTCCGGAGGCGTGGAAGTCCTTGATCTCCTGCGTGCTCTCGACCTGAAATTTGCCGGCGAAGCCCCGGGAGGCGGCGGCGAAGTCGCTCCTGGTCATGGGCGGGTTGCCGGGGGTGAGGAAGACGGCGTCGTCGGTCATCAGGGCGAGGACCCCATCGATGTCGCCTTCCAGAGTGCGCCGGCGCCACTCGTCCATCAGCTTCCGGATCTGCCGCTCGTCGTCGTTCATGGGCTTGCCTCCTCGCCGGGGTATCCTGTCATCCACCATGAAGACCCTCAAGGTCCTGCTCTACGTCCTCGTCATCGCCGGAGCCGTCGTCGCCTTCGGATGGTTTTTCGTCTCCCAACTGGGCTCCGGACGGACGGACCGCCTGGCCGGGGTGCTGCTCTCGCCGCCGCCAGGCTACGCGATCGCCGAGCACGGAGAGCTGGCCCCCACCATCGCCGCGGCCGAGCTGGCCGACCAGCTCCAGCGTCCCCCGGTAGGCAAGGTGGGCATCAGGTTCCAGCACGCGGGCGGGACGGTCTACTGGCTGGCGGACGTTCCCGGCGACTTTCTGGAGGAGCTGGCGTCCGGGCCGAACGGCACGCGGTTGCAGACCGTGTGGCGGGGGCGCATCCGCGAGCGGCTGAGCTGGGCCCGCGAGCACGGCGACTTCGCCGCGCCGGGGCTGCCGGCGGGGGAGCGGAAGAATCTCTATCACTGAGGAGGAAAAAGGCGCTTCCTTCTCGTAGTATAGACCCATGTCGAGCCAGCCTGACATCACTTTGCGGAACCGGAAGGGGGAGCCCCTGATGATCTTCGAGGTCAGGGCCAAGCACCATACCACCCCTCAATGGGCGGCGGAGTACAGGCGGAACCTTCTAAGGCGTGAGGAGTTCCGGCCGACGCAGTACTTCGCGATCGTGACTCCCGACCAGCTGTATCTCTGGAGAGAGCCGAAGCCCCAAACGGATGTCGTGCTCCCCGATTTCGTCGTGGATAGCCGTCCTCTTTTCCTTCCCTATCTCCAGAAGACCAGCGTGGACCTCGATCGCATCAGCCCTTTCGTCTTCGAGCTCGTGGTGATTTCCTGGCTGAGTGACCTGGTCTACGCCCGGCGGGAAGCCGAAGGCCTGGAGCCCGGTCAGGCCTGGCTCATGGATTCGGGCTTCCTGGACGCGACCAGAGACGGCAGGCTCTTCTACGACCACGCCGCTTGAACGTCTACGTCGAGTCCAACTTCGTTCTCGAGCTCGCTCTTGTCCAGGAGCAGCATGCCTCCTGCGAGCGGATTCTGACCCTCTGCGAGGCCGGCGACATCCGGGTCGTCGTGCCCGCCTACTCCATCGTGGAGCCTTACGAAACGCTCCTGCGGCGCCATCTCGGACGTAAGGGGCTCAAAGACAGCTTGGACTTGGAGCTCCAACAGCTCTCCCGGACCTCGGGCTACGCTCAACGGCTCAGCGGCTTCGAAGCCTTAACCGCCCTGCTCGTCGACAGTGCCAAGGAAGAGATCCAGCGTCTGGAAAGAATCCGGGCTCGCCTTCTGTCCTGCGCGACCGTGATCGAGCTGGAGGCTTCGATCCTTTCGAGCGCGTCCCAGCACCAGGAGAGGCATGACTTATCCACCCAGGATGCGATCGTCTACGCGTCCGTTCTCTTCCACCTGGGATCTGTCGAGGATGGCGCCAAGAGCTGCTTTTTGACCAGGGATACCGATTTCGATGATCCCAGTATCATGGAGGGGCTCCGGGTACGTCGCTGCAAGGTGATCTGGCGGTTCGACGACGGGCTTTCCTACCTGAGCGCCGGTCCCAGGGAAGTCAATCCGTAAGCGTCGCCCGACAACACGCGGATCGCCTTCGTTTCGGACCGCGGCGGCGACGAGGACGTCCATGTGATGAGCTCGGGGGCGAGATCGCGAAGAACGACGACGTCTACGTCATTGGACGCCGACGGCAAGAACCGGCGCCAGATCACCGATCCCAAGCCGCCCTTCCAGGACGCCCGGGCCCAGCTCTCCCCCGACGGCTCGGCGATCGTGCTCAACCGGCAGGATGGGAAGACGATCGCGATCTAGGTGCTGGAATTGGGCTCCTGATCCGGCACCGCCACCATCTGCCGGAACAGCTCCTCCAGCGCCATCTCCGGGGTCGCGCACAGCCCGGCATGGACCGGGGAGACCTGCACCATGGTGCTGCGGGGGGCGACCAGCCAGTGGAAGCGCTCGCGGAGGGAGAGGCGGGCGATGGGGCCGGCGTCGGGGGAGCCGGCGCAGATCCTGGGGATGGCCTGGAGGTGCTGGCGGACGAGGTCGACGTCGGCGGCGGGCCAGAGGGCGAGGAGGCGGGGCTCGTCGAGCTCGACGCGGGCCGCCAGGAAGTCCTTCTCCAGGCAGAAGAGGATCACCCCCGCGTTGATGAATTCCCCCCGCTCGACGCGGGGCACCACGCGGACGATGGCGTAGTCAAACGAGCTGAGCGCGGGCACGCGCCGCCTCCTCTTCGAAGGTAAGAGATGCCGCCTCCAGGCGCCGGGTCAGGAATTCCACGTATCCCGCCCGCCGGCCGGCCGAATCGGCGCCGGGCTCGGGCGTCAGCCAGTCCTCCGGGATCTGCCCGACGATCTCTGTGAGCAGGGTCCTGTCCAGCCGCGGCCGCAGGCGGCGGCCGGCTTCCTCGACGTCCCCGGCCCAGGGGAGGAGCACGTGGTCGCGGATGGCGGGGAAGCGGCTGACGGCCATGCGGTCCAGGTCCTGCCAGTTGTGATGGAAGTAGAGCGCGGCCCCGTGATCGATCAGGTAGAGCGCCTTGTGCCACCACAGGAGGTTGGGATTGCGCGGCGTGCGGTCGACGTTGGTGACCAGGGCGTCGAACCAGACCGTAGCCGCGGCGAGATCCGGAGCGACCGGCTCGCCGGCGGCGGCGTCGAAGGTGATCGAGCCGGGGAGGTAGTCGAGCCCCAGGTTCACCCCCACGCTGGCCTTGAGCAGGTCGCGGATCTCGGGATCCTCCTCGTTGCGGCCGAGCGCCGGATCGACCTCCACGAAGACGAGCTCGGGCACGGGGAGGCCCAGGGCGCGGCCGATCTCGCCGGCGATGAGCTCGGCCACCAGCGCCAGCGGCCCCTGCCCGGCGCCGCGGAACTTGAGCACGTACATCCCGAGATCGTCCGCCTCCACGATGGCGGGCAGCGAGCCGCCTTCGCGGAGAGGGGTGACGTAGCGGGTGGCGCGGACGGTGCGGAGCATGGCGCGGGCGGCATCCTACCAAACCCTCACCCCTGGCCCCTCTCCCGTCCCCTCCCACCCTCCCTCACCGGGAGAGGGGAAAAGGACCCGCTTCGGTCTTGTTTTTGGTTTTTCTCCCTTTTCTCCCGGTGAGGGAGGGGGGAGGGGACGGGAGAAGAGGGCCGGGGTGATGAGGGCTCGGGCGGCAGGTCTTCAGTTGAAGTAAAATGATCCCCGCTCGTCGCAATCCCGGGAGACCGCCCGGCGCGGGAAGCGGGAACCATGACCAAGCATCCTTTCGACATCGATATCGCGATGAAGCGGATCGCCGAGGCGGTCCGGCCGTTCCCGAAGGCGGCGCTGTTCGAGCTGGCGGACGAGGGGTTCGGCTCGGTCTTCGAGATCCTGATCGCCTGCGTCCTCTCGATCCGCACGCGGGACGAGACCACCCTGGTCTGCGCCCGCCGCCTCTTCAAGCTCGCCCGTACCCCGGAGGCGATGAGCCGGCTCTCGCCCGAGCGGATCGACGCGGCGATCGGCGACAGCACCTTCCACGAGCCCAAGGCGCGGCAGATCCGGGAGATCGCCCGCCGGATCGTGGCGGACCATGGCGGGGATCTGCCGTGCGAGGACGAGGTGCTGATCTCCTTCCCGGGCGTCGGGCCCAAATGCGCCAACCTCGTGCTGGGCATCGCCTGCGGGGAGGCGCGGATCGGGGTGGATATCCATGTCCACCGGGTCACCAACCGCTGGGGCTATGTGGCCGCGTCAACGCCGGAGAAGACGATGGCGGCGCTGGAGGCGAAGCTGCCCAAGCGCTACTGGGTGGAGATCAACCGCCTGCTGGTCCCCTTCGGCAAGCACGTCTGTACGGGGGTGCGCCCGAAGTGCTCGACCTGCCCGGTGCTCGACCTGTGTCGGCAGGTGGGGGTGGGGGCGCATCGATGAAGGGCCTCTGCTAGACTTCCTCCGTCCAGAGAACACGTCATCCCGTGACTTTCCTTTGACCCAGCGTGCTGCGCGAGATCCACGTCCGTAACCTGGCCGTTCTGGCCGAAGCCTCCGTCGAGCTGGGGGCGGGGTTCAACGTGCTTTCGGGCGAGACGGGCGCCGGCAAGTCGATCGTCGTCGACTCGCTGTCGCTGCTGGCGGGGGCGCGGGCCAGCACGGAGATGGTGCGCACCGGGGCCGAGGCGCTCACCGTCTCCGGGGTCTTCGAGCCCGATGGAGAAGGCTGGCGGTCGGTGCTGGAGGAGGCGGGGCTGGAGGCCGAGGGGGACGAGGTGCTGGTGCGGCGCGAGATCGGCCGCAGCGGACGCAACCGGGTCTTCGTCAACGACCAGCCCACCACCCTGCGCCTGCTCTCGGACCTCGCCCCCTATCTCCTGCGCATCCACGGCCAGCGCGACGAGCTGGGGCTGATCGAGCCCGACCTCCAGCGGGCCATGCTCGACCGCAGCGGCGGCACGGACGCGCAGCCCCTCCTCGACCGGGTGGCCGCGGCCTTCGAGCAGCACGCCCGGCTGGCCGAGCGGCTGGAGCACCTCTCGGGGGACGACCGCGTGCGCCGCGAGCGGATCGACCTCCTCCGCTTCCAGGCCTCGGAGATCGACGCCGCCAAGCTGCGCGCGGGCGAGGAGGTGGAGCTCAGGGCCGAGCGGGACGTCCTGCGCAACGCCGAGGCGATCACCCGCGCCCTCGGCACCGCCTTCTCCCTCCTCTTCGAGGACGAGGGGGCGGCCGTCGAGCGGATCGGCAAAGCGGGCTCGCTGCTGGCCGAGGTCGAGGCCTGGGAGCCGCAGGCCGCGGCCTGGGGGACGGAGCTGGAGGAGGCGCGCATCCGGCTGACCGAGACCGCCCGCTCGCTCCAGCACCGGCTCGACGGTCTGGAGGCCGATCCCGCTCGCCTGGATTTCGTCGAGGAGCGGCTGGCCGTCATCGAGCGCCTCTGCCGCAAGCACGGCGGGGACTCCGGGGCCGTGCTCGCCCGGCGGGCCGAGATCGAGGCCGAGCTGGCCGAGCTGGAAGGGGACGCCGAAAACCGCGACGAGCTGGAAGGGAAGGTCGCCGCCGCCCTGGCCGCCTACCGGGAGGAGGCGCTGGCGCTCTCGAAAGCGCGGGAGGCTTGGGGGAAGGCCTTGACCGAAAGGATCGAGGGGGAGCTCAAGGACCTCGGGCTCGCCCGTGCCCGCCTCTCCGTGGCGCTGGAGCGCCGCCGGCGGGCCGGCAGCCCTTTAATCCTCGACGGCGAGGAGACCGACTTCGGCCGCGACGGCGTCGATCAGGTCGTCTTCCTCTTCGCGCCGAACCCGGGGGAGCCGCCGCGGCCGCTGGCTCGCATCGCCTCGGGCGGCGAGCTGTCGCGTATCCATCTCGCCCTGCAGCTCGCCACGCGCGGGGAGTCGGCCCACCCGACGCTGGTCTTCGACGAGGTGGACACCGGCATCGGCGGCGCCGAGGCCGCGGCCCTGGGAGCCAAGCTCCAGCGGCTGGCCAAGGGGGGGCAGATCCTCGCCGTCACCCACCTGCCGCAGGTGGCGAGCTACGGTGACCTCCACTTCCGGGTGAGCAAGAAGGTGGACGGCGGCCGCACCAGCGTGAAGGTGGAGGAGCTGGAAGGGAAGGCCCGCATCGAGGAGGTGGCCCGCATGCTTGCCGGCAAGCAGATCACCGACACCTCCCTCTCCCATGCTCGCGAGCTGATCGCGGGCGCGGCGCGGAAGCGGAAGTGAGGGCTCCGCGGTTCAGATAGCGACCAGATGCTCTACAGGCTTCGCGGTGGAACGGAGAATGCCCGCGCTCGCGCCCTCGCGGTGCACGCATTGCCGGAGGAGGGGGCGACGTGGCCCCACTCCTCCCGGGAAAGGGCCCTCGCGGTGCGCGGACGCGCCCTCAAAGTGCGCGGATGGACCCTCAAAGTGCGCGGATGGACCCTCGAGGTGCGGCTTTGGCCCCACAATTTTTTTGCTCGCGCCCTCTTTGGGGCGCGTTGCATCCCCTGTGGGGAAGGTACCTTCCCTCTCGGGGATGCGACCGTCCCCCTCGAGGGCGCGACCGTTCCCTTCGAGGGCGCGACGGGCCCCAAAGAGGGACGCTACCTTCCCCCTCGAGGGCGCGACCATCCCCCTCGGGGATGGCACCGTCCCCTTCGAGGGCGCGACGGGAAAATCCGGGGATGCTTCGCGCCCTAAAGAGGGCGCGCAGCGCCCCTTTTAGGGAAGGTACGATCCCCGAGAGAGACAGCACGTTCCCGGCGAGGGACAGCACGATCCCCACGAGGGACAGCACGGATCCCTCAAGGTCTCAAAAGCCAGCCCCGCGGGGTTGCCTGCGCCCCTTCGAAGCTTGACTGATCTGGTCATTTCCTACCATCTGGAAGTGTGCGGAAGCAGAAGCGTTAGAAAGTCGCATCCCACCTGACTGATCTGGTCATTTCCTACGGAAAGTCCCATGACCGAGACCCTGCAGCAGACCGTCGTCGTCGTCGCAATCCCACCTGATTGATCTGGTCATTTCCTACTGCTCACACTCTCCCCCATCTATCACACTGGCGCGCGTGGAGTCGCAATCCCACCTGACTGATCTGGTCATTTCCTACTGCGCCAGG
>DASXJP010000208.1:0-1563 GCA_036497345.1 Thermoanaerobaculia bacterium
CGACCACCACCCCAGCCACCTCGCCCAAAAGGCCAAACCACCTCGCCGCCACCCTCTGGCGACCCCTCCGTCGCATCCTCATCACCCTGCCGGTCATCTGGCTGGTCGTCTCCGTCGTCTTCTTATTGATTCACATCGTTCCCGGCGATCCCATCGTCCAGATGCTAGGCGAAGGCGCCACCGCCAGCGACATCTCAGCCCTCCGCCACGCCTACGGCTTCGACGCGCCGCTCTCCCAGCAGTACCTCCACTACTGGCGCGGCGTGCTCCACGCCGACCTAGGCCAGTCCCTGCGCCTCCACGACTCCGTCACTCACCTCATCGCGCAGCGCTACCCCTACACCCTCGCGCTCACCGTCGCCGCGCTGCTGATCGGCATGGCCGCCGCCTTTCCTGCCGGCATCTGGTCTGCTCTCCACCGCAACCGCTGGCAGGACCGCTCCCTCGGCGTCGTCTCGCTCGTCGGCCTCTCCTTCCCCAACTTCGCCCTCGGCCCCATCCTGATTCTTCTGTTCTCGATCCGCCTCGGCTGGCTGCCGGTCTCGGGAGCCGGCTTCGGAGCCTCCGGCCTCAGCGGAGCTGGTCTCAGCGGCGCCCTTAGCGGCGCCGGCGACTTCCTCCTCCACCTCATCCTTCCCGCCCTCACCCTCGCGCTCGGCCTCGCCGCCATCCTCACCCGCATGGTTCGCACCGCCATGCTCGAAGAGCTCAGCCAGGACTACATCCGCACCGCTCGCGCCAAGGGCCTCTCCGAGACCGCCGTCGTCTACCGCCACGCCCTGCCGAACGCCCTCATCCCGATCCTCACCGTCCTCGGCCTGCAGTTCGGCAGCCTGCTGGCCGGTGCCATCGTCACCGAGACGATCTTCTCCTGGCCCGGCATCGGCCGCCTCACCCTCTCGGCCATCTCCAACCGCGACTACGCCCTGGTCCAGGGCTGCATCCTCGCCATCGGCCTCACCTACGTCGCCGTCAACCTGCTCACCGACGTCGCCTACACCCTCGTCAACCCCCGCATGCGCTCCTAACCACCCATCCCTGTATCTCGTCGTTGCCCTTGCTTTTTGGTTGTCATCCCCGCAGGGGATCTGCTTCCGCCTTTGCTTTTGCCCTTGCCCTTGCTGTTGCTTTTGCTTTTGCTTTTCTGGTTGTCATCCCCGAAGGGGATCTGCGTCTGTTCTTGCCGTTGCTTGTCCTCCCCCTTGCTTTCCCTTGCGGTTGCGTGTTCTTGCTGTCATCCTGAGCGTAGCGAAGGACCCGTTCCCCTTCGACTCACACACGCCGCAGGAAAAATGTCGCTCAAGCCCGTGCTCTTGCTCCTCGCGCTCGTCTCCGTTGTTGATCCGTCGCTGCACGCGCAATTACAAAAGCGCACCACCCCGCCCGAGCCCGCCACTCCCGCTGCGCGCCGCTTCACCGACTCCCGCTACCGCGTCGCCCTCCAGATCCCCGCCGCCTGGGCCCTCACCCGCCGCGACGGCGAGGTCAGCACCTTCCATCTCGACGCCCGCTCCGCCCCGTCCACATCACAGCTCCGCGCCGTCGCCAGCATCGCCTTCAACC
>DASXJP010000209.1:0-3672 GCA_036497345.1 Thermoanaerobaculia bacterium
ACCCCCTGGGCGGCAGCTTGGCGGGTCTCCAGAAGGAGAATCTATGGCACGTCCAAGCGGTTGGCGCAGTCTCGGTCTCGGGCGCCGTCTCATCCTGGCCTTAATGCTCACCCTCGTCTCCCTGCCCGCGATGGCAGGGCAACAGCCCCGCGTAAAGCCCGGCAAACAAAGCAGCTTCTCATCCCTCTGGCAAGCGGTAGTGCGGTGGGTGGTTCCTTCGGGGTGGGGGGCGAAGCTGGGGCCGGGGATGGATCCGGATGGGGTCACGGGGACGGTCCCGGGTGGTGGGACGGGGGATTCGGCTCGGAGCGGCGAGCTTGGGCCGGATATGGACCCGAACGGGTGAGCGGCCCGGTGCCGGGGGCTCCGAGGTTCCGCCGGCGCCTGTTTTTTTCTGATGTCACGGAATCAGGGTCTCATGCTACTTTATCTGGTGAGAGAACCTGTACCCACGGACCGGAAACCTTGAGCGACATCCACATCACTCGCGAGCTACTCCGCGCCGTGGCTCGGGGGGATCTGTCCGAGCGCGGTTTCGCCCAGATCGAGACCCAGCATCTCGAAAGCCTCTGTCCGGTCTGCCGCCGCGAGATCCAGGCTTGGCGGGCGGAGCGGACGTCCGAGGAGGGCTATGAGTATGCCCTCCAGGCGCTCCCCGCCGTGCTCGGCCGGCACGCGTCCGATCTCCTGAGGCAGTCGCGGCAGGCCGAGCGGGACCTGGAGGAGCTTCTCGCGACCCCTCCGGCGGAGCGGCTGGCCCGGGTCGGCCGGTCCCGCAGCCGCTTCCGGGGGCCCGTCCTCGCCGAGCGGCTGATCCAGGAGAGCCGGCGGCGGACTCCGGCCGATCCCGGGGAGGGGTACGATCTCGCCGATCTCGCCCGCGCCGTGGTCCAGCGCTCTCCGGATCATCCGGACACCTTCTCCCTGCTCGCCCTCGCGTCCGCCCAGATGGCGAACGCCTGCCGGGCCGGCGGCGACCTGCGCCAGGCCGACGAGCATTTCCAGTACGTCCGCTTCCTCGTCCGCGACCAGGGTGTCACCGATCCGCTGGCGCTGGCCCAGATCGACCACTTGGAGGGCTCGCTGCGCAAGGACCAGCGCCGGTTCCAAGAGGCCGAGGACCTCCTGGCCCGGGCCGCCATGCTCTTCCGGATCAGCGGCGATGCCGTTGAGACCGCCCGGGTGCTCCTCAAGCTTGGGGAGCTGTGTTTCCATCGAGGTCTTCTCGACCGGGCGATCGAGGTGGTCCAGACCGCACTGGAGAGATTGGCTCCGGAGGAGGAACCCTGGCTTTACCTCAATGGCCGCCACAACCTGGCTCTCTACCTCACCGAGGCTGGACGGTACGCGGAGGCAGAGGGTCTGGTGGCAGTGGACGAGGATCTCTACCGGCGGCATCCGGAGCCTTGGACGCAACTCCGGCTTTCCTGGCTGCGCGGGAAGATCGCCGCCGGGTTGGGGGAGACGGCTGAGGCCGAGCGGTTTTTCCGGGAGACCCGCGACGGCTTCGTGCGGCAGGGGAACGGGTACGACGCCGCGATGGCTTCCCTCGATCTCGCCCTCCTCTTTCTGCGGGAAGGACGGACGGCGGAGGTCCAGCCGCTGGCGGCGGAGATGGTGGCGCTCTTCGAGTCGCGGGACGTCCACCGCGAGGCCCTGGCCGCCGTCCGGCTCTTCCAGGAGGCGGCTCAGCGCGAGGAGGTCACGGCGGGGGTGGTGCGCGAGGTGGCGGGGCGGCTGGAGGCGGCCCGGCGGACCCCTCAGCTCTGAAAATTTGGGAAGGGGTATGTAGGGGCGGCCACACAGGGCCGCCCCTACGGAATTTCGCCCCGCGACGCAAACCTCAAGAGGAGCCAGGGACCACGATCTCGAGCCCCACGCCGGCAAGCCTCTCGAAATGGGCTCGGTTGAACGTCAGGATCCTCTGCGCACCCCCTTTGCGCGCGCAGGCGGCGATCAATCCGTCATAGCTCGTGGCGCCGGCGATCTGGCGTTGGCTGAGATCTTCGATGAGCTCCCAAGCTTCCTCCCCGTCAAGCCCGACGACGGTCGTCCGCTGCCGCAAGGAACGTTCCAGGATCGTGAGAGCGTCCTTGACGCTGAGCCGATGCGGATTGGGCAATCGAGTCATGACCGAGTAGGCTTCGACCAGCGCCTGCAGAGGGAGGATGACGCCGCCAGGCCCAGCCAAGAGCGCTGCGAGCTCGGCGGCAGCCGGTCCATGATGCTCATGCGAGGAGAGGAGACCAGCGACGATGACGCTGGCATCAAGGGCTGTGGCTCCCTCAGCTTTCTCACTCCCCACGCTCGCGGACCTTTCGAAGAACCTGGTCGATCGTCGCCGCGGAGAGAGGTGGTCCTTCCTCGGTGGGCACCGCAATCCAGAGGGGACCCCGCCGGACGATCTCGACCTCGCGGGGAAGCGGCTCGATCTCAACCTTCCCCTCCTGGACCGTAATCCGCAGCGTCATCCCGGGACGGATCCCAGCCTGGTCACGGACCGCGTTGGGGAGGACAAGCCGGCCGGCAGAATCGATGGTTGTCTGAATGGTATCTCCCATGGCTTTCAGGATACCATGAGCGACCGCGGCCCCGCCGTGCTGGCAGGGCTGAGGCAGGATAGAATCCCCGTCATGGCCACCCGACGCAACTTCCTCCCCCTGGCCGGCTTCCTCGTCTGCCTGGTGGGCTTCCTCAGCTACTTCTTTCTCTTCGCGCGCTTCCCGGTGACGCGGGACGTGCCGTGGGCGAATTGGCTCCTCTTCGCGGTGGGCCTCGCGCTGGCTGGTGCCGGCATATCCCGGGCGTTCCGCCGGCCGGAGACCTATCGCGGCCGGGTGCTGGGACCGATCCTTGGGGTTCTCAGCCTTGGTGTGGTCGGGTTCTTCCTGTTCATGACGCTCGTCGCCTCGCGGCAGTTGCCCGGCGCGCCGGACGCTCCGAAGGTGGGGGAGAAGGCCCCGGACTTCACCCTGCCGGACAGCCAGGGCCGGCCGGTGGCGCTGCACGAGATCGCGGGCTCCGGGAAGCCTTGGGTGGTCCTCATCTTCTATCGCGGCTATTGGTGACCGTTCTGTAACTCCGAGTTACGGAGCTTCGAGCAGCAACTCCCAAGCCTTCAGGCGCGCGGCATCCGGCCGGTGGCGATCAGCGCCGACCCGCCGGAGGTGACGCGCGAGCATCTCTCCAAGACCGGCTGGACGTACACCTTCCTGAGCGACGCGGATGCCGCGGTCATTCGCCGCTACGGCCTTATACACATGGGCGCCGGGGTCGACGGCAAGGACATCGCCCGTCCAGCGGAGATTTTGGTCGACCCCAACGGCATCGTGCGCTGGGTCAACCTGACAGGCGACTACCGGGTCCGCGCCCGACCCGAAGAGGTGCTTCAGGCCTTCGACAAGCTCGCGAGCAGCTCACGAGCCGCGGGCTGAGCCCCAATACCTTTCCCACCGGGATCCGACGGCTTATCCAACCTTCCGACGGCCCGTCGGAAAGTTCCGACAGCGTATCCAAGCTTCTGACGGGTCATCGGAAGCTCTGATACGCCGTCGGAAGGTTCCGACGGGCTGTCGGAAGCTCTGATGCGCCGTCGGAAGGTTCCGACAGGCTGTCGGAAGCTCTGATACGCCATTCGAAGCTTCCGATGGGCCATCCGAGCCTTGGACGATC
>DASXJP010000210.1:0-5475 GCA_036497345.1 Thermoanaerobaculia bacterium
TCTCGGCGTCCGGCGCCCTGGAAATTTGGGATATGCGCCACCTGAGCCTCACTTTTACAAAGTGCTCGAAACTCGATCTTATGGAAATTCGCTATCAGAATCCTGGCTCTATACTTTTTTCGAAAGATGACGCCGAGGGCAGAAAGGTCTGGGACAATGAATGATATTCGCATATTATTCCAAAGCTTGGAGCAAGAGCTTCCCGAAGCCACATTCGATCTCACTGAGCCCACCCGGAGCGGCCAAGCCGGCTGGCTCGACGTCAAGTGTGAGGGGAAGTGGGCGGTCGTAGAGTGGAGGCCCGGCAGGGGCTTCGGCGTCTCGCTGCTCGAAACTGCCGGCCAAAGCTCGGCGAAGGGGCTCTTCGAAGGCCCCGATGAGATCTTCAAGGAATGGCAAGAGGCGCAGGATCACCTGCTCTCTCTACTTGAACGAGCCAAGGTGGCCTCTTGGCGGAGGCATGCCGCCGCTGCTCACGGTTGATCCGCCGTTCCCTCAACCGGCTTCCAAAGCTGATCTGAGGGTCCGCATGAAAGAAGTGCGGAAGTCCCTCGGAGAGGCCGAGGTCCAGGCCCTTTCCCACCGCATCCAGACCCGGCTGCTCGACTTGGACGTCGTCCGGCAGGCCAGGACGGTCCTCGTCTACGTCTCGATCGGCAGAGAGGTACAGACCGGAGAGCTCCTGCGCCGGTTCTGGCGGCAGGGCAAGAGAGTCGCGGTGCCGCGGGTGCTCGATGGCCAGGTGCAAGCCTTCGAGGTGCCGGCCGACTGCGGATGGGAAAAAGGCCCGTTCGGGCTGCCGGTCCCCCGGGTCTCGTCCCCCCTCTCGGCCCCTATCGACGTCTGCATCGTCCCCGGGCTTGCCTTCTCCCTCCGGTGCGACCGCCTCGGGTTTGGATACGGTCACTGGGACCGGTTCTTCGCCCAGGCTCCAGTGAGCACGGTGATCGGCATCTGCTACGACCGCCAGATCGTGCCCTCCATGCCTGTCGAGAGCACGGACCGCCCCGCGGATCTTGTCGTGACGGAGAGCCGGATCCTGTTCCGCGGCTCGTCGTCCTAAGCCTTGCAACCGTTCTCCTCTTTCCTCTCGCGCCTGAAGCTACTGGCGTATGGCTATAATGATTGTTACGGCAACGGGACGGTCTTGACTTCCTGGTTGCATCGGAAGCCACCTCTGGGCTTGACGTGCATTGGCTTCACTGGTTAAACTACGGGTTAATAGATTCAGGCGCTAGGCTTTGGATGAGTCTCGAATGAGCACGCGGCTGCGCCGCTACCCAATCAATGCAAGACGGATAGCCGCTAAGTAGCCTGGCGGCTCGAGATAAGGTGAGAGGACAATGTTTGTTATAGACTACCTGAAGAGTAGCGAATCCAACACAGTGGTTGTCCCGCCGTTCCATAGTGGCCATTTAGGGCTCATCCCGAGGAGCGCAAGCCAGACCATAACGTTACTGCGATCCGCCAGGAACCTGGGCGGTTGCGAGCTCTGCGTCACGCCGTATGAGCAACCCCTGGAGCACTTGTTTCGCCTGAAATGTATACTCAAGGAGCAGGCCGGGGTTGTGCACCGTCTATTGCGCGCGATCGCCGCCATGGAGATCAACATCTTATCGTGGGAAAGCGCGACCCTGGAGTCCAATGGTGGGCATGGCGTGTTCATGCTCCTGGACTGGAGCACTACGTCTTCGCCTACCAAGGTCGAGCTGCCAAAGAATCTTCACGAGTTGTTCTCTACGCGCCTGTCGGGCATTATCCCATTCAACGATATTCGGTATATACGGCTCTTGCGCCAGATCCTTGGCCAATGCGCGGACATTCTGCTCTGGGAGAAAGACCCGAATCACGACTTTGCCTTTCCGCGCTTGCGTCTCAATGAGTTTGAAGAGAAGCGCCTGGTCGCGCGTCGAGGGAGCATCGCGATAACTCCGGCAACAGATCATCCAGTCCACCTCGAGGAGGCTGGAGTTGCCTTTACGATCCATCCAGGGGTCGCGGCGGAGGCCAGGCTGGCGACCGGCAGAGACAATGGAGGCACTCTCCATTATATTATGGTTTCTGACATTGAATCCAAAACGCTCCGCATATTCATTCCAAGGAGTGGCCGTGAAAAGCGGATGATCCATCTCGCTTTTTCACACAAGAACAGGCCGGGAGCTCTATGTGCGATCACTGACGTCATCGCGCGCAGTCAGTTTTCAATCGTTTCTGGTTTGGTGCGCAAGCTGTCAGATGAGCGCAATATACTGGAAGTTACGTTGGAGCACCAGTCGAGGGAGCTCTCGCGCGAAGATCTGGATCGAGATTCAAGCGCCTGGGCCCGTGCGCACTTGCGTCTAGACGACAAGGACGCCAGCCTTCTCTTGAGGCATTACGAGGTTATACTCCAGGCCCCTCTGTATCCCCGGTCAGCTCAATTCTCGCCGGCGGCGCTTTTCGACGAGGCCCAGGACCCGCCGGAGCTTGTCACGCTGATCTCCCCAGAGGAAGCGGAAGATAACCTGATGAAAATGGCGGAAAGGGCGAAGAACGAGCCGGAATTCGCCCCCAGGCGCTGGCTGACCGACCTCCTGTTCGCGGGCGATTGGGGACCTACTGGGAAGCCTTCGATTTTCTTGTCATATTCACGGTCCGGGGCGGATCAAGCCGCCGCTGTAATCAGCAAGCTCGGTGATCGATTTCATTTTCGCGTCATGCAGAGCGATGGCGATTCGGAATCATCGCATATCACCGGGGGGTCCATCGAGCGCATTGTGCACGCGCATTACTTCATCGGTATTTGGCATCCTGAAGGACGGCGTTCTCTCTCGCCTTGGATGCACTTCGAGTACGGTGTTGCTTTGAGTCACCATAAGCCGTCCGTTATCCTGAGCCATCGCGACATTCCGAAAAATGTGGTAGACCGAATCGATCGTGACTCAAGGCGCATCGAGTATTATGATCTTCGGACGGAACCTGGAAAGCTTGCTGATTTGGAGCGGCGATGCGAATCTTGGTGGTTGAGTCACCGACGACTGAGCTTGTAGTGGAGGCACGGCCCGAGCCCAGACGGGCTGCTCACGGCTGAGCCGCCGTTTCCCGTCCCCACCTGGGGTTGAAACCCCGACCCGGAGCTGTCGCGCAGCTCGGTGATCCTGATCTCCGGCCGCTGTCCCACGAGCTGCGCACGCCGCTGACGGCGATCATCGGCTTCGTCCAGCTCGTGCAGATGACCGAGGCCGGCAAGCCGGTCCCCCCCACGCCCTACGCCGCCTGGTCCGCCTTCGCCGCCAGGATGAAGTCGTTCTCGCTCAGGCCTCCCACGGAGTGGGTCCAGAGGGTCACCTTCACCCGTCCCCAGGTGAGGAAGACGTCCGGGTGGTGCCCCTCGCGCTCCGCGATCTCGCCCAGGCGGTTGACGAAGTCGAGGGCCTCGCGGAAATCCTTGAAGCGGTACTCCTTCTCCAGGTGATGCTCGTTGGGCATCGTCCAGCCGAACTGGAGCTGGCCGAAGAGCTTGCGGAGCTCTTCCCCCTTCAGCGCGTTCCCCTCGGCCGGTTTGCAGGTCTTATCCAAGAGATCGCTCATATCATTTCACCTCCACTCTCCCCTGACCGTCCGGCGAGAGGCCGGCTGCAACCTCAATGCCGAGAACGGCTGGCACATAGCTTGCCATATTTGAAGGCGAGCGGCGGTACTCCCTGCAGAGAATCGACTCGACGCCGCGGGAGCAGACCATGCAGCCACAGTACGCATTCCGCAGGCCCCGGCGTGAATTCCCCGAGATGACCCCCGCGCGCCGGTACCTGGTGATCGCGGGCCTCACCGTCTCGGCCCTGCTGTTCCTCGGCGGCTTCGTCCTCGCGGGCTATCTCTGGAAGCTCTCCCGGAAGTTCCCGGAGGCCCCCTTCAAACAGCCCTCCCGGCTCTACGCCAGCGCCACCGTGCTCGCGCCGGGCGAGCCCTTCTCGCCGGACGAGATGGTGGCCGAGCTGAAGGATGCCGGCTATCGCCAGACCCCCGCGGGAGCGCCGATCACGCCGGGCACCTACCGCCGCCTGGGCGACCGCGTGGTGACGAATCTGCGCCATTTCCCCACCCCCGAGGGCGAGGCCGGCGGCGCGGCGGTGGGGGCCGCCTTCCGGGGCAACCGGGTGGCCGGCGTCTGGGTGGCCGGCCGGCCGGCGAAGAGCGCCGCGCTGGAGCCCCCCCTCCTCGCCTCCTTCTACGACAAAGATCTGGAGGAGCGCCGGCCGGTCACCCTCGACCGGCTGCCGGACGACGTGGTGAAGGCCGTGCTGGCCGCCGAGGACTCGGGCTTCTACACCCATCCCGGCGTGTCGCCCACCGGCGTCGCCCGCGCGCTCCTGGTGGACCTGCGCGGCGGCGAGGTGCAGGGGGGGAGCACGATCACCCAGCAGCTCGTCAAGAACGTCTACCTCTCCAGCCGGCGCACGCTCAAGCGCAAGGCCGAGGAGGCGCTGATCGCCATGTTCGTGGAGCTGCGCCACGGCAAGCGGGCGGTCCTGGAGGCCTATCTCAATGAGACCTACCTCGGCCGCAGCGGCCCGGCCAACCTGATCGGTCTCGGCGCCGCGGCCCGCGCCTACTTCAACCGCGACGCCGCCGAGCTGACGCTGGCCCAGGCGGCGACCCTGGCGGGGATGATCCAGTCGCCGGGCAGCCATTCCCTCACCGAGCATCCAGACAAGGCGATCGAGCGGCGCAACTGGGTGCTCCAGCGCATGGGCGATCTGGGCTGGGTGAAACCGGAGCAGGTGAAGCAGGCGCAAAGCGAGCCGCTGGGCGTCGATCTCCATCCAGTCGAGACGCGGCCGATCGCCCCCTATTTCGCCGACGAGGCCGCGTCCGAGGCCAAGGACCGGTTCGACGCCACCGAGCTCGACGGCAAGGGGTATCTCCTCTTCTCGACCCTGCGCTGGACCGACCAGCGGCGGGCCGAGGCGGCGGTGGCGCGGGGGCTCGGCGCCCTGGACAACGGCAAGGGCAAGCACCGCCTTCAGGCGGCTCTCGTCTCCGTCGATCCGGGCGACGGCTCGATCCTCGCCTGGGTGGGCGGGCGCGACTACGAGAAGAGCCAGTTCGACCGCGTGACCCAGGCCAAGCGCCAGGTGGGGAGCGCCTTCAAGCCGGTGGTCTACGCGGCCGCGCTCACCGAGGGGGTGGTCAATCCCGCCACGCTGCTCAACGACTCGCCGATCCAGGTGCGCATCGGCAACGCGAGCTGGCAGCCGCAGAACTACGACCGCGCCTTCCGCGGCTGGGTGACGGCGCGCACGGCGCTGGAGCAGAGCCTCAACGTCCCCACCGTGCGCGTGGCCCTGCAGGTGGGCATGCCGCGGGTGATCGAGCTGGCGCGCGGCATGGGGCTGAACGAGAAGCTCCAGCCGCGGCCGTCGCTGGCCCTCGGCGCCTTCGAGGCGAGCCCGTTTGAGATGGCCCAGGCCTATGCCACCCTCGCCGCCGGAGGGC
>DASXJP010000211.1:0-5255 GCA_036497345.1 Thermoanaerobaculia bacterium
GCTCAGGATGTCGACGGCGCTGTTGTCGCTCCAATCCCCGTACCAGATGTAGTAGATGTTGACGGTGCCCAGCATCACCGGGCCGTTGTGATAATTGATGCCGTTGTTGGCCGGCGGCGGCGGTGGCGGCTTGGGCCTACCCCGCTTCTGCAGGCTGAGGGGGGGCACGTCGACGGCCGGCAGGCCCCAACCCCCCTTGCCGGTCGGGGCGACGTCAGGGCCGCCACCGGGAGACACGGCCTGCGCGTTGGCGGCAGCCGTCATGATTCCGCACATCGTCAGCGCAAGACCCAGGCTCGTCAATTTCATAGTTGTTAGCTCCATACGACGCAGAATTGCCCCCCCTTCCAACAAATTCTCCAACGTCAAATTCCCAGACTAGCCGCGCTCCGGGGCCCTGTCAAGCAAATGCCGGGGTAGAGCGGGTGGAGGGGAGGCGGCCAGGGTGAGCACCCAGCCGCCGTCGCGCCGCCACCAGCCCGCGAAATCCTCGCCGGTCTCGCGGGCGTGCACGGCGAACGGGCGCCAGCCTGCGCTCTCGCCATCCTCCGGCAACCGGACCTCGACGCTCCGGGTGTCGAGTCGCAGCCCGGCGCGCAGGGCCTTGAGCGCGCACTCCTTGGCGCTCCAGATGAGATTGACCAGGAGAGGGTGATCCATTTCAGGAGCGGCGCGGACCAGGGCCTGCTCGGCGGCGGTGAGGTAGTCGCGGACGAAGGCGGCGCTGCGCGGCTCCACGAGCCCCAGGTCGCAGCCGAGGGCGGTGCCGGCCGGGGCCACGGCGCAGGCGGCGCGGCCGGCCCGATGGCTGAAGGAGAGGGAGACCGGCGCCGGCTCGCCGCCGAGCAGGGCCTCGGGGGCGCCGTCCGCGGCAGGCCGGATCTCGACGGCTTCGAAGCCGGCGTCGAGGTAGGCGGCCACCGCGTGCTTGGCGGTCCAGCGGCCCAGGCGCCAATCGGCGCGGCGCGCGGGGACCTGAAGGGTGGCCAGGCGCACCCGTTCCTTGGGGCTGAGCCAGCCGTCGTCCGCCGGTGCTTGCGGCCCGTCCGCCGTCAGCCAGCCCACGGGAATGCCTCCCAGGGGAGCGATCACGATGTGCTGGTGAGCTCCAGGGTGGGGAGGGAGGCGCCCGCCAGCTCCCGTTCCATGCCGCGCTCGACCGCCTCGATCAGGTACGGTCGCAGGCGCTCCGGCGGGAGGATGTGGTGGACCGAGCCGACCTTCTGGGCGCGCTGGACGCTGTGGATGTGGTCGAATTCCTCGGCCACCTCGCCCAGCTTCTCGGAGCGCACGGCCTCGCGCGTCTCCTCCAGCTGGGCCAGCAGGCGCGCGCGGTCGCCGCGCTCGGGATCGGCGATCGCCCGCTCGAGCTCCACCACCCGCGCGTCCTGGCGCGTCCGGCGGTCCACCTCGCGGGCGAAGACCACGGCCGCGGCCGGCGCGCCGCCGATCACCGAGGCGTGGGTCCCCTCGAGCGCCGCCACCTCCAGGTTGTCGTGCAGGGCGTTGGAGAAAACCACGAAGGCGCCGCCGTGGTAGCGGGAGACCACGCAGAAGACGATCGGCCCGCGGAAGTTGACCACCGCGCGGCCGATCTCGGCGCCGTATTCGAGCTGCCAGAGGCGCATCGACTCCGGCGAGCCGTCGAACCCCGAGAGGTTGGCCAGCACCACCAGCGGCCGGTTGCCGCTCGCCGCGTTGATCGCCCGCGCCACCTTTTTCGAGGCCTGGGGGAAGAGGGTGCCGCCGGTCCACTGGTCGGGCCCGTAGACGGGCACCCAGCCGAGGCGGGGGAGGGGCTTGGACTCGAAGCCCAGCAGGCAGACCGGATGGCCGCCCAGATGGACGTCCCAGACCACGGCGATCTCGGCGTCGCGCATGCCGTACCAGCGCTCCAGCGGCGGATGGTCCTGGTCGGAGACGGCCGCCATCACGCGGCGGATCTCGAACGGCTTCTTGCGCCCCGGGTTGGCGGTGGGGGAGAGGACCTCGCCCACGGTGCGGAAGGCGCCGCCGTGCGGGAAGTCCCGCACGTCCCGATCGCGCGGATCCTGTGTGGGAGCCATCCGCGGGAAGCGCTCGCCCGGCGGCGCCCAGGTGTGCTCGTAGTAACGCAGCAGGATCTGGCAGGCCTCCGAGAGGTCGCGGGCGAAATATTGCGCCTGGCCGTTGGGGCCCATGATCCGCTCGTAGCCGCCTACCCCAAAATTGTCCTCGGCCGAGACGCCGCCCGAGTAGTCGAGGGCCTGCTTGCCGGTGAGCACCATGGCGCCTTCCGGAGTCATGATCAGGATGCCCCGCGTGTGCATCAGCATGGTGGCCTCGGCGTTCCAGTAGGGCTGGGCGCCGACGTTGATGCCGGGCACGATCAGGTTGACCTCGCCGCCCCTTTGCGTGAATTCCACCAGCCGGCGCAGCACGCGGCCGATCCAGTCCATGTTCTCGGTGCCGCTGTCCATGGCGATCTTGGCCCCTCCGGAGAGGGCAAACCATTCGAGCGGCACCCCCATCTGGCGGGCGAGGTCGAGGGCGGCCACGATCCGCCGGCACTCGGGCTCGGCCAGGGCGCCCATGCCGCGGCTGGGATCGCCGAGCAGGATCACGCGCGCCATCCCCTCCGGATAGCGGGCGGTGAAATTGCGGATAACCCCCACCACGACGTTGGCCTGATTGCCGCCGTACGGCCGGTCGACCGGGACCAGACGGCCGGCGGCGTCGAGGTCGTGCTCGACGAATTCGCCGGGGGGGAGGTCGGCGGCGGCCTCGCGCTGCGGCGGGGCCAGCCGCTTGATCACCTCGTAGGGGTAGGGGAGGCCGCGCCGCCGCAGGTCGACCACCTTCTGGGCGTACTCCCGCAGCGGCTTCAGGGGGGCCTCTTTGGGCTTGCGGACGCGCAGGACCACTCCTGAGCCTTCGAAGTTGGAGATCTCCAGCACCCAGTCGCGGAGCTCGCCGGTCTCGCGGTCGGGGATGCGGCAGCGCACCGCCACCTTCTCCAGGCCGAGCCCCTCGGTGAGCGGCGCCAGGCGGCGCACCAGGGTGTTGAGCTCGTCCGCCCGCAGGTCGACCGGCGGCCAGACGCCGAGCAGCACACGGTTCCACTGCAGCCGCTCGCCCGCGGCGCGGCGCGACTGGAAGCGGCGGATCCCCGCCAGGGCCTCCATCAGCATGTGCTCGAGCTGGGGGAGCTGGACGACGCGCCCTTCGGCATCGCGCACCGGGGTGAGGTCGCGCACCTCGGCCATGGCGAACAGGCGCTCGTCCCGCGGGTTTTCGCGGGCCACGCCGTGGAAGAGGTAGACCCCCTCGGGCGATTCCAGGCGGTCGAGATGGAATTCCTGGAGACGCCAGAGCTCCAGCCGCAGGGCCACCAGGGGGTGGATGCCGCGGTAGATGCGGTCTTCGGTGATCTCTCCACCGGGCCGCCGCCGGAAGGTGAAGCAGCGCACGCCGGCCGGGCCCGCAATGGAGACGGCCACGCGGCGCAGTTGATTCGGCAGCACATGCTGGTCCGGCAGCGCACGCTGGTCCGGCAGAGCGGCCGGAACGAGCAGGGCGGCGATCTCGGCCGCGTCGGCGTCCTCGGCCGGCGGCTCGCCGGGCCGCCAGAGGTAGAGATCCGCCACGGTCTCGATCTCCGGCGCGGTCTCGCCGGTCAGCCGGCTCAGGGCGTGTACGTTCCAGGCGAGACGGCGGTGGCCGGCGTGGGTGGCGATCAGGTGGACGGGCGAGCCCCGGTAGACGTAGTCGGCCACGGCGAAGGTCTGGCCGTCGAGGACGGTGATCCCGATCTCCCCCAGCTCGCGGATGCGGTAGTAGCGCCGCGCCAGGATCTCCAGCAGGGCCGCGCGCAGCACGGGATCGGCCTGGGTGAGCCGCTGCGAGATCAGGTGGTGGAGCGGTTGCGGGCATTCGACCAGGGAGCGGATGAGCTCGGCTCCCTCTTCGGGGCTCACGCCCGCGGCCAGCCGGGTGAGGTCCACGGCGGCGGAGGCGTAGATGCGCTCGCGGGCGGCGAGCAGGAGGGGGCGGTCGAAGGCGCGGTAGCGCACCTCGCGCGCCAGGTCGTGCACGGCCGGCTCCCGCCCCTGCGTCTCGGCGATCACCCGGTCGAGCAGCTCGCGAGCCCCAAGCACCTCCGGGAGACCGCCACGCTCCAGCCACCCTTCCAGCAGGGCGAGCACGGTCGCCTCCTGCCGCGGCTGGCGGTGGGAGACGGCGATGCGGAAGAGGCTCTCCTCCAGCTCCGGCGCGCGGTCGAGGGAGCTCAATCCGTAATGGGCGAGGGCGCGCCGCAGCGTGTCGAGGAAGGCCTCGGGGAGACCCGCGCCGCGCGCGTCGAGGTCGCGCAGATAGGTGAAGAGGTACTCCTCGGAGCTCAGCCGGCCGTCGCCGTCCGTCTGCCGGCGGAAGAGCGAGCTGAGGTCGGCGTAGGCGCGCAGGATCTCCTCCTCGACGCCCAGATCCTCCGGCCCCGGCGGGCCCGCCTCGCCGGAGACCAGGCGCTGGACCGTCCGCGGATCGGCGTCGTAGCCGAGGATCAGGCGGCGCGCCTCGGCCAGCACCTCGCCGCGCGCGTCTTCCGGTTTGTCGGAGGGGACCAGCGAATCGAGCCGCACCCGGGGCCCGCGGATCGCCGCGGCGGCCGCGCGGTCCACCGGCTCCAGCGCCAGGAGCGCTCCACCGGTGCCCACCTGGGCGTTCCGGCGCGTCAGCAGCTTGCGCACCCGGCCGGGCCCGGGAGCGACCACGGTGGTCTCCATCTTCATGGCCTCGAGCACCGCCAGCGGATCGCCGGCGGCCACCTCGTCCCCCTCGCGCACGGCGAGCGAGACGACCACCGCCGGGGCCGGCGAGCGCACGATGCCGCCGGCGTCGCGCTCGATCCGGTGGGGGATGCCGTCCACCTCCACCAGCAGCCGGCTCTCCTGCGCGGCGAGGGAGACCCGCCAGCTCCTGCCGCCGCAGGAGAGGGCGCGGCCAGTGCGCCCCGGAGGCTCGGCGAGCACCTCCAGGCGGACCCCCTCGGCCTCGACGCGGAAGAGCCGGCGGTCGAGCCGGCTGACGCGGAAGAGGTACTCGTTGCCCCGCTGGCGGAGCTCGACCGCGCGGCCGATCTCCTTCGGCACCTCGGGCCGGCCGCGGACCGCCGAGGCGTAGAAGCGGGAGCGGGCGAGCGCCAGCTCCTCCTCGTAACCCGAGATCGCCGCGGCCAGCAGCGCGGCCTCGGCGCCGCGCCGGGGGAGGTGCTCGCC
>DASXJP010000212.1:0-22513 GCA_036497345.1 Thermoanaerobaculia bacterium
AGGATCAGCACCTCGCGCCGCAGCCCCAGCCGGCGCGCGGGCCGTGTCTCGGGGCTCATAGGCTGTGGGCGTACGCCACGTACACCCGCACCAGCGGCTCGCCGGCGAAGAGGGCGATCAGGCCGCCGAGGGCGAGGAAGACGCCGAACGGCAGCTTGTCCTTGAGAGCCAGACCCCCGAAAGCCATCAGCGTGAGGCCCACGACGGAGCCCAGCAGGGCGGCGGCGAAGAGCGCCACCAGCACCCCCTTCCAGCCCAGGAAGGCGCCGATCAGGGCGAGCATCTTGACGTCGCCCAGGCCCATCCCCTCCTCGTGGCGCCAGAGGTACCAGGCGGCCCAGACGGCGAGCAGCACGCCCGAGCCGAGCACGGCGCCCAGCGCCGCCCCCGCTATCGCCCCCCACGGACCCTCCCACAGGCGGGCCCAGGGGACCAGCGGCTGGAGGAGGATGCCCAGCGCGATCCCCGGCCAGGTCAGCACGTCGGGCAGGATCATGTGGTCGTAATCGATCATCGCCAGCGCCAGCAGTAGCGCGGTGAAGAGGGCGGCGACCGGCGTCTCCAGCGAGATGCCGAAGCGCAGGAAGCAGGCCACGAAGAGGGCCGCCGTGGCCGCCTCGATCGCCGGATAGCGCCAGGAGATGTGCGCTCCGCACTGCCGGCAGCGCCCGCGCAGCAGCAGGAACGAGAGCACCGGCACGTTGTCCACGGCCCGGATGGCGGCCCCGCACTGCGGGCAGCGCGAGCGCGGCAGGACGGTCGAGATCCCCAGCGGCACCCGATAGATGACCACGTTGAGGTAGCTGCCGACGATCAGGCCGAAGAGCGCCGCGTAGATGCCGAGGAGGATCTCGAGTTGCACGGTGCGGCGATTCTATGCCAGATGCTCTACGCCAGATGGCGCCGCCGGCCCCTGAGCAGGAATCCCAGGCCGGCCGCGAGCGACAGCAGGGTCACGGCGGCGCCGGCGCCCAGGAGCCGCTCGTGATAGCGGAGCTCCAGGTGGTGCTCGCCGGCCGGGAGCCGCACGGCGATCTGGCAGGCCGCCGTGGGATAGACCTCCAGGGGCGCGCCGTCGAGCGTGGCCCGCCACCCCCGGTCGTAGGTCATGCCGGCCACGAACAGCCCGCCTCCTTCTCCGGCCTGATAACGGACGCCGATCCTCCCCCCCTCGTCCGCGAAGGAGAGCAGCCGCGGCGGCTGGCGGAAAGCCACCGTCTCCGCCGGCCCGTGCGGCCGGATGCACTGCTCGTGGCGGTTGACCTGCCAGGCCAGGGTGCGGGCGGACAGCAGGGCGCCGGGCACGTCCGGATGGAAGCTCACCCGCGGCACGAAGCGGAAGCGGGGGAGCAGGTAGGTGTTCGGCACCCGGCGCAACGAGGCCGCGGGATCGCGCGACGCCACGGGCGCGCCCGGCGCCCGCAGCAGCAGGGTGCCCACGTTCCAGACGCCGAGATAGCGGTAGGCCATCTGCGGCTGCCCCCACTCCGCGTCGAGAATGCGCTGCGCCTGCCGCCCCCAGCCGGTCAGCATGAGGTCGAAGTCGGTGTTGAAGACGTAGGGGAGATGCCAGAGCAGCCCCGAGTAGGGCTCCAGCCGGGCGATGTACGTGCGGGCGATCAGCGTCCGCGGGTCCCCCCAGCCGCGGGGGACGATCTCGGGCGCGCCGGGCGGCGCCGGCTGCACGAAGACCCGGTCCTCGGCGGGGAGGATCGAGGCCGCGAGCGGCGGCGGCACCGTGTAGGCGCTGGCCGGCAGGGTGCGGATCAGCCCGTGGCCGTAGTGCCAGAGGTCGGCCGCCAGCAGGGCCACGGCCAGCCCCTCCAGCAGCCGCCGCGACGGCCGCCGCCAGCGGCAGAGCGCGAGGAGGGCGGTCACCATGGCAGATGTAATTACCGCCCCCCAGCTCTCCGCCCGCAGATAGCCCACAGCGGCGGCCAGGCCGCCGGGACCGAGATCGGGCGCGCCGTGGGCGACGACGAATCCCAGGGCGAGCCGCGGATTCCCCAGCAGCAGGAGCGCGAAGAACAGGGCGGTGGCGAAGGTCACGCCGGCCAGCGCCAGCGGCAGGTCGGCCGTCTCGGGCCGCCCCGCCTCCCGCTCGTCGAGCAGCCGCTGCCAGCCCAGCACACCAGCGATCCCGAGGCAGAGAATTGCGAAGACGACGAGCTTCTCGGGGAAGCGGAGCACCGCCAGCACCGGCACCGCCCGCCGCAGCGCCTCGTAGACGGGATTGTTCCGCCCGAGCGCCAGGAAGACGCCGGCCAGCACGGCGAGCGCCCAGGCCCCCCGCCGCGGGATGCGCCAGCGGATCAGCGCCGCGGTACCCAGCAGCGCCAGCAGCAGCCCCGGATAGATCGACTCCACGTAGGGGTAGTCGCGGTCCTCCAGCTTCCAGCCGAAATAGACCCCCTCCATGTTGCGCGCCGGATCGCCGAAGAAGCGCGGGAAGACGACCTCCGCCAGCCGCTCGGGGGGCATCGACCAGAGCGTGGCGTGCCAGGTGGGGATGTCCTTGCGCGGCGAGTCGGCGAGCCGGCCCAGCGTGGGTACGAGCTGCACCGCGGCCAGCGCCACGGCGAAGAGCACCGGCACGGCGGCCCTCAAGGCCGCCGCGGGACGGCGGAAGGCCGCCGAGGCGGCCAGCGCCAGCACCCCGAGGCCGCTCATCACCACCGTCGACGGCTCGCCGTTGAGGAGCTGGAGAGAGATCGCGCCGCCGGCCAGCAGCGCCGGGCGCCACCAGGTCTTTCCCTCGGAGCGGCCCTCGGCCCGCAGCGCCTCGTCCGCCCAGGCGAGCGCCCAGGGGAACCAGGCCATGCTGCAGTACAGGGTGTAGGCGCTGAGCAGCGACAGGTAGGCGCCGCCGCCCGCGTACCCCACCGCCGCCAGCGCCGCCGCCCCGCGGTCGCAGCCGAAATGCCGCGCCAGCCGCCAGGCGCCCGCGAAGGCGATCGCCCCGTGCAGGAAGGCGAGCACGCTGAACAGGTAGTGGGGCGGGACCGCGAAGATCAGCCAGCTCGGCGGATAGAAGGCCGCGTAGCTGGGGTTCGAGAGCAGCGGCTGCCCGCCGTTCAGCCACGGGTTCCAGGTGGGGAGCCCGTGGGAGGCCAGCTCGCGGAAGGCCTGGCGCAGCGGCAGATGGAAGAGCGAGATGTCCCGGTTGGCCAGCGCCCGCGCCGGCGAGAGCAGAGGGGCGAGCAGGCTCAGCAGCCAGCCCGCCGCGAGAACGGCTGGCAGAATCGCGGCGGACCGGCGGCGCATCCGGGAAGAATATCTACTTCTGGGGCCAGCGCACGAAGAACCCGTCCGCCCAGATGATGTCCTGGTCGTAGTCGGTCGGGTCGAACCCCGCCACCGTATAGGTGCCGGAGACCGTGCTCCGGTCCCGCCCGCCGCTGCCGATCGCCATCACCTGCTGGTTCAGCGGGTTGTTGGGATCGAGGAAGTACTGGTAGTCCCTCTTCCAGCCGTCCAGCACCGGGATCGTCTCGAGATACTGGGGCGTGAGCAGATCGCGCATGGCCGACAGGTCGATCGCCTTGTACTGGCTGATGTCCACCTGGGTCACCACCGCACCGGCCGACGCCGCGCCCACCTCGTCGGAGAGCCACGAGAACATGGCGGTGCCGGTGATCCGCATGTCCGCCACCGTCCGCTTCTGCTTCGCCTTCTCCATGGCGTCCAGCAGGTTGGGGATCAGGATGGCCGCCAGGATGCCGATGATGGCGATGACGATCAGAAGCTCAATCAGCGTAAAGCCCGTCTCTGGTTTCGCGAGTCTACGCTTCATCACAGATTCCCTCCAAGGTTCCCTCAAATGGTCGAGAGGGTTCTAGGGCAAGGGACGTGCCAGAGAGGTACCCGGCGGAAGCCCTTGAGAATCAACGGCTTCTGCTTATAGCCAAGTCTCTTCTCGACAAAAATCGTCAGCGCGGCGGCACGGGATGTCACCGGCCGCCGGCGTAGGCTGAGAGGATCTTGCGCATCCGCTCGACGCCGCGGTCGATCTCGGCTAGCGGGATGCGCTCGTCGGTGCTGTGGATCCCTTTCGAGTCGTCGGGCGCGAGCTTGAACGGCGACAGGCCGTAGGCCGGAATCCCCCGCTCGCGGAAGAAGCGCGAGTCGGTGAAGCCGGCGATGAAGGTGGGCACCACGGGACCTTCCGGGCGCAATATCTTCTCGATCGCCTGATAGAGCCGCCCGGAGACCGGCGACGGCGGCGAGGGGGGCGCCGTGACCAGCACCTTGACCTCTAATCCCGAGCCCAGCCGGCCCTTGACGTTGGCCAGGAAGGCGGCCGAGTCGGTGTCCGGAAGGAGCCGGATGTCGAGCAGCGCCGACGAGCGCTCGGGCACCACGTTGATCCGCTCGCCGCCGCGCAGCACCGTCACCTGCACCGTGTCGAGGAAGAGGTTGGCCATGCCGGGCATCAGGAACTCTTTCGGCCCGCTCTCCGCGATCACGGAATCGATATTGGAGAACACCCGGCGCCAGCGCTCGTTCTGCAGCGGCGCGATGGCGCGCGAGTAGTCGCGCACCGGGGGCGTCACCCGCCAGCGGGCCGGCTCGCCCAGCAGCCGCGCCAGCCCCTGGATGAGCTGGTGATTCGCGCTCTCGGGATTGAGGCCGGCGCCGTGGCCGCCGCGCCCCGAGGTCGAGACCTCCAGCCAGAGCGGCCGCTTCTGCGCCACCTCGATCCCCCACCAGAGGAGCTTCTCGCCGGCCCCGGTCTGGCTGCGCCCCCCCTCGCCGATCACCCCCTCCACCCCCTGGAACAGCTCCGGATGGCTGGCGAGCAGCCAGCCCGTGCCGTTCAACCCGCCGTTCTCCTCGTCGGCCACGGCCAGGAAGACCACGTCGCGCTCCAGCGGCACCCGCCGTTTTTGGAGATCAATCATCGCGGCCAGCTGGGCGATCCCTAAGCTCTTGTCGTCGATCGCGCCGCGCCCCCAGAGCCGGCCGTTCTTGATCAGGCCGGCGAACGGCGGCACGGTCCACCCCGGTCCGGGGGGGACGACGTCCATGTGATGGAGCAGGAGGATCGCCCGCCCGCCGCTCCGCGGCGACGACAGCCGGGCGTACAGGTTGGCCCGACCCTGCGGGTTGGCGATTGTCCGCGACGGGATCCCCGCCTGCTGGAGGAGGCCGGCCAGGAAGGCCGCCGCCCTCCCCTCGTTCCCCGGCGGATTCGAGGTGTCGATCCGCAGATATTGCTGGAGCCACGTCGCGGGCTCGGACAGCGCGGGGGCCGCCGCGTGCGCGGGGGCGAGGAGCGGGAGAGCGGCGAGGAACAGAAGAAAAAAGCGCCTTGACATAAAAACAAAGGGGGGGCCCCCGTCTCCGAGGCCCCCTGGGAAGAGAGCTTGAATCGCTTTGGGTCGTGTGGGCTTTGCGGCCCGTTTGCTGCGACGTCTACTGCTACTGCGTCTCTACTGCGCCTTCTACTAATTGGTCTTCTGCGGCCAGCGGCAGAAGAAGCCGTCGGCCCAGACGATGTCCTGGTCATAGTCGGTCGGGTCGAAGCCGGCGACCGTGTAGGAGCCGCTCGGCGTGCTGGCGTCACGTCCGCCGGAGGCGATCGCCATCACATTCGGCTGCAGCACGTTGGTGGTCTCCAGCCAATAGTGGAAGTCCTTCTTCCAGCCGTCCTTCTCCGGAACCGACTGCACGTACTGGGGCACCAGCACGGACGCGACCGTCGAGGAGTCGGAGGCGGTGTACTTGCTGAGGTCGACCTCGGTCGCGGAGCCGCCGGCGGCCGCCGCGCCCACCTGGTCGGTCAACCAGGAGAACATCGCGGTTCCGATGTTGCGCATGTCGGCCACCGTCCGCTTCTGCTTCGCCTTCTGCAGCGCGTCGAGGAAGTTCGGGATCAACAGGGCGGCGATGATGCCGATGATCGCCACGACGATCAGCAGCTCGATGAGCGTGAAGCCCTTCTGCCGGTTACGGATCTTAGTCAACATGTTTGGGTCTCCTCCCCCTGGGTTTTGAAGCTTTCCTCCGGGAAATCCGCGAGGTGTGTCGGTGGGAGGATAAAGCAGGGTCGATGCCAGGGGTTCACCGGTCCTAAGTTATTGATTCTATTGGCGTTCAAAATCCGTCAAGACAAAATTTGACACCGGGCGTTAGCACTAAGTGTCAGACACCAGCCGGCGGACCAGCTTCTTGTAGAGCTCGACGCCGTCCGCGAACGCGGGCACCGCGAAACGCTCGTTGGCCTGGTCCACCTGCAAGGTGTCGGTGTTCATGATCAGGAACGGCGAGAAGCCGTACGCCGGCACGCCCAGGGTCCGGAAGAAGCGGGCGTCGGTCGCCGTCCAGGGGAGGAAATAGGGGCCCACCGGCGCGTCCGGATAGGCGTCGCGCAGGGTGGACTCGATCGTCTCGTAGACCTTGTTGTCGAGCGGGCTCCCCCCCTTGGCGCTCTGCGGATCGTCCACCATCGTGGTGAGACCAAAGGTCAGCCAGCCCGGCACCAGCTTCTCGCGCACGGATTCCAGGTCCTCTCCGGGCAGGAGCTGGAATTTGATCTCGAGCTCCCAGCCGCCGCCGCTCGCCTCCCTCACCTTGAACGGCACCGCCTCGTCGCGCAGCATCGACTGGATGTAGTTGGGGAGCTTGCGGAACGCCTTGACGTCCCCCATCGCGTCCTCCAGGTTGGTCATCATCTTCCGCAGGTCCTTGCGGTCGCGGGTGGGGCCGTAGGACGCGAGCACCTCCCGGGCCTCCGGCGTCAGCCTGAGGTCGGTCACCGTGGGGCCCATCTCCTTGAGCGTCTTGCGGATGTCCTCCAGCCGCTGGCGGTCGTCGCTGCAGACGATCAGGTCGGCGTAGCGCTTCTGGGCGACCTCGGTCCCCCAGAACTTGATCTCGTCGCGCGCCCGCGCCTCCACCACCCCCCCCTCGGTGAGCACCGCCCAGAAGCTCTTGACCATCTCCGGATGGAGCTGGATGATCCGCCGCACCCCCAGCCGGCTCCCCCGCTCCTCGCTGCTGGTGGCCAGGAAGAGCACCGAGTGGGAGAGCGGCACGCCGCTCTTCTTGAGGTCGATCATCGCCAGCATCTGGGCGATGGCCACGCTCTTCATGTCGAACACGCCGCGGCCGTAGATCCACGGGAGCTGGATGCGCGCCTCGAACGGCGGCGAGAACCACTCCTTGGGATCGACGTCCGAGACGTCGATGTGGTTGTGCAGCACCAGCGGGCGGGGGTTCCTGCCCACCAGCCAGGCATAGAGATTGGCCTTGCGCGGACCCACCTTCTCGATGCGGTAGGGGATGCCGGCCGCGGCGAAATGGCGGGCCATGAACTCGGCCCCCTTGAGCTCGTCGCCGGTCGATTCGCTGGTGTCGATCTGCGCGTACTGCTGCAGCAGCTTCACCTCCGGCAGATTGGCGAAGTCGCGCCGCATCCACTCCTCGGTCTGCCGCGCCCGGAGCGGCGCGTCGAGGAGCTTGACCACCCCCCAGGTGAGCGCCCCCACCAGCACGAGGCTGCCGTACAGGGCGACGCGCGCCGCCTGCCGCCGCCGGGCCTCCAGTCTTTGCAGAGTCATGAGACCCGCGATGATATCCGGTCTTCATCAGTTGTGTATGCTTCCCGCACGCTATGCCCGGCTCCATCCGGAGATTTCCCGTCCGCGCGCTGCTGCTCCTGGCCGGCCTGGTCACCTGCCTGCGCTACTTCCTGGCGGAGATCGCCCGCCTCAAGGGGGGGCTCGGCTTTCCGCTCGACGACAGTTGGATCCACCTGCAATTCGCCCGCAACCTCGCGCACGGCGCCGGCCTCTCCTACAACCCCGGCGAATTCGTGACCGGCTCCACCGCGCCGCTGTGGACGGCGCTCCTCGCCGTCCTCTTCCCGCTGCCGGGGAGCGTCCTCCTCTGGACCCAGCTCCTCGGCATCGTCCTCTACCTGGCCGGGATCGACGCCACCTGGCGCCTCTCCCGCGAGCTGGGCCTGGGAGAAGGGCTCTCGGCGCTCGCCGCGGCCCTGACCCTGGCCACCAGCTGGCTCGTCTGGTCGGCCCTCTCGGGGATGGAGATCCCGCTCTTCATCCTGCTCTCGCTCTGGGGGATGATCCTCCACCTGCGCGAGCGGGCCGACCCGGATCGCCCGCCGCTCTCGCCGGCCGTCCTGGCCGTGGCCGTCCTCGCCCGGCCGGAGGGGGTGCTGCTGCTCCTGCTCGCCTTCCTCGACCGCCTCCTCGTCTTCGCGGACGATCCATCCGGAGCGGCGCGCTGGCGCCGTCCGTCCATCCGGGTCCTGCTCACCGGAGCGGGCCTGGCCGCCTGCGCCGTGGCCGGCTCCTTTCTCTTATACGGATGGGCGGGCGGCTCCGTCCTGCCCACCACCTACGCGGCCAAGGGTGGCGGCGAGGTGCGGCACCTCCTCCCCGACTTCCGCTATCTCTCGAACGTGCTCGGCCTCTTCTTCCGGCCGCAGCCGTGGGCCACCCTGCTGGCCGCCGGCGGCGCCGCCGCCCTCGCCGGCCGCCTGGGCACGCCGCGCGACCGCGGGCTCCTCCCCGCCCTCTGGCTGTTCGGCATGCCGCTCGCCTACTCGCTGCTGACCCCCGGCCCCACCAAGATGCTGGGCAACTTCGGCCGCTACTACTTCCCGCTCTTCCCGGTGCTGATCGTGCTCGCCGTGCTGGCCCTGGAGCCGCTCACCCGCCTCCGCCTCGCCCGTCCCCTGCGGATCGTCCTCGGCGCTCTGGGAGCCGCCGCGCTCCTGGCGCCCACGATCGCCGTGCTGATCCAGGGGGAGCGCTTCTACGTCCAGAACGTGGCCAACGTCCAGGAGAGCGACGTGGCGGTCGCCGGCTGGCTCGCCGGCCACGTGCCGCCGGACGCCGTGCTGGCGGTGAACGACATCGGGGCGATCAAGTACCTGCTCCCCAACCGGATCGTCGACCTGGCCAGCATCGCCACTCCCGAGATCGGCCGCGAGGTCTCCCGCGCCGTGGCCGCCGGCACCCCCTGGCCCGACGCCATGATGGCCGCCGTCGAGCGCCGCCGTCCCGACTACATCGTGATCTTCCCGAGCTGGTTCCCCACCCTCGCCCGCGACCCCCGCTTCCGGGCGGTCTACACGCTGCCGATCCAGGGGAACGTCACGATGGGCGGGAACGAGATCGTGGTGTACGCGACGCCCTGGACGCGGTGAGGGGCTCAGGCTCCAGCAGCCATCGCCAGGCGGGCACGATCCGGACCGGGTGGCCGGCGACCTCAATAGATCCCTCCTCGCGCAACGTGACCAGGGTGGCTCTTTCGCAGGCGGTCTCCTTCATCCCTTCCTCCAGAGCACGGAGCTCGCGCTGGAGGGTCTGCGGGTCCGCGAGGTCGGCGCAGACCTGGATCAGCTCCCGGATGCCCCTGGGACCTTCCGCCAGGAAGTCGACCTCGTAGCCGGAGCGGGTCGCGACGTACGCCAGAGACCGCCCACGGCGCCGAAGCTCCAGATAGACGGCGGTCTCCAGCAGATGGCCGAAATCCCCGGAAGCCCGGAAGGAGAGGGCCGCCGAGAGGGCCGGATCGATCGGATAGCACTTGCGGGGATTGGACTGCCGGACCCGGGTCGAAGACGAGGCCACCGTCAGGGTCGAGAGGAGAAAGCTGTCCTCCAGATAGGCGAGGTATTCGTGCAACGTGTCCTTGCCGACCCGCATCCCCTGCGACTTAAAATCGTTGAACAGCTTGTTGACGCTGAATTTGCCAGCCGGGCTCGCCAGCAGCTTCCGCTCCAGGTAACGCAAAGCCGGCAGGTTGTCCACTCCATGGCGCTCGACGACATCGCGAAAGATCACCACGTCGACATACTCCTGGAGCACGCGGACCTGGAGGTTCTGAGTGATGCCCTGGACCTCCGGAAATCCTCCGCTCTCCAGATACCGTTCGAGCCGGTGCTCCAATAGAGAACGGGCCTTCGCTCCGGGCGGCCAGGTCTCGGGAAGGCCCACCCCCTCATGCCGCAATGACTCCGCGAAGCTGAAGGGCAGGATCTCCGTCGATAGGCTCCGCCCCCGCAGGCTGGTGGCGATCTCGCGGCTGAGGAGGCGGGCGGAGGAGCCGGTCAGGATCAGCGCGACTTTTTCGGTATCCAGGAGCCGCCGGATGAAGGTCTCCCACCCCGGGACGTTCTGGATCTCGTCGAAGTAGAACCAGCAGAGTTGCTCTCGATTGGCCGGGATCCGGCGGTAAAACGCCTCCGGGATCCGCGACAGATCCGCCGCCGAGAGGGGAAGGAGCCGCTCGTCCTCGAAGTTGAGGTAGAGGAGCCGGCTGCGATCGGTCCCATTGGCGAGCTGGCTCTCGATCTGTTGATAGAGGAAATAGGTCTTGCCCGACCGCCGCATCCCGACGACCACGTCCGCCTTGCTGGGCAGTCCCGGCAAGGAGAGATCCCGTGGAGTGACTCGCGGCAGGTCTCTCTCCTGGAAATCCGCGATCAGACGGTCGATGAGCTCCTCGAGGCTTATCTGTCCTTCCATGAAGGATAGATTATCGCATATCTGTCCTTTGAGGAAGGACAGATTACCAGAGGACGGGCGCGCCTCCCGATCGCGGAGCCGCTCAGTCCGCGGTCACCTTCATCGTCTTGACGTCCGTGCCGCGCAGGGCCAGCAGCGCGGTCCCGGAGAAGGCCGCGGTGGACCGGGCCACCAGCAGGCGGCCGCCGATCTGCTGGAAGGTGAGGGTCTGGTGCTGCGTCATCGTGAAGGCCGGGAGCCGGAGCTCCGTCGTGGCCTCCAGGGCGAGCGGCAGGCCGTCCGCGCCCAGCCAGATCTTCCCCTCGACGACGACGGGCTTGGGCTCGTCCTTCGTGGAGGCCTTTTCCGCCGTGTTTTCCGCCGGGAGCTGCGAGGGCCGGATCACCAGGAGACGCGCCGGCTGCCCCTCCCAGGTCACCGCCTGATCCTCCACCAGCGTCGATCCGCTCAGGAAGGGCGAGAGCCACCCGGCCGGATCGATCAGCATCATCGCCTCCTCGTCCTCGACCATCGGGACCGCCGCCTCTCCGGGCCCGGTCTTCCGCGGCGACCGCCACAGCGAAAGATAGGTCGAGCTTCCGATCCGCTTCTGCTCCCGGATCTCGACGCCCCGGGGACCCGCGACGACGATCACCCGCCCATGCTCCTTGACGTCGTTGAGATGGAGAGGCGCCTTCCCCTGGTGCTCCAGCGCCACGTCCACCTTGACTCGGATCGGTTGATCGCTCCGCGCGGACGCGAGCTTGTCCTGCAAATCCTTGAGCGGCTCCGCCGCCAGAACGCTCGAAATGAACAGCCCACCTGCGACAGCTATCCTCAACGCCTGTCCCAACATGGCTTTTTCTCCCTTGTTGACCTGCTCTGGCGCACCCTGATTGCAAGGCGAATGCCCGCCCTGTCAGCAGGAAAATCCCGGGAGAGCTCCAGGCTGCGCCCGATGAAAAGGGGAGCGGGAACGACCTTTCTAGAGGACAGTCCCCGGCATCACGGGCACGGCGCCCCGCCGGCCATCCAAGTCTTGAACGCGGCCACGAACCGCTCATGCGGCACGGACACCGGCGCCCTTCCCACCCCCGGATCCCAGCCCCAGAGCACCAGCTTGTCGTGGCTCACGTGCTCCAGGAGCTTGGCGAGGTCCCGGCCGCCGTTGTGCGCCGGATCCTTGATCGTGGCGCAGAGGTCCGCCTTGGAGAGCCCGATGAACACCATCTTCTGATTGGGCGGCGGCAGGCGCCAGCCGGGAGCGCCGGGGGGCATGTGAGGCCCGTAGCTCGCCGGCAGGTTCTTCACGCCGTGGCAGGTCGCGCAGGGCAGGCCCGTCGCGCCGAGCCCGTTGGACCCCCGCTGCACGTTCTGATTGTGGACGAGCCCGGCGTCGAATTGCAGCGGCGCGTCGCCCGGAATGTGGCAGCTCTGGCAGCGCGGATGTTGGAGCACCGTCTGGATCGTGTCGAACGCCGCCAGCGCCGCCGCCTGCTTGGAAGCGGGAGCAGGCTCCGCCGCCACACTACCCACCAGAAAACCCGCCAGGAGAACGGTCCCGGCGAACAGACCGCCCAGGACCCAGGAGCTTCCCATACCTTTCATGCCGTTCCCTCTCCTCTCAGGCCAGACGCAGCGGCAGCTCGCGCAACCGCTTCCCCGTCAACGCGAACAGGGCGTTCGCCACCGCGGGCGCCACCGGCGGCGTGCCCGGCTCGCCGGCGCCCCCCGATTTCTCCCGGCTGTTCACGATGTGCACCTCCACCTTCGGCATCTCGTGCATCCGCAGGACGCGATAATCGTGGAAGTTGCTCTCCTGCACGCGCCCCTCCTTGATCGTCAGCTCGCCGTGAAGCGCCGCGCTGAGCCCGAAGACGACCGCCGACTCCATCTGCGCGGCCACCCCCAGCGGATTGACGCAGACGCCGCAATCGATCGCGCAGACGATCCGGCGCACCCGGACGCGCCCGTCCTCCACCGACACCTCCGCCACGTGGGCCACGATGCTGCCGAACGATTCATGCACGGCGAGCCCCCGCGCCTGCCCTGAAGGCGGCGGGGTGCCCCAGCCCGCCTTCTCCGCCGCCAGCTCCAGCACGGCGCGCACCCGCGGCGACTTCTCCAGCAGCGCCCGCCGGAATTCCAGCGGGTCCCGCTTGGCCGCGTGCGCCAGCTCGTCCACGAACGACTCCACGGCGAACGCGGTGTGCGAGTTCCCCACCGAGCGCCACCAGAGCACCGGCACCCCGGGATCGACGGTATGGAGATCGACGCGGTGATTGGCGATCCTCGTCACGTAAGGGGAATCCGCGGCCCCCTCCACCACCGTGGGATCGATGCCGTCCTTGATCATCCCGGCGAACGGCGAGCCCGCCACGATCGACTGCGAGACGATGCGATGCCGCCAGGCCACCGGATGCCCCTGCGCGTCCAGCGCTCCCTCCACCCGGTGGATCGCCATCGGCCGGTAGTAGCCGCCGCGAATGTCGTCGTCGCGCGTCCACACCACCTTGACCGGCTTGTCGAGGTTCTTCGCCACGTGGGCCGCCTCGACCACGAAATCCGAGGCGATGTTCGCCCGCCGCCCGAAGCCGCCGCCCAGGAACGTGGTGTGAATGGCCACTTGCTCCGGCTTGAGACCGAGGATCTGCGCCACCCGCCCCTGGTCCACCGTCTGGAACTGCGTCCCCGTCCACACCTCGCACCCGTCCGCCGTGCGACGCACCGTGCAGTTGAGCGGCTCCATGGGGGCATGGGCGAGATAGGGCAACGAATATTCGGCCACCAGGACGTCCGATCCCAGCGCCTTCTCCACGTCCCCGCCGGCCGCGGCCTTGGCGCCCGCCGATTTCGCTTTCTCCAGATAACTTTCGCGGAGCTTGGCCGTGTCGACGTCCGCGTGCGGGCCCAGGTCCCAGTCGACCTTGAGCGCGTCGCGCCCCTTCTTGGCCGCCCAGAAATGATCGGCGACCACGGCCACCCCCGAGGGCACCGCGAACACTGCCCGCACCCCGGGCACGGCCTTGGCCGCCGCGGCGTCGAAACCCTTCACCTTGCCGCCGAACGTGGGCGGATGCGCCATCACCGCGGTGAGCATCCCCGGCAGTTGGACGTCCATGCCGAACTTGGCGCGGCCGGTGATCTTCTCCGGCGTGTCGAGCCGGCGGGTCGGCTTGCCGATCACCTTCCAGTCCGCCGGGTCCTTGAGCTGGACCTTCTGGAGAGGCGGCAGCTTCGCCGCCATCGCGGCCAGCGAGCCGTAGCTGGCCCGCTTGTCGCCGCAGATCACCCAGCCCTTCTCCGTGCGGCAATCCCCGGGCGCGACGCCCCACTCCACCGCCGCCGCCGACACCAGGAGCGTGCGCGCCGTGGCACCCACCTGGCGGTAGCGGTCGAGCTCGGACCACGTGGTGGTCGAGCCGCCGGTCATCTGGATGGGGAAGATCGGCGAGTGATATTCCGGCGCCGTGGGCGCGTGCTCCACGCGGAAGCGGCTCCAGTCGGCGTCCAGCTCCTCGTTGACCATCATCGGCAGCGTGGTCCAGATCCCCTGGCCCATCTCCGAGTGCGCGAGGAGCACGGTGACGCTCTCGTCGCCGCCGATGCGCAGGAAGGCGTTGACCGGGGGCAGGACCGTCGCCGTGGCCGGAGGAGCCTCCTGCGCCAGCGCGAACCGCTTCAGGGGGGCCGGCACGAAGAAGCCCACCACCAGGCCGCCGGCCGCCACCGCCGAGCTCTTGAGGAACGAACGCCGCGAGACCTCTTGCTTCAAGCTCATGACGCTCAACCCTCCATCAGCTCGGCCGCGCGGTGCACGGCGTTACGGATGCGCTGATACGTGCCGCACCGGCAGATGTTGCCGCTCATCGCCGCGTCGATGTCCGCGTCGGTGGGCTTCGGCTTCGCCTTCAGCAGCGCCGCCGCCGCCAGGATCTGGCCCGACTGGCAGTACCCGCACTGCACCACGTCCGCCTCGGCCCACGCCTTCTGGACCGGATGATCCCCGTGCGCGCTCAACCCCTCGATCGTGACCACCGCCTTGCCCGCCACCGCGGACGCCGGCCGCACGCACGAGCGCACGGGCTGGCCGTCCACCAGCACGGTGCAGGCGCCGCACTGGGCCATGCCGCATCCGAACTTGGTGCCGGTCAGGCCGATCACGTCGCGCAACACCCACAGCAACGGCATGTCCTCGCTGATCTGGACGTCATGCTCTTTGCCGTTCACGGAAAGCTTCATCGCCTCACCTCGCCCTTCCTGGGGTCCTGGATTCTGGGGGAATCATATAGCAACTGGCGAAAAACAAGGAACCCAAAGGACCTCAGGGACTGCAAGGCAAAAACCCTCGCAATGCGATGTCCTTGGGCCCTTTCCCGACCCCGCGCGACACCCTGTTTAAGGGGGGCCTTCCGCTCGGGGAGACACCCCGTCTCGCCGGGACGGGGCCCGCCCATTCACTCAAGTCTCGGGAAAGGAGTCACACCATGTTGAAGAGCCTGACCCTCGCGCTCATCGCGGCCGCCCTGCTCTGCGCCCTGCCCGCCGCCGCGGCCCCCAACCCCGCGCAACCGGCCGCGCCATCCGCCTGCCCGCAGCCGGCGACCCTGTTCGATTTCGCGCAGCCGAGCTTCACCCCCGCGCCACCGGCCTGGCGGAACGATCCCACGCCGGCCACGACGCCGACGCCGACCACTTTCCGGGGCTACTGCGCCTGCGAATGCAGCACCATCAAGGACTGCAACACGGACGCGGACTGCTCGAACCACCACTGCAGCAAGGCGATCAGTTGCTGCTGACCGCAACGCGGAACGCCGAGCGGTCTCCCGCCCCTGGGACCGCCGGCGTCCCCGCCGGCCCTCTAACCAGCCTCTTCTCAGCGTTCCGTCATAGAATAGGGACCACCCGAATCGAGCGTCCACGAAGAGCTGGCGGATGCCGAAGCTGCTGCCGAACATTGGAATGACAAGGAACCATCCATGCCGACAAAGACTTTCATCAGCTACAGCCACGACAACGAGCAGCACTCCCAGCGGGTTCTGGCGCTCGCCAATCAGCTTCGCGCTCAGGGCGTCGAGGCCGAGGTCGATCAGTACGAGACCCGACCACCCCAGGGTTGGCCGCGATGGTGCGAGGAGCAGCTTCGACCGGAGAGCTCCGAATTCGTTCTCGTCCTCTGCACGGAGACGTACCTCAAGCGCATCGAGGGGAGGGTCTCGGCGGACGAGGGCCGTGGCGTCTTCTGGGAAGGGAACGTCATCTACAGCTATCTTTATGAGGAGAGGAGCAACGAGCGATTTCTCCCCGTGATCTTCGATCGCAAGGATGAGTCGTTCATCCCCCGACCGTTGAAGGGCTCCGCGCATTACCTTCTGACCGTTTTCGATCTCTCGGACTCCGGATACGAAGCTCTCTACCGCGAGCTGACGCATCAGCCGGCCGTCCAGAGGCCGCCGCTGGGCAAGGTCGTGAGCCTGCGGCGTGGCGGCGTGTCCTTTGAGAGGTCCGTGTCCGACACCCACGTGCTCCCACCGGTCGCGCCTCGGGAGGCGCTCTCCACGTTCCCCTCCTCCGCGGCGGCCCCGCCAGCGCCAGACCTGCTCGACGAATTGAAGGGGCTGCCTTCGGCATGGTTCGAGGAGCTGGTCTACCGGCTCGACGCGAACAACGCCGTTTCCGCGAAACCCGCCCCCCAGTCGACCCGGGCGATCGAGCTGCTGAATATTGTCCGCGCTACAGAGGACGGCCCGGACCAGCTGCGGGAGGAGATTCGGCGGTTGAAGGGGAAGCGGCGGTAGCTCTGACTATGCGTCCAACAGCTCGGGAATCATGACGCGGAGCTTCTCCGTGAGGGCCTCAATCGTTTCGGCCTCCGTGGCGAGACCTGGCACGTCGTCGCTCGTGGCGACCCAGACGCCGGCTTCGGGGTCCCAATCCACCTGGATGTAGTAGGTGTCTATAGGTGTCTATAGCCATTTTCATCCCAGTGTCACTCACGCATATGAGCCAGGGCCTGCTCGATGAGCGCGTCCGAAGCGTACAACCCCACTCTGCGAAGGTGCTCGATAACGGGTCGCGCCACCGGGATCACACCTCTGCGCTGGGCACGCAATACGACTCCGAGAGTGCCGATCAGCGGCAAGCCCATAGATTGAGCACAACGGCGTGCCTCAAGATCATCCAGGACGGCACGGCAGCTTGGGGTGGCTCCAGTGAGGGTGATCACCTGAGACTCTCCTCGGCCGAGATTCCAGGCGGCGAGATCTGCGGAAACGGGAGCCTCAGCTTCCACGCGCGCACAAGAGAGCGAAGCGATCGCGGCCAGCGTTCCTTCACCCTCCGGCTTTGCTCCGATCTCGCGGACGACCGCTTCCGGAATGATGACCTCGTCTGAGAGCTCGCTCAGCAGAGCGATCTGACCTATCTTGTCGAGCAGAATGAGTGGGGAGGCATTGACAACCCACCGCCTACTCATGCTCGATCTCTTCGATGAGCTCCTCCAGGGTCACCTGGCAGGCCGGCACCTTGCGCCGGAAGAGCTCCTCGAGGAATTCGGCACGGCTCAGTCCGGCGATCTCAGCGGCCCGCTCTTGGGAGATGCGACCCTGCGCGTACCACTGGACACAGGCCGCGATCCTCATCTCCCGCGCGAGCTCCGTGGGAGACATGTGAAGCGCGGCAAAGGCGCTCGGCGGAAGGTCATAGGTGATCGTAGCCATGGCGCGGCTAGTATACCCCTTCGCTCCCCAAGGTCGGCCCGCCCTCAGCGCCAAAGACGTCCCGGCACTGACGGGCCCCCCTTCGTTGTATCCTCTCCCCAACTCAGCCTCAGGGAGGTATCCGGTATGGACGATCGCCGCGCGCGTCGGCTGTCTTGGCTCACTACGATTCTCTGCTCGCTGTATGTCGAGTGGATGGCGTACCATTTTGGATCGGTTACAGGCGCTTCGCGAACCTCTTTCAAGGGGTTGGGTCTCCGCTTCCACGCAGCACGGTTTTCGTCCTGGGCCTCTCGCAGGGCATGTTCCTCGCGGGGGGGACCCTGGTGGTTGCCGGTCTCGTGGCGAAGGAATTTCTGATCAAGGAGACCGGCGTCCGCCACGTGGTCACCTTTGTGACCTTCATGTGCGTGGACTGGTTCTGTTATTGGTGTCTGATGGCCATCTACCAGCCTCTGGTCGACGTCCTGCACAAGATCGGCTGAGCTGACCGCTCCGGAAAAAACCGGGCTCCCGGGCGCACCGAGGGGGAGGGTTGAGAAAGGACCCAAAGGATCGCAAGGACGCCACGGACCCAAAAAGCTGGTGCCGTCCGTGTTTGTCCTTGGAGTCCTTTGGGTCCTTTATGTCCTTTGGGTCCTTTTCCGCCGCGCCGGCCTCACGAAGCGGTCACCGGCTTCAGCGGCACTCCCGTCTCTCCGGCCTGCCTCACCTGCGGGTCCGGCACCAGGCCGAAGCCGTCCGCCAGGCGGGGGAAGTAGTTGAAGATGGCGATCACGTGCGCGGCTTCCAGTAATCCCTGATCGTCGAAGCCGAGGTCGCGCAGGGGCTGCCAGTCGGCGGCGGTCATGTGGGTGGGCTCCAGGGTCATCTTCTCGGCGATCGTGCAGAGGGCCCGCTGCCGGGCGTCAAGATGGGGGAGCTCGCGCCAGCGGTGCTGCTTGATGGCGTCCACCAGGGCGGGGTCGTTCTCTTCGACACGCAGAAACTCTGCGTGAGACTGCGTTCAGTATTGGCAGTCCTGGGCCGCGGAGGCGACGGCGGCGAGCATCTCCCTCTCGGCGCGGGTGAGGGCGCCCGGGGCGAACATGATCTCGTGGAAGGCCGCCTGCATGGCGCGGCCGATGCGCTCGTGGGTGGCGAGCAGGCGCCCCATGCCGGAGGGGTAGCCGAAGTTGTACGAGGAGGGTCGCGGGGCCGCCGGCCGCGAGCGCAGCTCCTCCGGCGTGACCAGCCGGATGAACGCGTTCTGAGAGTCTTCGAACATGGATTCCTCCTGGATCGTCCCGCGGCGCGCCTCGCGCTCGCGGGGGAGATCAGGATAGCCGAGACAGGCGCCTAATGCTTCCCGGCCGCCTCGCGCGCGCTCTGCCCCAAACGGATCAGCCGGTCGGTCGGCGCGAATTCGTCGCTCAGGACGATGACCTTTGCCGTGTCGAGCGCGACCTCGGTGCGCCAGGTGGCGAGGGTCGCCAGCGGGGGATCGAAACGCAGGGTGCGGTCGAGATCCCGGCCGCGCTGCAGGAGGTCATCCCGCGAGAGGGTGTCGGCGTTCTCGGTGGCCACCACCAGGGCGTTGAGGGCGCGGGGGATGCGGAAGAAGTAGGCCGAGTCGAAGCGCTCGCGCACGGTGCGGTACATCGATTGGGAAAAGGGATCGCCGAGCCCCCCCGCCAGGTTGAGCGCGAAGGCGCCACCGGGGTTGAGGTGGCGCTTGACCTCGTCGAGGAACTGCACCGTGGTCAGGTGGAACGGCACGCTCTGGCCGATGTAGGCGTCGGCGTAGATCAGGTCCCATTTTTCGTTCGCGGCGTGGAGGTACTGGCGGCCGTCCTCGATCGCGACCCGCATCCGCGGCCCCGCCTGGAAGAAGAAGAAGCGCTTGGCGATCTCGGGGACCGCCGGGTCGATGTCCACGTACTGGACGTCGATCCCCGGATCGCGCGACTGGAGGTAGCGGCCCACAGTGCCGCCGCCGAGGCCGATCAGCAGCGCCCGCTTGGGATGGGGCGAGATCAGCAGCACGGCCGGAGCGGCGTGGTTGTAGGGCATCGACGATTCATGGGTGGCGAGGCTCACGGCGGCCTGCGGGACGCGGTCGCTACGGAGGGTGCGCACGCCTTCGCTCTCGTAGACCTGGAAGGTCTGATAGGGGGTGACCCGCTCGTAGACGAGGTCGTGGGGGCCCTGCGGTTTGAGCGAGGCGGCCGGGAGGGAGCCGGCGAGGAGGATCGCCGCCAGCGCCGTGGCCGGGATCTCGGAGCGGAAGGAGCCGGCGAAGGCCACGCAGGCGGTGAGCGCCGTGAGGGCGGTGAGCAGGCCCAGGATCTGCCGCAGGTCGAGGAACGGGATGAGCAGGAAGGTGCAGGCGAGGGTGCCGGCGAGGCTCCCCACGGTGGAGAGGGCGAAGAGGCGCCCGGCCGTGTTGCCCACCACTCCGAGGTCGCGCACGGCCAGCCGCACGGCCCAGGGGGAGACGGTGGCCAGCATCACGCTCGCCGGCCCGAACAGGACCGCGGCGGCGAGCAGGGTGCCGGCCGGGCTGGCGCCTGTGAAGCCCGCGAGGGTCCCGGCGAGTCGGGTGCCGAAGAGGAGCAGCACCGCCTCGAACGCGGCCGCGAGCACGATCATCCGTCCGAGCGAGGCCATCGAAGGCTGCCGGTCCGCCAGCCACCCGCCCCAGAGATAGCCGGCCGACAGCGCCGCCAGGAAGACGCTGATGATCGATCCCCAGACGTAGACGCTGTTGCCGTAGTGCGGCGCCAGCAGCCGGCTGGAGAGGATCTCCAACGCCATCAGGACGCCGCCGCAGACGGCCACCACCCAGTAGAAGCGCAGACGGGAAGGCATTGGCGGAGAAATAGAGTCTGAACGAGCGGAAGGCTTGCTCAACATGCAGCTATAACCATATTCTGTTCAAAAGCCTGGTCCAGAGCGGGAAAGACCGAACGAAATTGTCGAGCTTCTCACCCAGTTTATTGGGATAGCTCGGATAGGCCGCTTGGAACGCCTGAAGGTTTTGGCGCCAGGCTTCGATATCTCTTGCGCTGGGGCGGTCGACCCTCTCATACCACCCCAGGAACAAGCGATTGGACTCACTCTGCATTACATCCCCCAATACGGACAAGACTTCCAAATCGGGATTCGGCGGTCCTACCGCAACCCAGCTTGGAAATTTTTCCCAGACTCGAACAGCAGCGCGCTGTGCGGGGGAAAGCGATCCAGACAAGATGTTCTTGTTTATCGGAAACTGGCTGAAGAAAAGGGAGATGGTCTCGTGGCCTTCCATGAGATCGAGGGTGTGGGAAAGGTCGATTGAGCCAAACACCTCAAGCGCCCGACGCCGGACAGCCCGCCAACACTCGTCAGCTAGCTCCTCACTAGGGATGTTGTCGAAAAAGAAACCACCTCCTACGGTCAGCAGATCGCGCATTCTTTTGAACGTAAACACAAAATAGAAAAAACCTTCCTGCTGTTTTTCTGACCGCCCTGACCCGCTCGATGCAGATGAAGCCTCGGCGACAGCCCTCTTGAGGTTTCTTATCGAGCCGGCAACCGGGAGCAGGTATTTGACGGCATTGGTCGTAGCAGTAGGAAGCAGCGCATTCCGCACAGCTTGTATTTTCGAACGCTCTTGGAGAGCCTGCTGAAAAAGGTATGCCAATATCCCAACAATCAGGGGGATACCGAGGTCTTTGAGGATCGAGTAGCTCACCACAGCCACACGAGAGACTGGTGGCCGGACGACCTCGATCTCCATTGGATTAATGGAAATCGTTTGCTGCTGCGTTTTCTGCTCAGATTCCCATGTGAGCTTGAGCTCAATAGGGGCTTGCTGGCTGCCCGAAGCCTCCAACTCAGCAAAGGCCATACCGATGCTGCCTGGCTGGAGAGTCGGTTCCAGGCCTGCGGGTTGAACGGAGGAGGGCGAGCTAGGGCGACAACCCGGTACCCCGTTAAGCCAGCAGGTACCTACGGGAACAAACCCCGGTGACTTGAAGCTCTCGACTTTGAGACTCGTGAGCGGCAGGCTTGACGCGTTGTCGATAAGGACCCAGATCTGGAAGGAATCTCCGGCCCGAACGAGCACCCGGCTAGCCCAGGCCCGGATTTGGACATCCCCGACTGTGACGGACTTAGGCGAAGTCGCGCCGGCTAAGGAAACTTCTTCCTGGCGAGAATGGTAGAGTTGGTAGGTTACGCCGATCCAGCCGAGCCCAGCTAGAACGAGGAGAAGGGCTAGAGGCAGCGCAGGAGAGGTCGCCCGAACGCGAGAACGCACTTAACCTCTTCTCGTACCCAAGGAGGGGAATACCCGAATCTAGCTACGCGCTAGCGTCTTCTAGAAATCTGGAGGGGTGGCCATGTTCTTCGTTCTCCTATGAGTCTTATAGCACCAACGCCCGTCCGGGTCAAGCAGGCTTGGCGCGTACACCAGAGTTAACATGGGATTGGATGGGAACATTCCTGTCTCCCAACGAGTACAATGCCGCCCGGAGAAAAAGCCGTGAACGTCCCCATCCTCGACCTGACCCGTGTCCGCCAGCGTATCGCCGCCCAGCTCGACGAGCGGTGGCGGCGGATCCTCGACCAATCGTCCTTCGTCCTCGGTCCCGAGGTGAAGGAGTTCGAATCGGCCTTCGCGTCCTGGCTGGGCGTGGAGGCCTGCGTGGGCCTCGGCAACGGGACCGACGCGCTGATCCTCAGCCTGCGGGCCCTGGGCCTCAAGGCGGGGGACGAGGTGATCGTTCCCGCCTTCAGCTTCTTCGCCACGGCCGAGGTGGTGGCCCTGCTCGGCGGCAAGGTGGTGTTCTGCGACGTCGATCCCGAGACGCTCAACCTCAGCCCGGCGGACGTCGAGGCGCGGGTGACGGCGCGGACGGTGGGGATCATCGGCGTCCATCTCTACGGCCGGCCGTTCGACGTGGACGCCCTGCTCGACCTCTGCCAGCGGCGCAATCTCTGGCTGCTGGAGGACGCGGCGCAGGCCCACGGCGCGGAATGGAAGGGCAAGCGGGTGGGGGGCTTCGGCCAGCTCGCGGCATGGAGCTTCTACCCCACCAAGAACCTCGGCTGCTTCGGCGACGGCGGCGCGGTGACCGGCAACGACCGCGCCCTGGTGCAGCACGTCTTCAATCTCGGCAATCACGGCCAGAGCGTGCGCTACACCCACGTGGAGATCGGCACCAACAGCCGGCTCGACAGCCTGCAGGCGGCGGTGCTCAACTGCCGGCTGGCCCTGCTCGACGAGGACAACGCCCGGCGCGGCGAGATCGCCTGCAAGTATCACGGCGCCCTCGCCGGAGTGGGGGACCT
>DASXJP010000213.1:0-4236 GCA_036497345.1 Thermoanaerobaculia bacterium
TGTGTGGCCGCCCTGGGAGGGGGAAATTCGACCGGACCAGCCCCCACCCAGGGCGGCCACACAGGGCCGCCCCTACAGAGGACCCCCCTAGACGCCCGCGCCCCCGCCTCCGTATACCTGAATCGAAAGTGTCGGTTTTGACTCGATTCAGATCATCAGGAGAGCGATCATGGGCAGACTCAACTCACTGGCGGACGTGCTGACCGACTGGGAGGAGCTCCTCGAAGCGGTGCGGAGGAGCCCCGATCTCCTGCCGATCGTCGAGGAGGAGATCGCGTTCCTGGCGCGGCTGCTGGTCCAGGCGCGCGAGCTTAAAGGACGGCAGAACGAGCTGGCCGCGCTGCGCCAGGAAGCCACGCAGCGGCTCAACGCGGAATTGGGACGGGGGAAGGAGACGGCGATCGGGATGCGGTCGATGATCCGGGGCAAGATCGGCCCGCGGAACGAGCGGCTCGTCCAGTTCGGGATCGCTCCGCTGAGAAAGAGACGGCGGCCGGTGAGGAGCCGGCCGCCGGGAAAACCGCAAGGAGAGCAAGGAGATGGAGGTGGCTCCCTAGGGAATGATCCTCAGCAGACCCCAGATGCCGGCGTCGAGGCGCGGGCCGGGGTAGTCGCGGTAGAGGTAGTCGCCGGTGACGTGGAACTTGCCACCGGCGCCGTCGGGGACCAGGCCGTCGAAGTGGTCGCTGGGGCCGACGCCGCCGCGGGTGCCGAACCACTCCGAGGTGGTGTTGGTGCCGATGCGGGTGGAATTCGAGCCGGTGACGTACGGCCGCTCAAGCCAGGGGTGCCCCTGGGCCTCGAAGACGTGCGCCTGGGTGTGGCCGGCGGGGTGGACCACGCGGAAGCGGAGGTCCTCGCCGGCATGGGCCTGGAAGACCGGCGTCTCGGGACCGCCGCCGACCCAGCCGTTGTGGAGGATCTGGTCGAGCTGCGCGAACTGGCGGGTGCGGAAGCCCGGCCCCTTGCCGGTGAGCGGCGTCTGCGGCCCCCAGCCGGGCGGGGACGAAGAACGGATAGCCGGGATTGGCGGTCACCGGAGTGGGCAGCGACACCTGGCCGGCCACGATCGACACCGGCCCGGGCAGCGGCGCCATGGCGAGGATGGGGATGGGCACGAGCGCCGGGATCGGCGTGCCGGCCTGGATCTCGTAGTCGGGCAGGGCCCGCGAGCCGGCCGCCGGACGGCCGTTGGCGTCCAGGCGGGTTCCCAGCTCCAGCACGTCGTGCACGCGCCAGAGGCTCCACATCCCCTGCGCGAAGTGCGGATAGAAATGGCAGTGGAAGATCGAATCGCCCACCGTCTTGTTGCGGTTGCCGCTCCCCCCGTAGGCGATCTCGTAGGTGTAGCCCGCGCCCTGGCCGATCGACTGGCTGTCCTTATAAGCCGAAGTGTCGCTGTTGGGCGTGTGCAGCCACTGGTGGGCGTGCAGATGGAAGATGTGGTGATCGTCGCTGCCCGCGTGCACGTTGCGGAGCTTCACGTGATCGGACAGATAGCTGTGATAAACGTTCGACGGATCGTCCGCGTAGAACGCTTTCGTCGCCTTCAGCCCGGGGTTGTAGCAGGGCTTGGCGGCCTGGATGTCACCCGGGGTGCAGGGGTCGTTGGCCGGCTTGTCCACCACCATGGCGGGATCGCCCAGGGCCCAGGAGGAGAGGAAGAGCTCCTCGTACTTGCACTCCGGGCAGTCGCGGGCCGGACCCACGCCCACGCGGTTGGCCAGGATCTCGGCGCCGGCGCCGCCGCTGCCGTAATTGATCGCGAACGAGTCGCGCACGCTGTGCAGGGTGAAGTTGAAATCGTCGCTCTCGAACTGCGGGAACGCCTGCACGGCGCCCGTCTCGTCGTGGAGGATGATCGTAAATTCGCGGAACGGCTGATTGCGGTTGGGATAGGTCCTGGTGCTGGCCACGTTGGGGATCAGATATCCCGAGCCGGACGGTCCGGCGATGATCGCCGTGAGATCCGAATGGACGATCTCGTTGCCCTTCAGCATCGCCAGCACGGGCAGACCGGCGTAGCGATGGGTGCCCGGATAGACGGCCGCGTAATTGATCACCGGGAAGCTGTCGACGGTGGAATCATATTTGTCGGTGCGGGCCAGGTTGAGGTCGTCGCGGGTGACCTGGCTGCGGTACCAGACCGAGCCGGCCGGCTCCACGTTGACAGCCCCGAAGAGCCCCGCGGAGATGCTCCCCGCGTCCCCTTCCCCGCCGGTCATGGCGCCGGTGTTGTAGAAGGCGTAGGTCCCCTCGTGGGGAGCGTACAGCCAGTAGTCGATGTTGCCGTTGGGAGCGATGATGCCGTTGCCTCCCGCCGGGTTCTGGCCGACGTTGGCCCCCATGTCGGCGATCGTCTTCACCGCCTCCAGCCCCACGAAATGAATGGAGGCGTTGCGGGTGGCCGGCTGCTCGTCCTTGCCGCTCTGCACGGCCGGCGCCAGCAGGTTGGTGAAATGGATGTGCAGGCAGTCGCCGGCGTTGACGCGCAGCACCAGGGGACGCGGGCGCTTGTCGCTGCGCAGCTTCACCTGGCCGGCGCCGAGGGTGTAGGCCACGCCGGGGTCCGGCAGGCCATCGGCGTCGCTGGTGGGCACCACGTCACGCCGCAGGGCATACATCATCCCTTGCGGCTCCAGGGCGCCGTAGCGGTTCCACAACCACGGCTGGTCGAGGGCGACCACCTCGGCGTAGGTTACGGACGCGCACCCGGCGGGCGTCTGCGCGGCCGCGGGCGGCGCGGCGAGCAGCAGCGCCAACCCGAGAGTCACGAATCCCAGCTAGAAGACGGCTTTGAGCTCTCATTCTCCTCTCCTTTGTTTGGATCTGAAGCCAATCGCGGAGGGGAGCGTAGAGGGGGGAACCTTACGGCGGGATTACAGGGTGGAAGGGAATCGGGAGAAGAGGGAGACCGCCCGCGCCGTTCCAGTCAGGGCACGCTGTCCTAAGAGGTGCGGTCCTACTGTAGAGACGCCCCGTGGGGCGTCTCTGGGGCGGGTGGTATCAGCCGCGCAATCCCCGAGGTCCCGCGGGAGCTCTGTGGCAAAACAGGCCATCCTCTCCGCCTCGGAGACGCCCCACGGGGCGTCTCTACAGTGGGGACGCGGCGGCGCGGTTTTGGCTGACAGCAACAAATTGCTGGGTTATGCGGCGTGTTGACGCAGGTACGGGCCTGGCTTACGATGTCTCAAGTGAGGCCATGAGGGGAGGAGCACCATGATCGTTGAAGCACAGGTGACCGTCAACGGATCCAAGGCGGCGGTCTGGGCCGCGATCACCGACATCGAGAACGCCTCGGAAATCATCAGCGGGATCGAAAACATCGAGGTTATCGAAAAACCGGCAACCGGGCTCGTAGGGCTGAGGTGGCGAGAGACCCGAATGCTATTCGGCAAGCCAGCTACCGTGGAAAAGTGGATCACTGATGCTGCCGAGAACGAGCTCTACAAAACCAGAGCGGAAAGTGATGGATTTGTATTCTTGACCATTATGAGTATTTCAGAGAGCGGCAGCGGCACTACGCTGACCAGCTCTCATGTTTCCGAGCCTCAAGGTATCGCCGCAAGAGTAAAGTCGATCCCAATGGGGCTGTTCAAGGGCGTGGTGAAAAAGGCCATCCTGCAAGACCTGAACGATATCAAGTCCGCGATTGAACAGGAATGATCGATCGCGGCCTGACAACGGCATGCGCCAAGTCATCACCGTAGCGCTTGACCACAACGCGCCGCCGTCTGCTCAGTGTCCCTCCAGCGTCGGGGCTCTCCTCCAGCTACTCAACGACTTCTTCGCGGACACGGCTCACCCGATCCCTTGATCGGCCACCTGCCCCCTGGGCGCCTAACCCCGCCGCGCGCCCTTCGAAGAGACGCCCCCGCAACCTCTGGCCATCTTCACGGGTCCGGGGCCCCAGGTGCCGGCTGCCCCGGACAGAATGATCCCGATCCCCCACCGCTTGTCAGAAAAAGCGGTCCCTCGACGAATCCCAATGCAAGCGCTGGAGCCTCGAGGGCAGAGGCACTGAAGCCAAGGCAGAACCTTCAACGATGCCGGTTTGTAACAAAACGGCCTGCGGCAACGCCGGTAGTGTTGAAGGACCATCCGTGATCGCTTAAGCCGCTGGTTTGAGCCCTGTTCGTTCAGGGAGTAGGCTTCGTTTCACGTTTGGATCGGGCGCTTCAGCAAGGAAAAAGTTCCGCAGGGGCCGCTCGCGAATTCGCGCCATGGCGGCGGGGT
>DASXJP010000214.1:0-9448 GCA_036497345.1 Thermoanaerobaculia bacterium
CTGGCGGTCGACCTCTACGGCGGCAGCCACGCCGAGACTCCCGACGACGCGATGAAGCTGGTCAAGGGAGTCCAGGACAACCCCGGCGCCGCCCAGGAGAGCCTGCGGCGGGCCGCCGCCTGGCTGGAGGGCAAGGGCGCCAGGAAGCTGGGGGTGATCGGCTGGTGCTTCGGCGGCGGCTGGTCGCTCAACACCACCCTCCTGATGCCCGACAAGATCGACGCCACCGTCATCTACTACGGCCACCTGGAGACCGACCCGGCCAAGCTCGCGACGATCAAGCACCCCGTGCTGGGAGCGTTCGGCGCCGAGGACAAGAGCATCCCCGCCGACTCCGTCCGCGCCTTCGAGGGCGCGCTGAAGAAGCAGGGCACCCCGGTCGACGTCAAGATCTACGAGGGGGCCGGCCACGCCTTCGCCAACCCCTCGGGCGGCAACTACCGGCCCGACGCCGCCAAGGACGCCTGGCAGCGGACGACCGCCTTCTTCGCCAAGAACCTCAAATAGCCGCCATAAAAAAGGAGGCGGCGAATCGTTCGCCGCCTCCCCGGTACATCGTTTGAAAACAGCTTCAGAATCTGCCGGCGCTCACTTCGCGCTGATGTGCGTGGCCCACTTCTTCCCGTCCTTCTCGACGTAGGAAGCCGTGGCCTTCATCCCATCCTTCAGGTCGGCGCAGGCCGCCTTCTTGCCGTTGACGGTGATGGTGGTCTTGTCGTTGGTGCTGAGGTCGGTGGTGCCGACGGTCAGGGTATTGGCGGTGCAGTCGAGCTTGGAGATGTCGCCGCTGACCTTGTGGGCCTTGGCCTTGGTCGTGGTGGCCTTGGTGGTGGTCGTGGTGGTCTTGGTGGCGGACTTGTCCGCGCTGGTGCTCGTCGTGGTCTGGGCGTACATCGCCGTAGCGCCGAGCGTCAGGCAGGAAACCAGAGCGATAGCAGAAAACTTGCGCATGTGAGCGCCTCCCTTGAATGGCTCGGAGTTTATCTCCGTCCGGTTGGTAAACGGGTACTTGGCGTTGGCAGCGCCAACGGGCACAGAGTTTACCAGAGGTTTACTTTTGTAAGCTAGAGGGGGCGACGAAGTCAGCGATCGAGAAGCAGCGAGGCGTGGCGGGCCGCTCCCAGGAGGGCCGCCCGGTCGTTCAGGATCACCCGCACGGGCACCTTCTCCAGATAGGGGACGAACCGCCCCTTGGCGACGAAGGCCTGGAGGAAGCGGCCGCCGGCGAGCCGGGGGAGGATCTTGGGCGCGACCCCCCCGCCCAGATAGACGCCGCCGGTGGCCGTGCCGAGGAGCGCCAGGTTGCCGGCGAGCGCGCCATAGGCGGCCACGAGCAGGTCGAGCGCCCGCGAGCAGAGCTCGCAACCGTCCGGCCCCGTGGCGAGCGCCGCCTCGCCGACGACCCTCGCCGGCTCCTCTCCCCGGCCGAGCGCCTCGCGCACCCGGGGGGTCTCCGGCATCCTCCGCACGTCGCGCAGGAAGTTGTAGATGTGAAACAGCCCCGGGCCGGAGACCACCCGCTCCGCGCTCACCCGGCCTAAGCGCTCGCGCAGATAGCGGAGGAGGTCGATCTCGTCCTCCGTCCGCGGCGGATAGTCCGCATGCCCCCCTTCCGAGGCCACGGGCACCCAGCGGTTCCCCACCCGCGGCAGCAGCGCCATGCCGAGCCCGGTGCCGGCGGCGATCAGCACCCGGTTCCCTTCCCGCTCCGGGCTCCCCTCCTGGAGAGTCGCCAGCTCGTCGGGACCCAGCAGGGGGATCCCCTCCGCCGTGGCCACCAGGTCGTTGATCAGGGCGACGGCCGGTATCTGGACCTCGGAGGCGACGAGGGCGCCGTCCACGACCCAGGCGAGGTTCGGAGTGCTCGCCCGGTTCTCGATCACCGGCCCGGGGATGCCGAAGCAGGCGGCCTCCAATTGTCCCCCCTCAGGCCCTTCAGGCCCGGCGCTCAGGAAGGCGCGGATCACCGCCGAGAGGCCGGGGAAGTCCGGGCTGTGAAATTTGTCCGCGCGCACCAGCCGCAGCCCGTCCCCCTGCCGCTCGAACAGCCCCAGGTTGGTCTTCGTGCCGCCGACGTCACCTGCCAGGATCATGCGAGCTCTCCCTGCTAAATCTCCCCATTTAAAACGCCGTCCCCAGATCCTGGATCAGCCGGCGGAGCCCCTGGTCGTCGTCGTGGCCGAGTTGGACGCGCAGCACCTGGCGCCCCCGCTGCTCCAGCGCCTGGCGGTCCCCCTCGGCCTGGGCGCGGATCAGGGTGCCGAAGGTGTAGTTGGTCTCCGGCACGGCCAGATCCTCGGACGGCTCGTCCACGAGCTGCAGGAAGCGGCAGCGGTCGGGACCCCCCTTGTGGAGCTGGCCTGTCGAATGGAGGAAGCGGGGGCCGTAGCCGCGGGTCACCGCGAGGCGGGTCTTCCCGTGCAGCGCCGCCTGGAGCGCGCGCAGCTCCTCCGTCTTGCGAGGGGTCGGCGCGAGATAGGCGTGGATGCCCAGATAGTCCCCCGCCTTGGCCCCGCGCACCCACTTCGCCAGCTCGGCGGCCAGCGCCTTGGCGTCGGCGGCGCGGACCTCCCCTTCCGACGGCGGCAGGGTGCCGCTCTCGGCGGCCTTCATCATCTTGCCCGCCAGCTCCTTGGCGAGCTGCACGTCCGGCTGATCGAAGGGGTTGAGCTCCAGCACGGCGCCGGCGGCCGCGGTGGCCACCTCCCAGCGGAACATCTCGGCGCCGAGGTCGTAGCGGTCGGAGAGATGGAACCGCGCCACCGGATGGCCGGCCGCCTCCAGGGCCTCCAGGCGCGGCTCGATCCCGGAGACGTCGTCCCCCTGGTGCAGCAAGGCGGCGAAGAAGCGGTCGTCGCCGTACGACTCCGGCGCTCCCAGGGGCTCGCCCGCCACCGGCACGATCCCCCGGTGCTCGCCCCCCTTGAGGACGATCTTCCCCGTGCTCTCGGCGATGAGCTGCTCGATCCAGTCGGGGAACGACTCCAGCGAATGGGAGGTGACGAAAGTCACCTTGTCGCGGCCGGCGAGGGCCAGCTCGCCCATGGCGGCGCCGAGGCGCAGGCCGGGGTTGTTCTCGGCGGAGACCTGCGGACCGCACGCCTCGGCCATGCCCCGCGCCCGGGAGAGCAGGCGGCCGGCGTCCACGCCCAGGAGCGCCGCCGGCACCAGGCCGAACGGGGTGAGGGCGCTGTACCGCCCCCCCACCTCCTCGGGAGCGTTGATCACCGCCCGGAACCCCCGCTCGCGCGCCATCGCCTCCAGCGGCGTGCCGGGATCGGTCACCGCCAGGAAATGCCGCCCGCGGTCGGGGACCCCCGCGAGCATCTCCCAGAAGTAGAAGAAGAAGGAGCGCATCTCGGTGGTGGTGCCCGACTTGCTGGACACCACGAACAGGCTGCGGGCAGGCTCGAGCCGCCGGGCGAGCGAGCGCACCGCGTCGGGATGGGTGCTGTCGAGCACCGTCAGCGCCGGATGGCCGAAGGCGGGGCCGAACGTCCGCGCGTAGACCTCGGGCGCGAGGCTCGATCCGCCCATGCCCAGCACCACGGCGTCGCGCATCCCCTCCAACTGCGCGTCCCGTCCCAGCCGCGTCAGGCGGTCCACCTCCGCGGTCATGCTGTTCGGCAGGTCCAGCCACCCCAGTCGGTTGCTCAGCTCCGGGATCGGCTCCGGCGACCAGAGCCGGAAATCCTTCTCCCACATCCGCTTGCCGAAGGCCTCGTCCCGCCACCGCGCGAGCCGCGCGTCCATCGCGGCAACAAAGCCACCCAACCGGAGATCCCCCTGATCGCTCATGACTCTCCTCCTTCCTCAACGGAAGGTACCTTATCAAACCCTCTAAGCCGGGGAGGGCGTGCTACGATCCGCCGTCGAGGGAGAGAGCGATGCGGTCAGCGCTGAAATGGAGCCTCGCCCTGGGGGCTCTGGCCGTCCTGCTCGCCGCGGGATGCGCCCGCAAGGAGAGGGGCCACAACTACATCGTCCGTGGACAGGTGGTCGAGCTGCCCAGCCCGGCCAACGGCAATCTCCTGCAATTCCATCACGAGGCGGTCGACGATTTCGTCACCCGCGAGGGCAAGGTGGAGGGCATGGATTCCATGACCATGCCGTTCCTGGTCGCCCGCAACGTCCCGCTGCGGGACATCAAGCCCGGCGACAAGATCGAGGTCATCCTGCACGTGGACTGGCAGGCCGACCGGGCGGTCGAGATCACCGGCCTGCGCAAGCTCGCACCCGGCCAGAAGCTCGACTTCCGCGCGGCCCATCCGCCCGGCAAGCCGTAGCGCGCGACGATCTCCAACACGCGATTTCAAGGAGGAATTTGACATGCCGGTACGCAAGGCCAACGCGGTTTGGGAGGGGGGTCTCAAGGACGGTCACGGGACGGTGAAGCTGGGCAGCGGCGCCTTCGAGGGGCGCTACTCGTTCGGCTCGCGCTTCGAGGAGGCGGGAGGGACCAACCCCGAGGAGCTGATCGGCGCGGCGCACGCCGGCTGCTTCTCCATGGCCCTCTCGGCGGGCCTCGGCCGCGCGGGTCTCACCCCCACGCGCGTCGCCACCACCGCCAAGGTCCACTTGGAGAAGGTCGGCGAAGGGTTCAAGATCACCCGCATCGAGCTCGACAACGAGTCCTCGGTACCGGGAATCGACGAGGCCGCCTTCCAGGAGGCCGCCCGCAAGGCCAAGGAGGGGTGCCCGGTCTCCCAGGCGCTGGGCGGGGTGGAGATCACGTTGAACGCGCGGCTGGTATAAGACCTCACCAGAGACCGGGCGAGGGGAACGTGGCTGATGCGGTGGTGCCAATAGGAAGTAGAGGCCATCCGACCGATCCGACCGATCCGTCGGATCGGACCGATAACGCCTGCTACAAGCACCGGCGCCTCAACCCAGCTCCCCGCTCCCGGGCGATGGGCATGGTGAGGTTGGCCGAAAATATCGACATCCGTCTATTTACTCCTTGACTTCTCCTCCTCCGGCCCATACCCTCCCTTTAGCCACACACCCAATCGTCTCTGAAGGAGAAGTTTCATGGCTTGGAACCCGAAGAAGAGCGACGATCCGCCGTCCCCACAGCCCCAGCCGACCGCGCCGCGCCCCATGGCCGCCGCGCCGGCGCCTTCCCCATCGCCCGCGCCGGCCGCGAGCGAGCCGCCGCGCCGGCCCTCCGAGCGCGCCACGATCGGCCCCTCGATCTTCATCAAGGGCGATCTCAGCGGTGAAGAGGACCTGGTCATCGAAGGCCGGGTCGAGGGGAGGGTCGACCTCAAGCAGAACAATGTGACCGTGGGCAAGAACGGCCGCGTGAAAGCCGACGTCTTCGGCAAGGTGGTCGTCGTGGAGGGTGAGGTGGACGGCAATGTCTTCGCCCGCGAGCAGGCGATTCTGCGCCAGTCGGGGTCCATTCGCGGTAACATCACGGCGCCACGCGTGATCCTCGAGGACGGCTCGCGGTTCAAGGGGAGCATCGACATGGAGCCGCCGAAGGAGATGGGTGGCAACGGGCCTTCCCGCCATGAGGCGAGCAACCACAACCGGTCCGAGGCCTTGGGAGTGACGGCCACCGCCTGATGAGCTGGTTTTCCCCCCGCGGCTCCGGCCCCCGCAAAGAACAGGGCCGGGTTCAGGTCGAGGTCGAGCCCGACGTCCACCGCTCGCTCGCGCTGGCGGCTCTCTGCGAGGAGATCCGCCGGCGCAAGCTGACCGTGCTGGACCTCGGCTCGGCCGTCGGCTCGAACGTCGAGTTCCTCTCGCAATTCGGCTGCAAGCTGTTCATCGAGGACCTCTACGCGGCGCTCTCCACCCGCATGGACGGGGACCTCGCCGGTCCCGGCTTCTTCGCCGAGTTCCTCTCGGTCCCCGAGGACACCCGTTTCGACGTGATCCTCGCCTGGGACCTCTTCGACTATCTCCAGCGCAAGGAGCTGGCGACCTTCGCCGAGCAGCTCCGGCGCTACACCAACCGGGGCGCGCTCATCTTCGCGCTGATCTCGTACCTCAAGACCATCCCGGCCCAGCCGTACCGCTTCCGGATCAAGGACGACCAGCACCTGATCTACGAGCGGCGCACCGGCGCCGAGCGCCCCTCGCCGCGCCTCGCCCCGGCCGAGGTCACCAACCTCCTCAAGGAGTTCCGCGTCGACCGCTCGTTCCTGCTGAAGCACGGGATTCAGGAGTATCTGCTGATTCGGGAGTAATTGCAGGCCCACGCGTCCAAGCGTGGGCCCGTCCCTTCCCTCCTGGCTGCCGCACCTGCAGGGCGCCTCAGCCGAGCCCAGCCCCAGCTCCGTGAAATCTCCGACGAGGTCCGTCTACCAGACAGGCTTCGGCGAGATTTCGCCTTTTGAAAGGAGCATGGATATGGATGATTCGGATGAACCGAGCGTCACACCGGGAGATGGGCCGGGCGCGGAAAGCGTGGGATGGGTAGGGATTGGATTTCTTACGCTTTATCTGCTCGCACTGACCCTCTACATAGTTTTTCAGTTGCGCGCTTCATGGCCGCATTGCGATTCTGTGGCATACAAGGCAAGCACGCTCAGCGCCTCGACCGACGCTACGCCTCCTGCCGCCAACCCCGATGCAAACGCCAGTGGATCTGCCAGCCAAACCGCGGCATTCAGACTGGACCGGGTTGATCCAGCGAGCGGCCCTCCCAAAGGTGGAGAAGCCGTCACCCTGGCCGGGGCGGGCTTCAAGACCGGCGCCAAGGTATTCTTTGGGGATGCTCCAGCTCAAAACGTCACTGTAGTATCTCCAGCCAAGATTACCGCGAGCACACCGCCTCATGCCACGCAGGAAAAAGTTGACGTCAAGGTGACCAACCCCGACGGCGCAAGCGTTTCCTTACCTGGTGGCTATACTTACGGAACACCACCTACCCAGCCGCCGACGACCCCAAAGCCTCACACGGTAAAGGTCACCTCGATCAATCCGGCATCGGGAGATATTGCCGGCGGAGATCAAGTCCAGATCCAGGGCGACGGCTTCCTCGAGAACCCCGCGGTGAAGCTCGGCGAGTCTCCGGCTACCGGGGTCAAGTGGAACAGCACCACGTCGATCACCGCCAAGACCCCGGCGCACGCTGAAGGGACGGTGGATGTGACCGTCACCAACACTGACAACAACAGCAGCGGCAAGCTGACCGGCGGTTACACCTATGTCTCCTGTGTCACGGAGCAGTGCCGGAGCCGGCTGATCCTGCTGGTTCTTCTGGCCGGCACTCTCGGCGGCTGCTTCCACGCGCTCCGTTCACTCTGGATATTCGTGGGCAATCGCAGTCTCAAGCGGAGTTGGGTCCTCATGTACATAGTCTTGCCGTTGAATGGCGCCGTGCTCGCGTTCATCGTCTTCATGGTCATCAGCGCCGGTGGATTTTTCTCTCAGCCGCAGGGCTCCAGCAGTTGCTTCTGGTTCATCGGCATCGCCGCACTGGTCGGCCTGTTCAGCCAGCAGGCAGCCGAGAAGCTGAAGCAGATTGCCGAAGGCTTCTTCGCGAAGGTGCCGCCGAATACGGACTCTCTGTCCGGGGGACTGACGGTGACCTCGATCGTCCCCTCGCAGGGATCCATTGAAGGCGGACTTCCGGTCCAGATCACCGGCACAGGATTCACGGACAAGAGCATCGTCGCTTTCGGTGGAGTGTCCGCAACAAACGTCAGGTTCCTCAACTCCTTCTTGCTCTCGGTTGACACCCCAAAGGGAACGCAGACCGGACCCGTAGATGTGATCGTGACCAACCCCGTAAGCAACGCCAAGGGCGTCAACCGCTTCACATACACGTAGCCCTAGGCGGTTTCCTCCCCGGGCCGGTAGCGGCGCCGGCTCCGAAAAGAGAGCCGGCGCCGCGTTCACGCCGGCTTACGTTACGGCTGCCACCTTGCCAACGCCCCCGCCCTGCTCTACCGTCAACCCCATGACCACACCCACCTCCACGCAATTCCGCCGCCTCGGCTCCTCCGGTCCTTCGGTCTTCCCTCTATCCCTCGGCTGCATGGGGATGTCCGGCATGTACGGCCCGGCCGACGAGGCCGAGAGCATCGCCACCATCCACGCGGCTTTGGATCACGGGATCAACCTGCTCGACACCGGCGACTTCTACGGCATGGGGCACAACGAGATGCTGATCGGCCGCGCGCTCCGCGACCGCCGGGACCGGGCCCTGCTCTCGGTCAAGTTCGGCGCCCAGCGCGGGCCGGACGGGAGCTGGATCGGATACGACGCCCGGCCTCAGGCGGTCAAGAGCGCCCTGGCCTACAGCTTGACCCGCCTCGGCGTGGACCACATTGACATCTATCGTCCGGCCCGCCTCGATCCGGCGGTGCCCATCGAGGAGACCATCGGCGCCATCGCCGAGATGGTGAAGGCCGGCTACGTCCGCGCCATCGGGTTGTCGGAGGTGGGGCCGGAGACGATCCGCCGGGCGCACGCAGTCCACCCCATCGCCGACCTGCAGATCGAATACTCCCTGGTCAGCCGCGGCCCCGAAGAACAGATCTTCCCCCTGCTCCACGAGCTCGGCATCGCGGTCACCGCCTACGGCGTGCTCTCGCGCGGCCTGCTCAGCGGCTCGAGGCCGGCGGCGCAGGGGGATTTCCGGGCCTACCTCCCCCGCTTCAAAGGCGAGAACGGCGAGCGCAACCGCCTCCTGGTCGAGGCCCTGGAGCGGCTCGCCGCGGAGAAGAGGGTCTCGCCGACCCAACTCGCCATCGCCTGGGTGCTCGCCAAGGACACCCACATCGTGCCCGTGATCGGCGCGCGCACGCGGGCACAGCTCACGGAATCGCTCGGCGCCTTGGGGGTCGACCTCTCGCCCGAGGATCTCGCCCGCATCGAGGAGACCGTCCCCGCCTCCGCCGTGGCCGGCACCCGCTACGACGTGCTCCAGATGCGGATGCTGGACAGCGAGAAGTAGGAGCCATGAGCCCGCGATCGCTCCAGACCACCTGCTGCGTCGCGGGCGGCGGTCCCGCGGGGATGATGCTCGGCTTCCTCCTCGCGCGGGCCGGCGTCGAGGTGACGGTGCTCGAAAAGCACGCCGACTTCTTCCGCGACTTCCGCGGCGACACCGTCCACCCCTCCACCCTGGAGCTGATGGGCGAGCTCGGCCTCCTCGACGATTTCCTGAAGCTCCCCCACCAGGAGGTCCACAGCCTGAAGATCGCGATCGACGACCAGGAGTACGACGGCCCGGACTTCAGCCATCTGCCCACCCGGTGCAAATTCGTCGCCCTCATGCCGCAGTGGGACTTCCTGAATTTCCTTGCCGAACAGGGAAAGCGTTATCCGGCCTTCCACCTCCTCATGAAGGCGGAGGCCACGGACCTGATCGAGGAGGGCGGCCGCGTCGTGGGTTTAAGGGCGAAGACGGATCAGGGGGATCTGGAGATCCGGGCCGATCTGGTCGTGGGCGCGGACGGCCGGCACTCCACCGTCCGCGAGCGAGCCG
>DASXJP010000215.1:0-9630 GCA_036497345.1 Thermoanaerobaculia bacterium
CCCATACACAGCCTCCTCAGACGCGGGCTGGCGGGGTCAAGGGCGAAGCCGCGAAGCGGGCGACGAAGTCGACCCTTGATCCCGCCAGCCCGCGTCGAGACAATCCGGGAAATGGGGTGAAACAGCGCGGGATCCGCCCAGGTCGAGCACCCACGGTCACGCCTCCACGGCGAAATAAATCGAAAAGGCGGCCACGGAATAACGTGCGACTCTACACCACGTTTCCTACCTTCACCCGCGTCCGTAAAACCGCGGCCGCGCTCCGGCGATATAGGGACCGCGGCAGGTTCTGCCCTCCGAAGAGACGTTCCGACGATAGAGGCCTGCCAGCGTTTTGCTGAAACGGACTGGAACGTCTCTACGGTTCCCGATTCGCGGCTCCGAGGCGATTACGGATGGGGAGATGGGTTTGGGACCATCCGCGTCAACCACCGCTCCCGATACTCCCGCATCTCCACCGTCTCCGGGAACGGCTCCCCATACCTCTGCATCCCCCGGAACGGCAACGGTTCCATCTGCTGAGCCTCGAAGGTATTTCGATCGGCGTCCTTGTCCCAGCCGTTGCTCTCGAAGAAAGGGGTGCGTTCCCAGCCCGGCGCGACGGGCGGCAGGGCGGTGGCGTCGAATTCGAGGGCGATCTCGTCTCCCGGGGCGAGGATGACGGAGCGGTCGTCCAGGGTCTTCAGGAGCTCTCGCACGTCGCCGTAGCGGGTGTAGCGGCCGGGGAAGGGCAGCCAGGGGGATTCCTTCGTGCTCTCCTCGTAGACGTAGCCGTGCGGACCGTTGGGCGAGCGGCGGATCAGCTTGGAGAAACCCCGATAGTGGAGATCGGCCTGCCGGGGATCTAAGCGGGCCTGGACGACGGGGACCTCGTCCGCTTTGGCGCGGGTCCAGGCGACGCGGTCCCAGCCGAGCCAGAGGGAGGTGACGATGCGCAGGCGATGGGCTCCGGACGGCAATGGCGGGGTGTCGATCACCATGGTCTTGGTCTTGCCGGCCGGGAAGCCCATGGAAGGGATCAGCGTCTGCCAGCCTTTGGCGGTCTCCACCTCCAGGCGTGGCGGCAGATAGGGGTAGTCCGCGCGCTGGGCGGCGGCGAGGTTGAGGCTGGCGTCGGCCGGGAAGATCCAGCCGTCGAGGAGCAGTCTCACCGAAGTGCCAGGCGATTCGCCGAGGTCGAAGGTGAAGGTCCACGGCTTGGCGACCCCCTGATAGGGACCGGGCTCGAAGCCGGAGGCGTAGACCTCGTCGCGGGCGCGGACGCGCGAAGTGACCTCTTCCCCCCGGCCGTCCCAGGCGGCGGCCACGGGACGGACGTCGCGCGCGGCGAGCACCTTCACCGGCTGGCGCTCGCCGGGGATCACCTTGAGGCTGCTGGCCACCTCGACTCCCGCCGGATGGTCCACCACCCAGAGACGGACGGCGTCGAACCAGGCGGCCTCCCAGAGCTCCTCGGTAACTCTCAGACGGTAGACGCCGTCCATGGGACGGGCGCCGTCCACGCGTACCAGCTCGTGGGGATCGGCGCCGGCCCAGACGCCGGGCGCCACCGGCAGGCCGACCGGCGAATTCCAGAGCAGGTCGGTGACGAAGGCGAAGCGCTCGCCGTTCCAGGCGTAGAGGAACGGACAGCTCCCCTTGAGCACCTGCTCCTCCACGATCCGCTGATCGATCCGCGGCTGGAGCCGGTTCTGCGGCACGCCGTTGGTCCACGTCACGCGCAGCAGGTCGGCCTGGCGCAGGCGGCCGAGGCCGAAGTGCGCGGGCGTGGCCGCGGCCTCGCGGAATTGATAGGCGGTGCCGGCGCGCACCTCCAGCGTGGAGCCGATCCCCTGCAGGTTGTTCTTGCCGTTGCCGGTGGCTAGGGCGCGCAGGCGCACGTCCAGCCAGTGGTTCTGGTTTCCTCCCACGTTCTCCAGGCGGACCAGGCCGGACGGCCCCGCCGCCACCAGATCGAGATCGCCATCGCCGTCGAGATCGGCGGCAATCAGCGCGGTCACGTTTCCCGGCGCTCCTTCAACCGGCAGCGGCTCGAAGGTAGCTTGAGCGATCGTGCCGCGCTGGCCCAGGACCACGATGCCGTCCGGACCCGCGGCGGCGAGGTCGAGCCGGCCGTCGTTGTCGGCGTCGAAGGCGAGCACCGAGGTGAAGCGCTTCCCTTTCGGTAGTCCGGGGACGCTCCAGGCGGCGAAACGGCCTCCCAGGTTGTGCCACAGAGTCAGCCCGTCATTCCCCGCCGCGATCAGGTCCGGCAGGCCATCGTTGTCGAGGTCGGCGCTGGCGAGGGCTTCGACTGGTCCGGTGGCGGCGAGCCCGGAGGCGGCGGTGCGGTCCGCGAAGTGGCCTTGCCGCAGATTGTCGAGCCAGGCGATCCCCTGGGCGTGGGCCACCACGAGGTCGAGATCGCCGTCGCGGTCGAGATCGCTCGCCACCAGGGCCCGGACGCCGGAGAGCGCCGGCGGCGGGAAGGTCTGCTTCCCCACCGCCTCCAGCGGCCCCTGGAGGGCGTTACGGAAGAGGTCGATCCCTCCACCTCCGATCGCGAGGTCGAGATCCCCCTCGAGGTCGTAGTCGAGCACGGCGGCGGCCTCGGCTCCGGCCGCTCCGAAACCCGCGCCGGCCGTGGCGTCCTCGAAGGTCCCGTCCCCCTTGCCGCGCCAGAAGGCCAGCCGCTGCGGTCCGAAGCCGATCAGGTCGAGATGGCCGTCGTTGTCGAGATCGGCGGCGATCAGGCCGGTGATCCCCGCCGCCTCCGGCCCGGCCAGGGGAGCGCCGCCCGCTCCCTTCAGGACGAGAAGGCGCGGCTTCTCCCCGGCCTCGATCCAGGCGAGATCGACCTTGCCGTCGCCGTCGAAATCGCCGGCGGTGAGCGCCCGGCCGGCCACCGGGCCTTTCGCCAGCGGGGCCGCCCGGAAGCGCACCGGCACCGGATCGCCGAAGGTGGACGGAGGCGGCTCGTTGACGAAGCGCTCCACGGGATTGCCGAGAATGCCGGTGGTCAGCTCGTGCAGCCCCCCTTGATAGGCGGGCGTGGGCTTGAGCACGTTCTCCAGCCGGATGGCCGGCACCCGGGCGGTTGCCACGTCATTGGATTCGAGCGCGGTGAGCACCGGCGCCAGGGTGGACGCCACGGCGGGCGGCGGCGCCGGTCCGAGGATCTCGCGCACGCGCAGGAACGCAGCCGTGGCTCCGGCGCGGTCCCCGGCCGCGACGGCCCGCTGCCCCTGCTGGAGGAGGACGACCAGGTTCTCCGGCCGCAGGCGGGCCAGCGCCTGGAGCGATTCCTTGCGCGCCGCCTCGGCCTCGGGTCCCTCGCCCTGGCCGGCCAGACGGTAGAGCCCGTACTGGATCTCCACCCGGTCCGGCGCCGCCGCGGCGGCCTTGCGGTAGGCGGCGAGCGCCTCCTCGCTCTTGCCGCTCCATTGCAGGATGTCCCCTTGAATGGCCAGGAGATCGGCCCGGCCCGGCGCTTTGGCGAGCGCCTGAGCGATGGCGGCCGCGGCCTCGTCGCTCTTCCGCAGGCGCAGGGCCGCCACGGCGAGATCGGCGTATGGGAGGGGATCGTCCGGCGTCAGCTTCGCCAGCTTGCGGAAGGTCTCCGCGGCCTCGGTCGGCCGCTCGTCTTCGAGCTGCGCGAGGCCGAGGCCGCGCAGCGCCGCCGCCGCGGGCGAGATCGGCCGAGGAGCCGGCGGCGCCGCGGCGAGGAGGAAAACGGCGGGGAGGAGCGGGAGCGCGCGGCGGAGCATCGCGCGCATTGTACCTGTACACTACAGGGACCCATGAAGAAGAAGCGCCTCCTGCCGCCGTTCCTCGCCCTCGCTCTCCTGGCCCTGCCGCTGCTGGCCCAGACCAAGCTCGCTCCCCCCTCTCCCCAGGTCGAGAAGACGATCCAGAGCGCCCTGGAGAAGGCCCAGAAGGGGGACCTCAAGGGGGCCATCGCCCTGATGGAGCCGCTCAGGAAGCCGGGAGCGCACCCCGCCGCTCTGGCGCTCCTGGGCTCGCTCTACCTGGAGGCCAACCGGCCGAAGGACGCCCTGGAGCTCCTGGAGCCCATCGCCGGGACCGACGCGGCCGGACCGCTGATCCTTCACAACACCGCCCGCGCGGCGCTCGCCCTGAATCAGACGGCGAAGGCCGAGAGATACCTGAAGATGGCCGCGGCCAAGGCGCCGGGCTCCCCCGCCGCCCGCGATCTCGGCCTCCTGCTGGGCAGCCAGGGACGGCTCGAAGAGAGCTATCTCCAGTTGCGACCCTGGGCGCTCGCCCATCCGGACGATACCGAGGCGCGCGTCTCCGCCGCCTACGACGCCGTCGAGCTCGAGCGCGTGCCCGAGGCCACGGAGCTGCTGCAAGGGTTGCCGGACGACAATCCCCGTGTCCGCCTGCTGCGCGGGCGTCTCCAGCTCATGCAGCAGAAGCCGCGCGAGGGGATGGCCCTGCTCGAGCCGCTGCTCCAGAACGGTCCGCCGGAGCTGAATCTCAGCGTCCGCCGCTATCTCGCGGACGGCCACCTCGCGGTGGGCGAGTCGAAGGCCGCCATCGAGCTGCTCAAGGGTCGCGTGGGGGACGATCCGTCGCTGGCCGTCCTGCTCAGCAAGGCCCACTACAAGGACGGCGATCCGGCGAGCGCCGCCGCGGTGCTGGAGCCGTTCGCGCGCAACCTGCTGGCCGGCGAGCCCTCCTCGCCCGCCGAGCGCACGCTGATGGCCGATCTGGCGGTCGAATACGGGCGGGCCCTGGTGGCGCTCTCGAAGTGGCCCGAGGCCATCGCGGCGCTCACCCGGGCCACGCAGCTCAACCCGGACGGCCTCCAGGGGTGGCAGCTCCTCAGCCGCGCCCAGCTCGCGGCCGGCCAGCGCGACGACGCCAACAAGTCGATGGAGCGCTTCCGCCAGGTCGAGAGCGCCCAGAAGTCGAACACCGCGCGGATCAACCAGGAGCAGCGCAACACCGACGACCCCACCGGACGCAATCTGGAGGCCGCGATGAAGCTGGCCTCGCAGGGCCAGGTGGAGAATGCGCTCAGCGCGATCCGCCAGGAGATCCGGCTGCAACCCAACGATCCGCGCCCCCGGATGGCGGAGGTGATGACCCTCCTCAACGCCAAGCGCCCGAAGGACGCCCGCAACGCGATCGACGGCGCCTTGAGCTCCAATCCCCGCAACCCCGACTTCCTCTACCTGCGCGGCGCGGTCAAGATGGCTCTCCGCGACCTCCCCGGCGCCGAGCAGGACTTCCGCCAGACCCTCCAGATCAAGCCGGACCACGTCGCCGCGATGAGCGACCTCGCCGTCCTGCTCACCGCCAACGGCAAGAAGGACGAAGCCCGCCAGCTGCTGCAAAAGGTGCTGGAGATCAAGCCCAACGATCCGATGGCGAAGGCGAATCTGGAGAAGTTGGGGTCGTCGTAAGCGGAATTATTCGATCACGATCTTCCGATCCGCCGGCAACCCCTCGAACACCTGCACCTTCCCGGGCCGCCTCACCGTGAGGCGGTCCACCTTCTCCGCCTTGCCCAGCCCGAAGTGGACGCTCAGCGCGTTCTGCGAGGCGTAGGAGGAGCCGGCCTTGACGTCGCGGATCTGCTTCTTGAGCCCCGCCGCCTCCAGCTCCACGCGGGCGCCGATGGCGAAGCGGTTGCCGGACGGCGCGGCGAAATCCACCTGCAGCCAATGTCCTCCGGCGCCGCCCGCGCTCACGTTCTCGTAGACCTCGCAGGGCTCGTTCTCGTTGTTGAGCGCCACGTCCAGGTCGCCGTCGCCGTCGAGGTCGCCGACGGCGAGGCCGCGGTGCACGCGGACGCCATCCATCCCCGTCGCCTTGTCCTCGCGGAGCTTGCCGTTCCCCAGGTTCTCGAACACCAGATTGCGCTGGGCGTAGGTGCTCCCCTCCAGGAGCTGGGCCGCGTTGGGCTCGATGTTGCCGTCCGCGATCACCAGGTCGAGGTCGCCGTCCTGATCGAAATCCGCGAAGGCGACGCCGAAGGCCAGGAAGAGGAGCGACGGCTCGGCGATGCCGGCCGGCGAGCGGCTGTCGATGAAGGTGCTCCCGCCCAGGTTGCGGTAGAGGGCGTTCGTCTCCAGCTCGTAGTTGGTGACCACGATGTCGAGCAGGCCGTCGCCGTCGTAGTCTCCCATGTCGACCCCCATCCCGGCCTCCGGATGGCCCGGCTCGCCGATCGCCGTGCCGGAGAGGACCGAGATGTCCTCGAAGGTGCCGTTCCCCTTGTTGTGCAGGAGGAAATTCGGCTTGTTGTCGTTGGCGACGTAGAAGTCCTGCCAGCCGTCGTTGTCGACGTCGCCGAAGCAGACCGCCAGCCCCGGGCCCGCGATGCCGGCGAGCCCCACGGCCTGGGTGGCGTCCTCGAAGGTGCCGTTGCCCTTGTTGCGAAAGAGCTGGACCGGCTGGCCGTGGTAGATGTCCGGATGGCAGTACCCCCGCAGCTTGCGCTTGGCCTCGCCGCACAGCGGGTTGTTCGAGAGCGTGAAATCGACGTAGTTGACCACCAGGAGATCCAGATCGCCGTCGTTGTCGACGTCCGCGAAGGCGGCCGAGGAGCTCCAGAGGGGGTCCGAGATGCCGGCCTGCTTGGTGACGTCCGTGAACGTGCCGTCGCCGTTATTGCGGAAGAGCTGGACGCCGCCGAAGCCGGTCACGAAGAGGTCGAGGTCGCCATCGCCGTCGACGTCCGCCGCCGCTCCTCCCCCACCGTAATAGGCCAGCTTGATGCCCGACTTCTCCGTCCAGTCGGTGAAATGGCCGTTGCCGTCGTTGCGGAACAGGCGCGAGCGCGGGGCCTCGCCGGTGTAGCCCGGCAGCGGGCCGGCGTCGACGAAGAAGAGGTCCTGGTCGCCGTCGCCGTCGAAGTCGAGCATCACTACTCCGCCCACCACGCTCTCGGGCATGAACCACTGGCCCGCGGCGGCGTTGTGGTGGTGGAAGTCGATCCCCCAGGCCTTGGAGACCTCGCGGAACTTGATCCCTTCGGCGCTCAGCGGGAGGGCGAAAAGCAGCAGGACGGCCGGCAGCGGGCGGATCTTCACGACGGCGCAAGCCTACCATCTCGCCCGATCGGCTACCATCTCCGCCATGAGACCGCCGTCGTGCCGCGCCGTCCGCCTCTTCCCGCTGGTCCTGCTCCTGGGGGCCGCCGCCGCGCTCCCCGCCGAGGCGCCGAGCCCGCCGCTCACCCTGGAGGCGGTCAAGATCGAGCCCGCCGCGCCGCGCCCGGACACCCTCTGCCATCTCACCGTGACGCTGAAGAACGCGGGCGCGCAAAGAGTTTCCTCGCTTGAGCTCACGGTGAAGGTCAACGGCCAGGAGCTGGCGGTCTACCAGAAGCGGCTCTTCCTCACCCCCGTCGAGCCGGGCGCCACGCGGGACCTCCGCCTGTTCAACTTCTGGAGCACCGAGACCGGCCGCCCGGCCCCCGCCAACGGCAAGCTCAACGTCGAGGTCACCCTCAGCCGGGCCGCGTGGGCGCGGAAGACGAGCCGCGACGGGGCCGAGGTGTGGACGCCCACCGGGGAGGTGCCGGGGTTGCCGGTGACGAAGAGCGTGGTGTTGACGATGGGGAAGTAGGGCCGCCCAGGCCCTGTGCTAACCTCCCGCCCATGCGAAACCTTGCCTGTTTTCTGCTTGCCCTCGGCGTCTGCTCGTACGTCCAGGCTCAGGCCCCTTCGGTGGCCGAGCGGGTGGCGAAACAGAACGCGCTGTTCGAGGAATTCTATGAGAACGGTCTGAAGAACGCGCCGGAGCGGGCGACCTCGGTCGGCGACTACCGGTACAACGCGCTGCTCTCCGACGCGTCGCTGGCGGCGATCGCGCGCCAGCACGCGGAGAACGACGCCTTCCTGGCGCGGCTGCGCGCGATCCCGACCGACGGCATGTCGGAGTCCGACCGGCTGTCGCACGAGCTCCTGGAGCGGCAGCTCACCCGCGCGGATATCAATCACGAGCTCAAGAATTACGAGATGCCGATCAATCAGCAGAACGGCGTCCACACCGGGCTGGCCGACCTGCCGCTGAGCGTGCCGCTGGACTCGGTGAAGCACTACGAGGATTATATCGCGCGCCTCCACCAGATCCCGCGCGTGCTGGCGCAGACCACGGAGGTGCTGCGCGCCGGCATGAAGGACGGCCTGATGCCGCCGAAGCTCGTCGTCGACCAGCTGCCGGGGCAGTGCGAAGGCATCGTCAAGGAGGACCCGTTCCTGCTGCCGCTGAAGAAGCTCCCGGCGAGCTTCCCGGACGCGGACAAGCAGCGGCTGACGGCCGCGATGACCCAGGCGGTGAACGAGGACGTCCTGCCCGCGTACAAGAAATTCGCCGACTTCCTGCGCTCCGAGTACGCGCCCAAGGGGCGGACGGCGATCTCGGTCGAGAGCCTGCCGGACGGCAAGCGGCGCTACGCCGAGGCGGTGAAGGCGATGACGACGATCGACATCACGCCGGAGGCCGTTCACGCCCTCGGCCTGAGCGAGGTGGCGCGCATCACGGCGGAGATGACCGAGCTGGCGCGCGCGCAAGGGTACAAGGACCTCGCCGCCTTCCGCGCCGCGATCAAGAGCGATCCGAAGTGGACGCCGAAGAGCGAGGAGCAGATCGTCGCCGACTTCAAGAAATACATCGATCAGATGCAGCCGCGGCTGCCCGAGCTCTTCGGCCTGCTGCCGAAGGCGCCGGTCACGGTCGAGGGCATCCCCCCCTTCCAGGCGGCCGCGTCGACCCACTACGTCCGCGGCACTCCGGACGGCAAGCGGGCGGGGCGCGTGGTGGTCGCCGTCGCCGATCCCACGCACCGTTCGCTGGTCAACGACGAGGCGGTCGCCTACCACGAGGGCGTGCCCGGGCATCACATGCAGATCAGCGTGGCGCAGCAGCTCACGGGATTGCCGAAGTTCCGGGTTCTCGGCGCCGGCGGACTGTCCGCCTACACGGAAGGCTGGGCCCTGTACGCGGAGCAGCTCGGCAAGGAGATCGGCTTCTACAAGGACCCGGTCTCCGACTACGGCCGGCTGAATTCGGAGCTCTTCCGCGCGGTGCGCCTGGTGGTCGACACCGGCATCCATGACAAGGGCTGGAGCCGCGACCAGGTGATCGCCTACATGCGCGAGAACGACGTCAACGAGGTCGTCGCGCAGTCGGAGACCGACCGCTACATCGCCTGGCCGGGCCAGGCGCTGGCCTACAAGATGGGCCAGCTCAAGATCCGCGAGCTGCGCGAGCGCGCGAGGAAGGAGCTCGGCCCCCGCTTCGACATCAAGGCCTTCCACGACGAGGTCCTCGACGGCGGAGCGCTGCCGCTCGATCTGCTGGAAGCTCGCGTGGACGGGTGGCTGAAGGGGCAGGGGGCGTAGAAGGCAGGCCCCCCCGCCCGAAACCTCCTTGATCCGTCGGATGAAGATCCGACCGATCCGTCCGATCCGACCGATCCGTCGGATCGGTCGGATGGCCCCGCCGCCTCGTGTACAATGCCCCCCCTTCGGGAGCCGCCGCCCCCATGCAACCCGGACGAGAACGCCGACTGGTCACCTCCGCCATCCTGCTGGGGATGTTCCTCGCCGCCCTGGAGGCGACGGCGGTCGCCACGGCGGTCCCCACGGCGGTGGGCGAGCTCGGCGGGGTGGC
>DASXJP010000216.1:0-24422 GCA_036497345.1 Thermoanaerobaculia bacterium
GAAGTCGTGCAAGATGAGCGAGGAGGTGGCGCCGGTCGAGGTGGGGAAGGGGAAGCGGGCCAAGGTCATCGACAAGGACGACCACCTGCGCCCCGAGACCACCCTGGAGGATCTCGCGGGGCTCCCCACGGCGTTCGACAAGGACGGCTTCGTCACCGCCGGCAACGCCTCGGGGATCGTGGACGGCGCGGCGATGATGATCCTCTCGACCGCGGAGAAATCGCGGGAGAAGGGTTGGAAGCCGCTCGGCCGCATCCTCTCCTGGTCGGTGGTGGGCGTCGACCCCGCGCGCATGGGGATCGGCCCGGCGCCGGCCATCCGGGCGGCGCTGGGCAAGCTCGGCATGGAGCTCAAGGACGTCGACCTCTTCGAGATCAACGAGGCGTTCGCCGGGCAGATCCTGGCCGTGATCAAGGATCTGGACCTCGACGTGGACAAGCTCAACGTCAACGGCGGCGCCATCGCCCTCGGGCATCCGCTGGGGGCGAGCGGCACCCGCCTGCTGATTACCCTGCTCAAGGAGCTCAACCGGCGCGGCGGCGGCCGGGGCGTCGCCTCGGCGTGCATCGGCGGCGGGCAGGGGATCGCCATGGTGGTCGAGGCCGCCGCTTGATCGATCTCACCGGGCGCCGGGTGGTGGTGACGGGTGGCAGCCGCGGCATCGGTGCCGCGTGTTGCCGGCTGTTCGCCCGATCCGGCGCCGCGGTGCTCATCCAATACCTGGCGAGCGACAGCAAGGCTCTCACCGTGCTCCAGGAGCTGCGCCGGATCTCGGAGGCTCGGCACGCGGCGTTCCGCTGCGACGTGACCGATCCGGATCAGGTCGGCAAGCTCTTCGACGCCGCCGAGGCGCGCTGGGGCGGCATCGACTGCCTGATCAACAACGCCGGCGTCTGGGTCCACGATCCACTGGCGCAGCTCCGTCCCGAGCGGCTCCAGGCCACGCTCTCCGTCAACGTGGTCGGTGCGTTCCTGGCCGCCCGCTGCGCCATTCCGCTCCTGATGGGCTCCCCCGACGCCTCGATCATCAACATCAGCTCGACGGCGGGGCAGCGGGGGGAGGCCTTCTACAGCGCCTACGCGGCGAGCAAGGGGGCGCTGATCTCGGCCACCAAATCCTGGTCCTCGGAGCTGGCCCCTGCGATCCGTGTCAACGCGGTGGCCCCGGGCTGGGTGGATACGGACATGACCTCCGACGCCCTCTCCGGAGAGCAGCGGGAAGCGGTGGTGGCCTCGATCCCGCTGCACCGCATCGCGACCCCGGAGGACATCGCGGGGCCGGTGGTCTTCCTGGCCTCTCCCCTCGCCCGGCACATCACGGGGGAGATCCTGAACGTGAACGGCGGGAGCGTGCTGGTTGGTTGATGTATAAGCGCAAAAGGGATTCGAGGTCGTCGAACCTTCGTGAGACCTCCTCGGCGTGTCGATCCAACCGCTCGCTGTTGTTGCTGACACCCTCCGCCACGAGCTTGACCTGGCCCCGGAGATCCTCGATCGAGATCCAGGCTCCACGAACCTCGGTTTCCAGCCTGTCGAAGCGCTGGTCGACCTCTCTAAAGTTTCCCGCGTTTTCCTCTCGCAGAGCTTGAATCTGCTGTGCGGTTCCTTCACGAACAACCTGAATCTGTTGTCCGGTTTCTTGAAAGCGCTGGTCAACCTCGCTGAAACGCTGGTCGACTCCCTCGAAGCGTTCGTCTATTTTGTCAAAGCGCCGGTTGACCTCATTAAAGCGTTGATCAATCGCGGAAAACCGCTGATCGAGGTACTTGAGGAGATCCTGGTCCATAGGCTCGTATTCCCAGTTTCCGCAACGCTACCACAGACGAGGGCCGAAGGGAACACCTGAAGGCGCAACCTATCAGGAACCCCGGCGGCCCTCCTTCTCCCACAGATACCCCAGGCACTTATAAACCAGCTTCGCCGACAGGAAGTCGCTCGCCGGGTGTCCGCCGATCGGCGCCAGCTCGATGAGGTCCATGGCGACCACCGTCTTGCTCTGGAAGAGATGGCGGAGGAGGCGGAGGGTCGGGTACCAGTGGCCGCCGCCCGGCTCGGGCGTGCCGGTGGCGGGGACCAGGGCCGGATCGAAATAGTCGATGTCGAAGGTGAGGTAGATCTTTTCGGGGAGGTCCGCCAGCATCCGCGGGAACAGCTCCTCGGCGCGGTCGAGCTGATGCCCCCAGAGCACCGGCAGGCTCTTTTCGCGGATGAGCCGGGCCTCCGGCGCCGAGAGGGAGCGGATGCCCACCGCCAGCAACGGGATTCCAGCGTCCACCAGCCGCTTCATCACGCTCGCGTGACTGAAAGGGGTGCCTTCGAATTCCTCCCGGAGGTCGCTATGGGCGTCGAATTGCACCACTCCAATTTCGCCGAAAGCTTCGCGGGCCGCCTTGACCGGCGCTTGCGTTAAGCTGTGCTCGCCCCCGAGGGTCACGAGGAATTTCCCTCGCTCCATGTGGGCCTTGCAGGCTTCCTGGAGCTCCGCCAGACCCTCGCCCATGTCGAAGGCTTCGGGGAGGAACGGCGGCAGGGTCGCGATGCCTTGGACGTAGGGCTCGGCTCCCAGCTCCTCGTCGTACAGCTCCATGGCCTGGGAGGCGCGGAGGATGGCCGCCGGGCCGGAGGTCGTCCCCTTGCCGTACGAGGTCGTGCGCTCGAAGGGGACGGGGAGGACGGCGACGCGGCTCGTCCCGTAGTCGCTCGCCTGGGGGTCGAGGAGGCCGAAGTTGTTGGGCAGGTAGGGCATGAGCGGGGTCTTGTAGCAGGGTGGGTCTACGGTGTCAACGCGAGGAAGGGAGGAGGATGGACGTCCTGGAGCTTTCTGAGGCGGTCCGTGAGCGGGTCCGGACGGCGGAGCGGGTGGTGGTCTTCTCGGGAGCCGGAGTGTCGCGCGAGAGCGGCCTCGACACCTTCCGGGGGGCCGGAGGTCTCTGGGAGCGCATGCGGCCCGAGGAGCTGGCCACCCCGGAGGCGTTCCGGGCCGATCCGGGGAAGGTCTGGCGGTGGTACGCCTGGCGGTACCGGCAGGCCTCGGAGGCCCAGCCCAATCCCGCTCATGCGGCGATCGCACGGCTGGAGACCCTCTTTCCCGCCGTGATGGTGGTGACGCAGAACGTCGACGGCCTGCACCAGCGGGCGGGCAGTCGGAGCCTCCTGGAGCTGCACGGCACGATCACGCGTGCTGTCTGCGAGCGTTGCGGCAGCAGCCGGGACATGGGAGAGGCGGTCGCCGAATCCTCCGAGCGGCCGCCCCTCTGCTCCTGCGGCGGGAGGTTCCGCCCCGCCGTGGTCTGGTTCGGCGAGATGCTCCCCCAGGACGTGCTCGTCCGGGCCTATGAGGAGGCCACGTTCTGCGACCTGTTCTTTTCCGTGGGCACGTCCTCCGTGGTCTACCCCGCGGCCGGTCTGATCGATCTGGCGCATCAGGCCGGCGCCTGCCTGATCGAGGTCAATCCGGAGCCCACCCCTTATTCCTCCATCATGGACCTGCGCCTGGCCGCTCCCGCGGGGGAGGCGCTGCCCGCCCTCGTGGACGCCATGGAGAGGAGCCGATGGCCACCGACTACCTGATCCGCGAGCTGCCGGAAGGGGAGAGGCCCCGGGAGCGCCTGCTCCGGCAGGGGGGCAGCTCTCTCGCCGATTCCGAGCTGCTGGCCGTGCTGCTGCGCACGGGCCGCCGGGGCGCCTCGGTGATCCAGATGGCCATGGACGTGCTGCGCGAGAGCGGCGGGCTCTCCGGCCTGCTCACCGCCACCCCCCACTCCCTGCGGCGGAATGGGCTGGGGAGCGCCAAGGCGGCGTCTCTGCTCGCCGCCGTGGAGCTGGGCCGCCGCCTCGCCCGCGAGCAGCTCCTGGACCGCGAGCCGCTCTCCCGCCCCGTGGACGTGGCGCGCTATCTCGCCCTCCGCTACCACACGAGCGATCAGGAGGTGATGGGGGCGCTCTTCCTCGACGCCCGCAGCCTCCTGCTGGGCGAGCGGGAGATGTTCCGCGGCACCCTGAGCCGCATCTCGGTCGAGCCGCGGGAGATCCTCCGCGAGTGCCTGCAGCGCGGAGCGTCCGCGATCTACCTCTTCCACACCCATCCGAGCGGCGATCCGGAGCCGAGCGCCGAGGACCTGCTCTTCACCCGGCGGATGGCGGAGGCGGCCGAGATCGTGGGCCTGCGCCTGGTGGACCACGTGGTGCTGGGGCACCGGGGGCGCTGGGTGTCCCTGCGCGAAAAGAGCGCGTGGTAGCCTAGCCCCGCCATGGCGATCTACCACCTCGATTGCGGCAGCGGCATCGCGGGGGACATGTTCCTCGGGGCGTGCCTGGACCTCGGCATGCCCGTCGAGGTCCTCCAGGACATGGTGGCCCGGCTGGGCCTGCCGGGGATCGGCGTCGAGACCCGCAAGGCCTCGCGCGGCGGCTTCGTGGGGACCCGCTTCCGCGTCCTGGAGAACGGCCAGCCGATCGAGGGGCCGGACCCGGAGGAGCATCATCATGAGCACGGACATCACCACGGACATGAGCACGGACACCAGCACGGACATACACGGGGGTTGGCGGAGATCCGGGAGATGATCCAGCGGAGCGCGCTCTCCGGGCCGGTCAAGGAGCGGGCTTTGCGGCTCTTCCAGCGACTGGGGGAGGCGGAGGCGAAGGCGCACGGCATGCCGGTCGAGCGGGTCCACTTCCATGAGGTGGGGGCGATCGACTCGATCGTCGATCTGGTGGGAGCCGCCGCGGCGGTCGAATTCCTGGCTCCGGAGCGGCTCACCTGTAGCCCTGTCAACCTGGGGAGCGGCCGGGTGCGGATGGCCCACGGCGAGGTGCCGATCCCGGCGCCCGCCACGGCCGAGCTGCTGCGCGGCGTCCCCATCTTCGGCGGGCCGGGGGGCGAGCTGACCACTCCCACCGGCGCCGTGATCCTGGCCGAGCTGGTGGACGAATACGTCGAGCTCCCCGCGATGGTGCTCGAAGGGGTGGGGTACGGCCTGGGCAAGAAGGACCTGCCGACCCACCCCAACGCTCTGCGGCTGCTGCGGGGCCGGTCCGCCGTTGTCCGGGATCAGACGCGCGCCGAGGTGATGGTCATCGAGGCGGAGATCGACGACCTGCCGGGGGAGGGGTTCGGCTTCCTGATGGAGCGGCTCCTCGAAGCCGGCGCGCTCGACGTCTATTTCACCCCCGTCCAGATGAAGAAGAGCCGGCCGGGCACCCTGGTGACCCTGCTCTGCCGCCGGCCGCAGCTGGAGGAGCTGGCGGGCCTCCTCCTCACCGAGTCCGGCTCCCTGGGCTGCCGGTATTACGCGGCCTCCCGCTTCGAAGCGGAGCGAGAAATTCTGGAGGTCCCCACCGCGTTCGGTACGGTGAGGATCAAGCGGGCGCGCCTGGACGGCCGTCCGCTGGCGACTGCGCCCGAGTTCGAGGACTGCCGCCGGCTGGCCCTGGCCAGCGGCGCCCCTTGGCGTGAGGTCTACCGCGCCGCTTTATTGGCCGCGGAATTGGCCGCGGGCGCCCTCAAATCCTGACGAGCCGCCTTTTCTGAAGATCGATCGGAGATCGATGGACCGGGAGAGCCTTCCCGGAGGAGTCAGCATTGTCGAACGAGACACTCACCGCTCAAGGGACGCTCGAGCTGGGAATGGCCGGCAACGGCGCCTTTCGCTGGGCGGTCGCCGATATCACCGACGTCATGGAAGAGGTGCGCGACCGGTTCGACCTCTGGCCGGTGCCCGCCGCGGCGCTCGGCCGCTGCCTGGCCGGCGCGGCCCTCTTGCAGCGCCTGTCCACCAAGACCCCGAGCCGCCTGATGCTGGAGATCCGCGGCGACGGGCCGATCCTCCGCGTTTTGGCGGAAGCCGACGACGAGGGGAACCTCCGCGGGCTGGTGGGGGACGCCCGGGTGCAGGTCCCGGACTGGCCGGGCGGCAAGCTGGGCGTGGGCCGGGCCGTGGGCAAGGGATACCTCCGCGTGCTCCGCGAGTACGAGAAGGGGAACAGCTATCACAGCCAGGTCGAGCTGGTGAGCGGCGAGATCGGCGAGGACGTGGCCCATTACCTCGCCCAGAGCGAGCAGGCGAGGTCCGCCGTGCTGCTGGGCGTGCTCGGCAAGCCGAGCGGCGTGGCGGCCGCCGGCGGCATGGTCGTCGAGGTGCTCCCCGGCGCCCCCGAGGAGACCATCGCCCGCCTGGAGGGCAACATCGCGGGGATCCGCGGCGTCAGCCACCTGCTGGAGGAGGGCGGGGCCGACCACGTGGTGGAGCAGGTCCTGGCCGGCTTCGACCGCGAGATCAAGGAGGTCCGCCCCCTGCGCTACCGCTGCCGGTGCAGCCGGGAGCGCCTGCTCAGCCACCTCGCCCTGCTGCCGGCGGAGGACCGCGACTACCTGAAGGCCGACGACGGCGCCATCGAGGCCGACTGCGCCTTCTGCGGCACGCGCTACCGCTACACCCCCGAAGAGCTGACATAATCCAGGGCGGCCACACAGGGCCGCCCCTACGTTACAATCCCCGACCCCATGAGCACCTTCTATCTCACCACCCCGATCTACTACGTGAACGCGTTGCCCCACATCGGGCACATCTTCACGACCACCGTAGGCGACACCCTGGCCCGCTACCTGCGGATGGGGGGGCAGGAGGTCTACTTCCTCACCGGGACCGATGAGCACGGCCAGAACATCGAGCGGGCGGCCCGGAAAGAAGGGATCGCGCCGATCGCCCTGGCCGACCGGGTGGTGGCCAAATACCGCGAGCTGCGCGACCGGCTGGAGTTCTCCTACGACGACTTCATCCGCACCACCGAGGAGCGCCACAAGCGGGGGGTCTACGAGATCATCCGCCGCATCGAGGCCGCCGGGGACTTCTACACAGCCCTCCACGAGGGGTGGTACTGCCCCCCCTGCGAGACCTTCTACACCGAGAAGGAGCTGGGGCCGGAGAAGACCTGCCCGGTCCACGGCACGCCGGTCGAATGGAAGTCGGAGGAGAACGTCTTCTTCCGGCTTTCAAAGTACCAGCAGCCGCTGCTCGATCTCTATCGGGATCACCCCGAATTCGTGCGGCCTGAGACCCGGCTGAACGAGGTGCGCGCCTTCGTCGAGGCCGGCCTGCGTGACCTCTCCGTGTCGCGCGCCAACCTGGAGTGGGCGATCCCCTTCCCCGGCCGGCCGGGCCAGACCGTCTACGTCTGGCTCGACGCCCTGATCAACTACATCAGCGCCCTGGGGTTCGGCTCGGACGACGCCCGGCTGTACGACAAATTCTGGGCCCACGGCGACGTCCGGATGAACCTCGTGGGAAAGGACATCCTCCGCCAACACGCCGTCTACTGGCCGGCGTTCCTGATGTCGGCCGGCCTGCCGCTGCCGAGCGTGGTCTGGGCCCACGGCTGGTGGCAGCGCGACGGCCGCAAGGTCTCGAAGTCGGCGGGCAACATCGTGCGGCCGGACGAGCTGATCGACCGCTTCGGCAGCGATGCCGTGCGCTACTTCCTGCTGCGCGAGATGGTCTTCGGCCAGGACGCGAGCTTCTCGGACGAAGGGTTCGTCGACCGCTACAACGGCGATCTGGCGAACGGCCTGGGCAATTTGTTGAGCCGCCTGGTGACCCTCTCCCGCAGCGCCTTCGACGGCAAGACGCCGCCTCACGCGTGCAGCGACAACGAGCTGGCGCCGGCCGCGAAGCAGGCCGTCGAGGACTACCGGGCCGACATGGAGAACCTGGCTTTCAACCGGGCGCTGGAGAGCCTCTGGCGGCTGATCGGCGAGACCGACCAGTACCTCCAACGCCGCGCGCCCTGGAAGATGATCAAGGCCGAGGGTCCCACCCCGGAGCTCGCCCGCATCCTGTGGAACGGTATGGAAGTGGTGCGGATCGTGGCCACCGCCCTGCTCCCCGTGATGCCGCGGCTGGCTCCCCAGGTGCTCGCCGCGATCGGCGTGCCGGAGCTTCCCACCAGCTTCGACGCGCTGCGCTGGGGAGGCCTGCCCACGGGCGTCGAGATCCCCGCGCTGGCGCCCCTGTTCCCACGCATCGACAAGGCGGCCTACCTCGGCGAGGCCAAGGAGAAGAAGAAGATGGAGGAGACGACGACCCCCGCCGCAGCCCCCGAGACGCCCCGCATCTCGGTCGACCAGCTCTTCCAGGCCGAGCTCAAGGTGGCCACGATCCTGGCCGCCGAACCGGTGCCGAAGTCCAACAAGCTGCTGAAGCTGTCGGTGGACGTGGGGGAGGGATCGCCGCGCACCCTCGTCGCCGGCATCGCGCTCGCCTACAAGCCGGAGGACCTCGTCGGCAAGCAGGTCGTGGTGGTGGCGAACCTCCAGCCGGCCAAGCTCATGGGGGTGGAATCCAACGGCATGGTGCTCGCCGCGTCGCTCGACGGCAAGCCGGTGCTGCTCCATCCGGAGGTCCAGGTCCCCAACGGCACCCGCGTCAAGTGAGCACCCCAGACCTCTCGGGCCCGATCGACTCGCACTGCCATCTCCAGAGCCTGCCGCCGGAGGAGCGCGAGCGCGCTCTCGACGCGGCCCGGGAGCGGGGGGTGCGGGGGTTCCTCGTCCCCGCCATCAAGCTGGACGAGGCCGAGGAGATCCTCGCCTTCTGCCACCGCCATGCGGACGTCTGGTGCGCGCTGGGGACCCACCCGCACGACGCCTCGTCCTGGAAGGAGGGGGACGGAGAGCGCCTGCGGTCGTTGCTCGCCGATCCCAAGGCGGTGGCGGTGGGGGAGTGCGGGCTCGACTTCTACTACGACCACTCGCCGCGCGAGACTCAAGCTCGGGTGCTGCGCGAGCAGTGGGCCCTGGCGGTCGAGCTCGGGCTCCCCGTGGTGGTCCACAACCGGGACAGCAACGAGGCGATGCTGGAAGTGGTTCGAGAGGAGGCCTTTCGGGATCTCCAGGCGGATTTCCACTCCTTCGCCGGCGGGCTCGACATGGCCCGCGAGCTGATCGCGCACGGCTTCTACCTGGGATTCACAGGGATGATCACCTTTCCCAAGGCGGACAACGTCCGCGAGGTGATTCCGGTCCTGCCGCCCGACCGCTGCCTGGTCGAGACGGATACCCCCTACCTCGCCCCCGTCCCGCATCGCGGGAAGCCCAACCGTCCTGCCCTTGTGGTCGAGATCGCCGATCGGCTGGCCCGCGAGACGGGAGAGAGCTACGAGCAGGTCTGCCGGCGGACGGGGGAGAATTTTTTCCGGCTGTTCCGGAAGGCGGCTGTCTGACTCTGCAATGTTGGCGCATCCGGCCCGTTGGCCCTCATCACCCCGGCCCTCTTCTCCCAGCCTCCCTCCCTTCCTGACGGGAGAAGAGGGAGAAATACGACCAAAGCTGAGCCTCAGTAGCCCTCTCTCTCCCGTCAGGTCGGGGGGGAGGTTGGGAGAGAGAGGGTTGGGAGAGTGAGGGTCCGCCCCGAAGGGGCGGCATTTCTACGCCGGGTTCGGCACGTCGATGAACTCGACCTCGATCCCGAAGCGCTCCGCCAGATGCTCGCCCAGGGCTCGCACGCCCAGCCGCTCGGTCGCGTAGTGGCCGGCGGCGAGGTAGTGGGTGCGGGTCTCCCGCGACACGTTCATCACCCACTCGGTGACCTCGCCCGTGACGTAGGCGTCCAGCCCCTCGGCGATCGCCGAGTAGAATTCCCGCTGGCCGCCGCCGCTGATCACGCCCAGCGTCGAGATCGCTTCCGGGCCTGAGAGATAGGCCAGCGGCTCCTGGCCGTAGACCCGCCGGCAGCGCTCGACCAGCTCCTCCGGCGAGACCGGCTCCGGGAAGAGCCCCTTGACGCCCACGGGCAGCCCGTCGTGCTCGCCGAAGGGCTCGATCCTGCGCAGCCCGAGCTGGCGGCCGGCCATCGCGTTGTTCCCCACCTCCAGATGGCGGTCGAGCGGCAGGTGATAGGCGATCAGGCTCATCTCCCCCCGGATCAGCTCCGCCACCCGCCGGTACTGGAAGCCGGTGAGGGTGCGCGGCATCCCCTCCCAGAACAGGCCGTGATGGACCAGCACGGCGTCCGCTCCGGCCTCGCGGGCGCGCGCGAACAGCTCCTGGCAGGCCGAGACGCCGGTGACGATCTTCTGGATCTCCTCCCGCCCTTCCACCTGGAGGCCGTTCGGGCCGTAGTCCTTCCCGCGGGAGTCGAGGTACTGGTCGAGATGGGAGACGAGGGTGTCGCGGCTCACGGTGTTTGCCATGGGGGGAGTCTATCCGAGTAAAAAAGCAAAGGGCGACCCGAAGGTCGCCCCATCACAGCCGTGAGATCGGAAAGGCGGGTCAGCGGTTGCCGCCCCGTCCTCCACGATCGCCACCCCGGCCGCCGCCGCCACCACCACCACCCCGGCCGCCCCGGAAGCCGCCACGGCCTCCACGGTCGCCGCCGCGGCCGCCGCGGTCTCCACCGCCTTCACCGCGCTCACGCTCGCCGCCACCGCCGCCGGCCATCGCCATCTCCATCCCCTCGTACTGCGCGGGATCGTAGTCGGGGGACTCCATGATCACGGCCTTGCGGGAGAGCCGGATCTTCCCCTGCTCGTCAATGTTGACAACCTTGACCTCGACCTCGTCCCCCTCCTTGAGGAGATCGCTGACCTCGCGGACCCGGTACGGCGCCATCTCGCTGATGTGCAGCAGGCCGTCCGTGCCCGGCATGATCTCCACGAAGGCACCGTAGTTCTCGACGCGCCGCACCGTGCCGGTGTAGATCTTGCCCATCTCGGGCACCTGGGTCAGGCGCTCCACCATCTGGATGGCGCGCCGGGCCGCCGGCTCGTCGGGCGAGGCGATGACCACCCGGCCGTCGTCCCCGATCTCGATGTTGCAGCCGGTCTCCTCGATGATCGAGCGGATCGTCTTGCCACCGGGTCCGATGACGTCGCGGATCTTCTCCTTCGGGATCTCCACGGTGTAGAGGCGCGGCGCGAACTTGGAGATCTCGGTGCGGGCCTGCGGCAGCGCCCCCTCCATGATCCCCAGGATGTGCATTCGGCCGGCCTTCGCCTGCTCCAGGGCCACCTTCATGATCTCGCGCGTGACGCCCGTGATCTTGATGTCCATCTGGAGCGCGGTCACCCCCTGGCGGGTGCCGGCGACCTTGAAGTCCATGTCGCCGTAGTGGTCCTCCTGGCCGGCGATGTCGGTGAGCACCGCGAAGCTGTCGTCCCCCTTGATCAGGCCCATGGCGACCCCCGCCACCGGGGCGAGGAGCGGCACGCCGGCGTCGAACAGGGCGAGCGAGCCGCCGCAGACCGTGGCCATCGACGAGGAGCCGTTCGACTCCAGGATGTCGGAGACGACGCGGATGGTGTACGGGAACTCGTCCTCATGCGGCAGCACGGGGAGCAGCGCCCGCCGGGCCAGCACGCCGTGGCCGATCTCACGCCGGCCGGGGCTGCGCAGGAACTTCACCTCGCCGACGGAGAAGGGGGGGAAGTTGTAGTGCAGCAGGAACTTCTGGATGCTCTCCCCCTCGTACTCCTCGATCACCTGGGCGTCGCGGCTGGTGCCGAGCGTCGCCGAGGCCAGGGCCTGGGTCTCGCCGCGGGTGAACACCGCCGAGCCGTGGGTGCGGGGGAGCACCCCGACGTCGATGGTGATCGGCCGGATCTCGTCCAGGCGCCGGCTGTCGAAGCGGGTGCGCTCGTGGAGCACCACCTCGCGCAGGATCTCCTCCTCCAGGCGGCCGACGATCTTCTTGGCGTGCAGCTTCTTGTCCGCTTGGCTCTCGGGGATCTGCGCGACGTACGGCTTGACCACGGCGTTGACGGCGTCCTTGCGCTCGAATTTGCCCTTGGTGAAGAGGGCGGCCTTGAGCGGCGCGTAGATCTCCCCCTTGACCTCCTCGTAAAGCGACTCGGGGTAGACCTCGGGGGCGGTCCACGACGGCTTCTCCCGGTTCCCCTCGCGGAACATCTCGTGCTGCGCCTTGATGATCTTCTGGATCTCCAGGTGGCCGCGCCAGATGCACTCGAGGAGCAGCTCCTCGGAGACCTGGTTGGCGCCGGCCTCCACCATCACCACCGCCTCCTCGGTGCCGACCACCACGAGATCGAGGTCGGACACGTCGCGCAGGCTGTTGGCCGGGTTCATCACCACCTCGCCGTCGATCAGCCCCACCCGCACCGCGCCCACCGGGTGGTAGAACGGGATGTCGGAGAGCACCAGGGCGATCGAGGCGCCGTTGATGGCCAGGATGTCGGGATCGTTCTCGCCGTCGGCCGACAGGCAGAAGGCGATGATCTGGGTGTCGGCGATGTAGCCTTCGGGGAACAGGGGGCGCAGGGGGCGGTCGATCTGGCGGGAGGTGATGATCTCCTTCTCCGACGGCCTGCCTTCGCGCTTGAAGAAGCCCCCGGGGATGCGCCCGGCGGCGTAGGTGTACTCACGGTAGTCGACCGTGAGCGGGAGGAAGTCGCGGTCCGAGGGTCCCTTGTTCTCCATGCACGCGGTGGCGAGGACGACCGTATCGCCCAGCCGGACCGTGCAGGACCCGTTGGCCTGCTTGGCCAGGTACCCGGATTCGATGACCAGGGTGCCCGAGCCGATGGAAACTTCTTTGCGTTGCTTCATGGTTTTCTTTTCGCTTTCGTTCGTTTTTATTCGCTTTTCTCTCGTCTGCCTACAGTCCGGACCCGCGCCCGTGCGCCGGGGCGTCGCCGTTTCCCCCGAGAGGGGAGCCGAAGGGGTCCGGAGGATCGCGGGGCTCCGGGATCCGATGGTCAGGGGATCCCGGAGCGCGTGCCTGCCGATACGGTCGGTGGGAGGGCTACTTGCGGATCCCGAGCCGCTCGATGGTCGAGCGGTAGCGCTCCAGATCCTTCCCCTTCAGATAATCGAGCAGGCGGCGACGCTGGCCCACCAGCTTGAGCAGGCCGCGGCGGCTGTGGTGGTCCTTGGTGTGCGTCTTGAAGTGCTCGGTCAGCTCGTTGATGCGGCTGGTCAGCAGCGCGACCTGCACCTGGGGCGAGCCGGTATCCGTGTCGTGGGTCCGGTACTCGCTGATGATTTTTCCTTTGACTTCAACGGTTTGCGCCAATGCAAACTCCTCCTTACATTTCTTTCCGCGCGATATTATAGCACAGGCCGCGCGGCCGGTTCCGTGTTTATGCGGAAGATCAGCGGAAGACCACCTTGGGCTGGACGATGCCCACCCCGGCGGCGCCGATCCTCTCGATGACCGTGCCGACGGCGATGAATTCGCGCCGGCGGTTGACCAGCTTGACCCAGTCCCCCTCCTCCCCGGCCAGCTCGCGCACCAGCACGGTCTGGCCGTGGCTGATCCGGTGCTCCTGCTGGGGGTCGGCGGTGACCTCGCCGAAGGGGAGGGGGATCTGGTCGAACGGGATCCACGCGGACCCTAGAGATTCGCCCGCCTGTGCACGCTCCTCCAGACGGGAGAACGGCAGGGCGTCCTCCACCCGGAAGCCGCCGATGCGGGTGCGCCGCAGCGCGGCGAGATGCCCGCCCACTCCCAGGGCGGCGCCCAGGTCGTGCGCCAGGCCGCGGGCGTAGGTGCCCGAGGAGCAGGAGAGCCGGAAGCGCAGGCGGCCGTCCGCGATCTCCTCCAGGGGAACGAATTCGTAGACGGTGACCTCCTTGGGCTCGGACGGCACCTCCTCCCCCCGGCGGGCCAGCTCGTAGTACTTGACCCCCTGGACCTTCTTGGCGGAGTAGGGGGGCGGCTGCTGTTGGATCTCCCCCTGGAAGCCGCGCATGGCCGCGGCCACCGCCTCCGCCGTGAGGGCCGCCACCGCCTCCGCCGGCGCCTCGGCCACCACCTTGCCCGCGGCGTCATAGGTGTCGGTGGCGACGCCGAAGCGGATCACCCCTTCGTAGATCTTGGGCGCCCGGATCAGGAAGCGCGTCAGCCGGGTGGCCGTCCCCAGGGTCAGCAGGAGGAGGCCGGTGGCGTCCGGATCGAGGGTGCCGCAATGGCCGTTCTTCTTCTGGCGCAGCACCCGGCGGGACTTCTGCACCGCGTCGTGCGAGGTGAACCCGGGCTCCTTGTCGAGCAGCAGCAGGCCGTCCTTCATCTCCGTCATGAGCCGAGCGCCGCCCCCAACTCGGTCGCCACCTCGCGGCGGACCTCCTCGCCGTCCCCTGCCATGGTGAAGCCGGCCGCGTTGCGGTGCCCGCCGCCACCGTGATGGCGGGCGATCTTCTCGACGTCCACCTCGCCGCGGCTGCGCAGCGACACCTTGTGGAGGTGATTATCGCCCCCCTCGGGGAGCTCGCGGATCAGCGCCACGGCATCCACTCCGGCGATCGAGCGCAGCTGGTCGATCAGCCCCTCGGAGTCTCCGGGCTTCGCCCCGGCGCGCTCGAACATCTCGCGCGTCAGGCGTCCGGTGGCGATGCGGCCGCCGTCGTGGGTCTGCAGCGACTGCAGCATCTCGCCGGTCAGCTTGACCACCGCCAGCGGCTGGCTCTCGTAGAGCCACTGGGCGACCTGCTCGGGGTGGGCCCCCTCGCGCACCAGGGAGGCCGCGGCCTCGAAGGCGGCGGCGGTGGCGTTGGAGAAGCGGAAGCCGCCGGTATCGGTGACCAGGGTCAGATAGAGGCAGCTCGCCACGTCCGGCTCCAGCGTCACCTTGAGCCCCTGGGCCAGGCGGTAGACCATCTCGCCCACGGCCGGGGCCGCGGAGTCGACCCAGTTGATGGCGCCGTAGCACTGGTTGCCCAGGTGGTGGTCGATGTTGATCACCGGCCGGGCGCTCAGGTGCTGCTCCAGCCCGGTGCGGTCGGGGCTCGGGCACTCGAGCACGATGATGGCGTCGAACACGTCGGGGAAGCCGGCGGGCGGCTCCTCCCCGATGTGAATGCGCTCGCTGCCGGGCAGCGGCCGGTAGACGGTCGGCGTGTTGTCGTGGTTCCACACCACGGCCCCCTTGCCGAGGCCGCGCAGCAGGCGCGCGAGGCCGAGCTCGGAGCCGATGGCGTCGCCGTCCGGGTTGATGTGGCTGGTCAGCAGGAAGCGGTTGCCTTGCCGTATGCGCCGCAACAGGTCCTCAGGAGCTTTCATCCCGCCCATGGAGGCCCTCCAGAATGTCTGAGATCCGTTGACTGTGCTCGGCCCCACGGTCGAGCTCGAAGATCAGCTCCGGGGTCGCCCGCAGCCGGAGCCGGTGGGCCAGCTCCGTGCGCAGGAAACCCCTGGCGTGGCGGAGACCCTCCAGGGTCTCCTGCCGTTGCGCGTCCTCGCCGAGGGCCGAGATCTTCACCACCGCCCGGCGGAGATCCGAGGTCACCTCGACCGACGTCACCGAGGCCAGCTTCACCCGCGGGTCGTGCACCTCCCGCAGCAGGAGCTCCGAGAGCTCGGCCCGCAGCACATCGCTCACGCGGTCGGTGCGGCGGCTCACGGCTCTCCTTCCTCCAAGCCCTCCAGGAGCTGCGGGTCCCAGCGGGTGAGGTACACCTCCGGGTCGCTCTCCACGACGTCGCGGACATCGTCCATCAGCTTCTCCATCTCCTTCTCACCGCCGGCCACCACCACCGCCATCGCGATCTCCGCCCGCTGGAGCAGGTCGTGAAAGTCGGTCTCGGCGATGGAGACGCGGTATCGCTGGTGCACCCGCTCGATCAACGACTTGACGACCCGCCGCTTGTCCTTGAGGCTGCGGCTCGTGGGGAGGTGCAGCTCGAATATGGAAATTCCAACGATCATTGATTGCAGGGGCGCGCGAGGCGCGCCGGAGGCGGCGGCACGACGGGCCCGCCGCCGGGCTGTTTACAGGACCGGCGCCACCTCTTCGCGGGTATACGCCTCGATGAAATCGCCCGGCTTGACGTCCTGGAACCGTTCCAGGCCGATGCCGCAATCGAAGCCGGTGCGCACCTCGGAGACGTCGTCCTTGAAGCGGCGCAGGGACGAGATCTTCCCCTCGTAGATCACCCGGTTGTCGCGCAGCAGGCGCACCGCGGCGCTGCGCGGGATCACCCCTTCGACCACGTGGCAGCCGGCGACCGTCCCCACCTTCGGCACCTTGAAGGTGTCGCGCACCTCGGCGCGGCCGGCGGCGACCTCGCGGAAGGTGGGCTCCAGCAGGCCGGTCATCGCCTTGCGCAGCTCGTCGATCAGCTCGTAGATCACGGTGTGGAGGCGGATCTCCACCTCCTCCTTCTCCGCGAGCTCCACGGCGGCGCGCTCGGGCCGCACGTTGAAGCCGATGATCACCGCCTTCGAGGCCGAGGCCAGCAGCACGTCGTTCGTGGAGATGGCGCCGATCCCGGAGTGCAGGACCGTGACCTTGACCTTGTCCGTGCTCGCCTTGCCCAGCGCCTCGCGCAGCACCTCGACCGACCCCTGCACGTCCGCCTTGAGGATGACCGGGAGCTCCTTGACCTCCCCCTCCTGGATGTGGGTGAAGAGCTGGTCGAGCGACATCCGCGCCTGGCTGGGCGCGAGGCCCCGCCGGCGCTGCTCCTGGGCCCGGAACTCGGCGATGCCGCGCGCCTTCGACTCGTCCTCCACCACCTGCAGCATGTCGCCGGCGTCGGGGAGGTCGTTGAAGCCGGTGACCTCGACCGGGGTCGAGGGGCCGGCCTGCTGCGCCCGGTGGCCGAGGTCGTCGCTCATCGAGCGCACCCGCCCCCAGGCGGAGCCGGAGACGAAGACGTCCCCCACCTTGAGGGTGCCGTTCTGCACCAGCACGGTGGCCACGGTGCCGCGGCCGACCTCCTTGCGGGCCTCGAGCACGGCGCCCTGGGCGGCGATGTCCGGGTTGGCCTTGAGATCCAGGATGTCGGCCGTCAGCAGGATCATCTCCAGGAGCTCCTGGATGCCCTGCCGCTTGAGGGCCGAGATCGGCACCATCACGGTGTCGCCCCCCCAGTCCTCGGCGACCAGGCCGCGGTCGGAGAGCTCCTTCTTCACCCGGTCCAGGTTGGCGTTGGCCTTGTCGATCTTGTTGATCGCCACCACGATCGGCACCTTGGCCGCGCGGGCGTGGTCGATCGCCTCGATCGTCTGCGGCATCACGCCGTCGTCCGCCGCCACCACCAGGATGACGATGTCGGTGATGCGGGCGCCGCGGGCGCGCATCATGGTGAACGCCTCGTGGCCGGGGGTGTCGACGAAGACGATCTGCCGGTCGTTGACCTCCACGTGATAGGCACCGATGTGCTGGGTGATGCCGCCGAACTCGGCCTCGGTCAGCTTCGACTGCCGGATGGCGTCGAGCAGCGAGGTTTTGCCGTGGTCGACGTGGCCCATGATGGTGACCACGGGCGCGCGGGAGACCCGCTTGCCGGCGGCCTCCTGCTGCTCGGCGCTGCCGCCCGCCATCTCGGCCTGGAGCTGCACCTCCTCCTCGAAGGAGACGATCATGGTCTCGACGCCGAGCTCGCGCGCCAGGTCCTGGGCCAGCTCGGGGTCCAGCACCTGATTGATGTTGGCCATGATGCCGCGCTTGAACAGCGCGCCCATCAGGTCGCGCACGCGCACGCCGAGCTTCTCGGCGAACTCGCGCAGGGTCATCCCCTCGCTGATCATCACCGGCCCCGCGGGCTTGTCCTTCTTGAAGGCGAGGACCTTGCCGCTCTCCGCCTCGTCCTTCCTCATCTCGGTGCGGCGCCGGCGCCGGCCGCTCATCGTGGCGAGGTCCTCTTCCTCCAGGTCCTCGAGAGTCCCCTTGAAGCTGGTCAGGTCCTCCTCGACCCCGGCGCGCGGGCCGGGCTTCTTGGTGCCCTTCTTCTTCTTGTCGCGCTCGATCTGCTCCTGCATCCGCTCGGCGGCGCGGCGCTTCTGCTCCTCGGTGGAGAGGGCCGGAACGGCCTGGCCGGGACGTCCGGGCGGCGGCGGGCCGCCGGGACGCTGCTGGCCTCCCGGAGCCGGCCGGCCGCTGGCCTGCTGCTGGAAGCCGGGACGGCCACCGGGGCCGCCGGGGCGTGGCGGGCCGGAAGGACCGCCGGGCCGGCCGCCGGGGCCGGCACCGGGACGACCCTCGGTACGGCCCGCGGGCGCGCCGCCGGGCCGGCCGCCCGACGGCGCGGGACGGATCGCGGGGGACGGGCCGGCCGCCGGCCTTGGCGGCGGCGGAGCCTCGCGCACCTCTCGCATCTGCGAAGCGGGCGCGTGAGAAGCGGGCGCCGGCGCCTGGATCTCGGTGATGTGGGCGGGCGGCGCCTCGATCGGAGCGGCCGCGGCGGCGCTCGCCGCGATCTCGGGCTGGGCCACCTCGACCGCCGTCTCGGGCAGGGCCTCGGCCACGGACGGCTCCACGGCCACCGGCGCGGGGCGCTCGCTCATCGGCAGCGTCTGGATGCGCGGCTCCACCTTCTGGATCAGCGTGCGCGGACGCCGCGAGCCCAGCGGATTCGCCAGCGGCCGTCGGGCCGTCGCGGGAGGCGGCGGCGCGGCGGCCATGCGCCGGCGATCCAGACCGCCGGTGCCCGGCGACTGCTCGTCCCGCAGGATCACCTCCCTGGGATGGGGAAGCTTCTTGCCCTGGAGGATCGCCTGAATGATGTCGGTGTCGATCTGCGCGTCATCCCCTTCGACCCGCGCGCCGATGGACTTCAGCTTGAAGACGAGGTCCTGGTTGGAGATCCCCATCATCTTCGCGAGGTCCTGGACTCGAATCTTTCCCATATATTTCTCGTGACTCCTCTAATTGAACGGGGGCTCGTCCTTCCCCGAGGGGGTGTTTACGACTCTTTCTCCTCGGAGGGGACCTCCTCCGTCTCCTCGGCCGGCTCGCCGCCGCCGAGCAGGGCCGCGGCCGCCGCCACGTTGCTGCTGCGCTGCTGCTCGCTCTCCGCGAAGGCGCGGCTGAGAGCGGCCATGAAGTCCTCGTCCCCCATCGAGGCCCCGGCGGCGGGCGCCGCCCCGGGGGTCCGGAAGGGACCGATGTCCAGGTTGGCCATCCGCTGCTCCCGCTGCTCCTTCGCCCAGACGACCAGGCCCTCGGCCTGACCGTGGTCGAAATCCTCGACTCCCAACGCCAGCAGCGCCTCCGGCTCCGCGTCGGCCAGGGCCTCGACGTCGCCGTAGCCCGCCTCCTGGAGGCTGTCGGCCACCGTCGCGCTGATGCCGGGGGCGGAGAGCACGTCCGCCTGCTTCGGCGGCGCCGGAGTCTGCGACATGGCGGTCTGCAGCATGCGGGCGAGCGCGTCGGCCACCTCGTCCTTGACGTCGCTCTCGCTCTTGATGTCGATGCGCGAGCCGATCAGCTCCGAGGCGAGGCGCACGTTCTGGCCCCGCTTGCCGATCGCCAGCGAGAGCTGCTCGTCCTCCACGATCACGTCGAGGTGCGGCACCTCCCCCTGGTGGGTCACCGACACGCGGGTGATCTTGGCCGGCGCCAGGGCGCTCTGGGCGAAGGTCACCAGGTCGTCGCTGTACTCGATGATGTCGATCTTCTCCCCCCTCAGCTCGCGGATGATCGACTGCACGCGCGACCCCTTCATGCCGACGCAGGCGCCGACCGGATCGACGTCGCGCTCGCGGCTGAAGACGGCCACCTTGGCGCGCTCGCCGGGCGCGCGGACGGCGTTCTTGATCACCACCGTGCCGTCGTAGATCTCCGGCACCTCGGTCTCGAACAGCTTGACCAGCAGGCGCGGATCGGTGCGCGAGAGCACGATCTGCGGCCCCTTGGGCTGCTTGTGCACGTCGACGATCACGGCGCGGATGCGCTCCCCCTGGCTGTAGCGCTCATGGCGCGCCTGCTCGTTGCGGGGGACCACCGCCTCGGTGCGCCCGAGGTCGACGATGACGTCGCCGCGCTCGAAGCGCTTCACCGTGCCGTTGAGGATCTCCCCCACGCGGTCGATGTACTCGTTGTAGATGTTCTCGCGCTCGGCCTCGCGCACGCGCTGGTAGAGCACCTGCTTGGCGTTCTGGGCGGCGATGCGGCCGAGCCCGTCGGTGGAGATCGGCAGGTGGATCTCGTCCCCCACCTCGGCGTTGGCCTTGTGGTCGCGCGCCTCCTCGACCGTCCACTCGGCGAGCGGGTCCTCCACCGTCTCGACCACCTTCTTGACGATGAAGGCGTCGAACTTGCCGGTCTCGCGGTCCAGATGGGCGCGCACCGGCTCCTTGATCCGGTGCTGCTTCTTGGCGGCCGAGGCCATCGCGTCCTCGAGGGCGGAGATCCACCTCTCGAGGTCGATATCCTTCTCTCGCGCGACCTGGCGCAGGATCTCGTTCAGATTCAGCTCAGCAGTCTGTGCCTGGGGCATGGCTCTTTTTCCTATCTTCTAAAGCGGCGCTACAGCTCGATCTCCAACCGAGCCAGCTTCACGTTGCTCAGCGGCAGCTCCCGCACCTCGCCGGTCCCGCCGTCCTCCAGCAGCACCTTGGCCTTCTCCTCGGGCTCCCCCTCGGCGCGGCGCAGCCCCTGGAGGCGCGCCACATCGGTGCGCTTCTTGCCGGTCTCGGGGTCCTCGTAGGTGACCCGCGCGAGGCGGCCGGCGAAGCGCTCGTAGTCCCGCGGCTTGTAGAGCTGCCGGTCGAGACCCGGGGAGGAGACCTCCAGGACATACCGGCCGGAGCCGAAGCCCAGCACGTCGAGCAGCGCCGAGACCTGCCGCGAGACGTGCTCGCAGTCGGCCAGCGTCACCCCTTCGGGCTTGTCCACGAACAGCCTGAGGACGCCCCCCTTGAGCTCGGCGTGCACCACCTCGCAGCCGGCCGCTTGCGCGACAGCTTCGATCTCGGGTGTGATCTCCGCGATACGGCTGGAAGTGGCGGCCATGTGCTCGGTCTGGGTCTCCTCAAGTTGCTCGGGTTCTGGGCGCCAGCCCAACAAAAAAAGTGGGCTTACACCCACTTCTTACCGACCGTCACCGGTCAGGGCAAGCTGGCTACCCCATTATAGAGGAATGGGCACGTCCGTCAAGTTACGACAGAGCAACACCTTGCCAGCTCCGGGGGTCCTCCGGGCCGGTGAGGGCGGACGGGGGAAGCGGGCGAGCCGCGTTCGGGGAGGACAACAGGGGAGGGCGGGGGATTGTTCCCGCTCAGGAGGCGCGGACGGAGACGGAGAACGAAACCACCTCTGCCGTCCGTGTCGTCTTTGCCGTCCCTGCTCGCCTTCATTGTGTGCCAATTTGACGCTCCGAGGGCGGGCCCAATCCCCGCTCTCCCTCGGGGAATTTGCCTGGCAAGAGGTTTGCTTTGAGAGAGGTGCGAGAAGTGATTGACGAAAGGAGAAAGCACCTTACTATGAGCACGAATCGCAACCGCAATCTAGCGACGTTTCTGCTGGTGCTGGGAGCGGTCGTCTTCGGCATGGTCCTCGCGGGAGGATTGCAGATGACGGTTCCCAGCCAGGCCGCCGACCAGGATTCCAATCTGTCGGCGACCCGGCTCGCGGCCCAGCACGGCACGACCACGCTGCCCAGCTTCGCCGATCTGGCGGAAGCGGTCTCACCGGCCGTCGTGTCGATCCAGGCGGCCACCATCGAGAAGGCTCCCGCCAATCGCGGCGGCCGGGGTGGCGTCGATCCCTTCGAGTTCTTTTTCGGTCCCCGCAACCGGCAGCAGCGGCCTCAGCAGCAGCAGCCGGATGACGACGAGGACGGCCAAGGCGGCCCCGGCCAAGGCGGTCCCGGCCAGGGTGGCCCCGGACAGGGCGAAGAGTTCCGCTCCGACGCCGGCGGCAGCGGCTTCGTGATCAGCCCCGACGGTCTGGTGATCACCAACAACCATGTGGTCGAGGGCGCCACCTCGGTCAAGGTCCACCTGGACGACCGGGACTATCCGGCCCAGGTCAAGGGCGTCGACAAGGCGACCGACATCGCCCTGCTGAAGATCGATGCCGGCCACCCGCTGCGCTACGTCGAGCTGGGGGACAGCGACGTCATCCGGGTCGGCGACTGGGTGATGGTCATCGGCAATCCGCTCAACCTCGACCGGACGGTGACCACCGGCGTCATCTCCGCCAAGGGGCGCTCGATCGGGATCAGCGACGCCTCGTTCGAGAACTTCATCCAGACCGACGCGGCCATCAACTTCGGCAACTCCGGCGGCCCGCTGCTCAACATGCAGGGGCAGGTGGTCGGCATCGCCACCGCCATCAACTGGGGTGCCGAGAACATCGGCTTCGCGGTGCCGGTCAACACGCTGAAGGAGGTCCTGCCGCAGCTTCGGGAGAAGGGGAAGGTCAGCCGCGGCTATCTCGGCCTCGGCGTCCGCAACCTGGACTACACGCAGGCGCAGGCCTGGGGGCTCAAGGACACCGCGGGGGCCCTCGTGCAGACGGTCGAGAACGGCCCCGCCAAGGACGCCGGCGTCCAGCACGGCGACGTGATCCTGGCGGTGGACGGCCACAAGGTCAAGCAGACCCGCGACCTGATCAGCTACGTCTCCAACAAGGGTCCGAACGCCACCGTGACGCTGGACGTCTGGCGCGACGGCAAGCAGATCCAGAAGCAGGTGAAGCTGCGCGAGCGCCCGCTGAACACCCAGGGAGGCGAGGAGGAGGTCACCCCCGGCGGCAAGCCCGAGGGGAGCAGCGGCATCGAGTGGCTGGGCATCCAGTACCAGGACATCTCCAGCGCGCTGCGCAACGGCCACGGCCTGCCGAGCGACGTCGGCGGCATCATGGTGACCAACGTCACGCCGACCAGCCCGCTCTACGAGCAGTTCGTGCGGCCGGGCACCGTCATCACCGAGATCAACGGCCAACCCATCAAGAGCACCGCGGATTTCGAGCGCATCGTCAAGAGTGCAAAACCGGGAAGCTATCTCCGCTTCTACAACCTGCAACCCGACCCGCGAAGTCGGACGCCGCAGTCCTTCTTCGCGGTCGTGCAGGTGCCGAGCGGACGCTAGCGACCCGTTGACCGATATCGGGTAGTCAGACGAGACAGACAGACACTCTGGTGGTTGTGGGCCGGTCCGCGAGGGCCGGCCTCTTTCTTTGCTATGCTTTGAGCCATGCCGAGACCAGGTGACAGCAGCTACCGCGCCGCCGTGCTGGTGGTCGACGACGAGGCCGCCATCCGCGACAGCCTCCACATGATCCTGGAGTACGAGGGGTACCGGGTGGAGGAGGCGGCGAACGGCTCCCAGGCCCTGACCAAGGTGGGCGAGCGCGCCCCCGACGCCATCGTGCTCGACATCAAGATGCCCGAGATGGACGGCCTCGAGCTCTTGAAGGCCCTGCGCGAGCGCGGCTACGACATGCCCGTCCTGATGATCAGCGGCCACGCCGACGTGGCGACCGCGGTCGAGGCCACCCGCCGGGGGGCCTTCGACTTCTTCGAGAAGCCGCTGCAGCGCGAGCGCGTGCTCCTCTCGCTGCGCAACGCCATCGAGGCGTACCGGCTGCAGACCGAGAACCGCACCCTGCGCCCGGAGCCCGAGCAGATCATCGGCACCGCTGCCTCCGTGCGGCGGCTGCGCGAGATGATCGAGAAGGCCGCCCCCACCCCGGCCACCGTGCTCGTCACCGGCGAGAGCGGCACCGGCAAGGAGCTGGTGGCGCGCGCCATCCACCGCCTCTCCTCCCGCCGCGACCGCCCCATCGTGCAGGTCAACTGCGCCGCCATCCCCGAGGAGCTGATCGAGTCCGAGCTGTTCGGCCACGAGAAGGGAAGCTTCACCGGCGCCGTGCGCAAGGCTATGGGCAAGTTCGTGGCCGCCGACAGCGGCACCATTTTCCTGGACGAGATCGGCGACATGTCGGCCCGCACCCAGGCAAAGGTTTTGCGTGTGCTCCAGAACGGGGAGGTGGAGCCGGTGGGAGCCGAGCGGACGATCCAGGTGGACGTGCGGGTGGTGGCGGCGACGAACCGCAATCTGGAGGAGGAGATCGCGGCGGGCCGGTTCCGCGAGGACCTGTACTACCGCCTGAACGTGATCCCAATCCGCACGCCGGCCCTGCGCGAGCACTTGGAGGACCTGCCGTCGCTGGTGGAGTACTTCGTGCGCCGCTACGCCGACCAGAACAACTACAAGCCCAAGGACCTCACCCCCGAGGCGATGGCCCATCTCAAGGCCCTGCCCTGGAAGGGGAACGTCCGCGAGCTGAAGAACCTGGTCGAGCGCATGCTGATCCTCTCGCCGGGGGAGCAGATCACCCGCGAGGACGTGATCGCGGCCACCGGCGGTGCCCGCCCCGAGCTCTCCACCTCGCTGCTGGCGGTGCAGACCCTGCGCGAGTTCCGCGACCTCTCCGAGCGCATGTTCCTCCTCCACAAGCTGGAGGAGAACAACTGGAACGTCACCCAGACGGCGCAGGCGATCGACACGCCGCGCAGCAACCTCTACAAGAAGCTCGACCAGTACGACATTCACCGGGAGGAGCCGATCCGTGAGCCGTGACCAGGAGATCCTGACGCAGATGCTCGAGGAGAGCGGCGCCCTGCGGCGCGGTCATTTCCTGCTCTCCTCGGGCCTTCACTCGGAGGCGTACGTGCAGTGCGCCCTGCTGCTCGAAGACCCCCTGCGCGCCCGCAAGGTGGGGCGCGACCTCGCCGAGCT
>DASXJP010000217.1:0-35801 GCA_036497345.1 Thermoanaerobaculia bacterium
TTTGCTCCACGCTTCTTTCGGACGGCCCCTCACGGGACCCTAGAGCCCTTGCGCTTCGCTAGCACTTCGCCTCCATCAGGCTGTGCAGGGGACTTTCACCCCCAAGCTGTTGAACATGCTCGACACACTATGCCCGCACCCCTTCGGGGTTGACTTCCCAGACATCCTCTAAGGGAAAAGGCCGAGGCGCATCCATTGCTGTCGTGCTGCGACCTGTGCTGCGCTGTTGATTCCTAAACGTATTACCGTGGCCCTACCGATTGGGGTGCGGCCTACGATCTTTCCGCTCTCGGGAGCAACCTGGAAATGGTCCTCCCACTGGTCTTCGCGTGGATGGAACAGGCGGACCACCGCATCACTGTCGGGATCTCTGCCACTAACGTGCGCAGCCTTATAGAGATTACAGGAGCGGCAGGCTAGCGCCCGGTTCGTAGTGGTATCCACACCGCCACGAGTGACAGGCACGATGTGCTCCACCTCCAAGGGAAGGTTGAACACGGCTTCTGGTGCATGGCAATACTCACACCGGTGTCCTGCCCGGAGAGCTACCTGGGGATAGTGGGGGTTCATCGTCCCGACGCGTCAGCCAGTGCGGCCGCCCGTGCCGCCGAGGCCTGCAGCTCTGCGGCGATGAGCGCCTCGAGCTCGGCTTGCTCGTCAACAGGTAGGGAAGCCCCCTGATCACGCAGGGCACGCCAACGCGCCATCAACGCATCGAGTCGTTGCTGCTGAGCCGCCGTGAAGAAGCGGTCTGGACGCAGGCTTTGCACAATGACGAGTGTGCTCGTCTCGTCCGCCGATAACTGTGCAGTAAGGGCGTCCAACGCTTCCCCAGCCGATTTGCCCTGGGCATGTTTCTCCCCGGCTACGGCGCGATAGGAGAGATCGCCCTGTTGGGTGGGTATCGGCAAGATGGCTACCATTGTCATGGCGATGACCTCCTACCGGCTATGGTAGCGCAACGAGAGAGGAAGGAGCACAAAAGCACGGAGATGGAGGCGGCCCAGATACACGAAAAGCCGCTTTCGCGGCCTTAGAGTCTTCCCGAATTGGCTGGGAGGCAGGGATTCGAACCCCGATTCTGCGGGTCAGAGCCGCATGTCCTACCGTTGAACGACCTCCCAGCAGGACAGGGACCGGAGAGTACCTGAACCGGCCCGGAGTGGTCAACCCTGGGCCGGCCGGCGCTATTCCCCGGCGGCGACGGGCTGCGGCTGGCGCAGGAAGGCGATGAAGCGGTCGAAATGGCGGACGGTCGCCTCCCGGCCCATGGTCTCCACGAGGTCGAAGAGAGGCGGGCCCGACGCGGTCCCCGAGAGGGCCATGCGGGTGGGGTGGATCAGCACTCCCGCCTTGATCCCCCGCTCGTCCGCCTGCGCCCGCAAGGCCGCCTCCAGCGCCTCTTTGGTGAAGTCCGGGAGGCCGGCGTAGCGGTCCCGCAGGGCTTCCAGGTGGCCGGGCAGGTCCGGGTCCTTCAGGAACTTGGCGCTGGCCTCCGGGTCATAGGCGGTCTCGCGGAAGTAGGGGATCAGCAGGCCGGCCAGCTCCCGGAGGGTGCGGGCGCGGGTGCGGTGGAGGCTCACCGCGGCGTCGAGGCGCGCCGGATCGGCGTCCCCCAGGCCCACTTCCTCCAGGAACGGCTCGAGGTGCGGACGCAGGGCCACGGCGTCGAGCATTGAGAGGTACTGGGAATTCATCCACAGCAGCTTCTCGCGGTCGAACACAGCCGGCGAGGCGTTCAGGCGGTCGACGTCGAAGAGGCGGATCATCTCGTCGCGCGAGAGGATCTCCCGGTCCCCTCCGGGGTTCCAGCCGAGCAGGGCCAGGAAGTTGTAGAGCGCCTGCGGCAGGATCCCCTCGTTGCGGAATTCCTCGACCGAGGTGGCGCCGTAGCGCTTGGAGAGGCGCTTCTTGTCCTGCCCCAGGATCAGCGGCAGATGACCGAAGGTCGGCACCTGGCCGCCCAGCGCCCGGAAGAGCGGGATGTGCTTGGGGGTGTTCGAGAGGTGGTCCTCGCCGCGGATCACGTGGGTGATCCCCATGTCGATGTCGTCGACGCAGACGGACATGTGGTAGGTCGGGTTGCCGTCCGAGCGCAGGAGGATGAAGTCGTCGAGGGCGTCCGGCGGGAAGTCCATGTCGCCGCGCACGATGTCGGTGAAGGTGATGTGCTCGTCCGGCATCTTGAAGCGGACGGCGAACGGCTTGCCGGCGACGAGGCGCTCGTCGATCTCTTGTTGGGAGAGCTTGAGGCAGGTGCGCGGGTAGCGGAAGGCCTCCCCCCGCTTCTGGGCCGCGGTCCGTTGGGCGTCGAGCTCCTCGGGGGCACAGAAGCAGCGGTAGGCCTTGCCGGCGGCCAGCAGCTCCTCGGCCCGCTCGTGATGGCGGGGGAGCCGCTCGCTCTGCAGGAACGGCCCCTCGTCCCAGACGACGCCGATCCAGGCGAGGGCCGACTGGATCTGGCGGGTCATCGCCTCGTCGGACCGTTCTTTATCGGTATCCTCGATGCGCAGGATGAAGGCGCCGCCCACGTTCTGCCGCAACAGGTCGTTATAGATGGCGGTCCGCGCGCCGCCCACGTGCAGGAACCCCGTGGGCGAGGGGGCGAAACGGACCCGGATGGGCCCCTGGATCTTCGTCATGACGTGTGCTCCGGGATGCGCCCCGCGGGGGCGGGGGCGAGAGGCGGGAGGGTATCACAGAGGCCCCCGCCCGGAACCTCACCCCCTGTCCCCGAGACTCCAGGGGACCGGGCGGGTGGTATCCTCTCCCGCGTGAAAGACCGCCGTTTCTGGGCCTGTTGCATCCTCCTCGCGCTTCTCCTGCCGGTGCTCCTATTGGCGCAGCGGCAGCCGGCTCCATCCACGTCCCCGGCCGCGCCGGCCGCTCCCGCCCGTTCCGCCGTGCTGCTCGAAGGGCGGGAGATCCCGGTGCCGGTGACGATCAATCCCAACGGCCCGCTGTTCGGCCTGACGCCGCTCGTCGACGCTCTGGGCGGCAAGGTGACCAGCGACGAGTCCGGGGAGAGCGTCACCCTCCGCCTCGGGGAGAAGGACATCGTGCTGGGCCCCGGCAACGCCATCGTCACCGTGGGGGACAACATCATTTCGCTCTCGCAGCCGCCGACGCGGGGCGAGGGGGGGCTCCAGGTGCCGGTCGACTTCCTGAAAAAGACCTGGGGCGACCTCGTGGGCTACGCCTTCGACTGGCATCCCGAGACCTCCCGGCTGACCATCGCCCGCCGCGGGAACCGCGAGCTGGGGGTGACGGTCGACGTCGTCCATCTCCAGGGGATGACCACGGTGGTGCTCCAGTTCCCCGAGGAGCCGCACTATCAGGTCGACCACTCGAAGCCGGGGATGATCACCGTCCAGATGCTGTCGGACCGGCTTGCTCCCCCGCCGCCCAAGGAGGTGCAGGACCCGCTCGTGCAGGGGGTGGCCGTCGATCCGCAGCAGATCCGCATCCAGCTCGCGCCGGGGGCGCAGGCCGAGAGCTACGTGCTCGGGAGCCCGTTCCGGCTGGTCTTCGACGTCCATCCGACCTCGTCGGTGGAGGTGCCGACGCCGCAGGCGCAGAGCGCGCAGCGGGCGCCGGGAGTCCATGTGATCGTGATCGATCCCGGCCACGGCGGCCAGGAGACGGGGGCGATCGGCCCGGGCGGCGTGCAGGAGAAGGAGCTGACGCTGGAGCTCGCCCGTGAGCTGGCCGCCAAGCTCGGACGCCTGGGCGTGCAGACGGTCCTCACCCGCACCGACGACATGCTGGTGAAGCTCGACGATCGCTCGGCGATCGCCAATCAGAACCGGGCGGACCTGTTCATCTCGATCCACCTCAACTCCTCGCTCGGCGCGGGGGCCAGCGGCACGGAGACCTACTTCCTGAGCCCGCAGGCTTCGGACCCGCGCGCCGCCAGCTCGGCCGCCGCCGAGAACACGGCGCCGGCCCCGGCCGCGACCTCGGACGCGGCCGGCGGCGCGGGGGCTCCCTCGGCCACGGAGCAGCAGGACGTCGACCTCATCCTCTGGGATCTCGCCCAGAGCCGGCATCTGGCGGAGAGCCAGCGCTTCGCCACCATGATCCAGACGCAGCTGAACGAGGCCCTCCAGATCAAGGACCGCGGGGTGAAGCAGGCGCCGTTCCGGGTGTTGAAGGGGGCCACCATGCCCGCCGTGCTGGTGGAGCTGGGCTTCATCAACAATCCGGAGGAGGAGAAGAAGCTGCAGGATCCCGTCTACCGCGACCAGATCCTGGACGCGCTGGTCACCGCCATCGCGCGCTACCGGGCTGCGATCGAGCCGGCCGCCGCGGGTGCTTCGGCGCCAGCCGCGCCGCCATCGCCGCCGGGAGCCGCGGCGCCCAAGACCGCCGCCCCGCCGGCCGCTCCGGCGCCCGCGACCAAGGGAGCGCCACCGGCCTCCAAGCCTCCCGGCCGGAGGGCCGGGTCCGCATGAGCCGCCGGGCGGCGAGCTTCGTCCTGGGATTGGCTCTGGCGCTGATCCTGGGAGGAGGGTTGTGGTGGTGGCTCTCCGGACGCCCGTCGCGGCATGCGGGGGGAGGACCGGGAACCGCTGCCCAGAAGGGCGAGCCGGTGAGCTTCAATCTCTATTTTCCCGCCGCCGGAGGGAGCCTGCGCCCCGAGGTCCGCGCGCTCCAGGTCTCCCTGGAGCCGAAAGACCGCATCCGCAAGGTGATGGAGGCCCTGCTCGCCGGCCCCAAGGCGCCCGGCCTCGCCCGCCCCTTCCCCGAGGGGGTGACGCTGGGCTCCGTGCTGCTCAGCCCGGACGGCACCGCCTACGTGGACCTGCGCTGGCAGGACCATGCGGACCCGCCGCCGGGCGGCTCGACCGAGGAGATCCAGCGCGTCTACAGCGTGGTCGATTCGATCGTGCTCGGCGTCCCGCAGGCCTCGCGCGTCGTGCTGCTCTGGAACGGCAGCCAGCGCGAGACCTTCTCCGGGCACCTCGACCTCTCCGTGCCGCTGGTGCCCGACCGCGGTCTGCTGTAAACCCTCATCACCCCGGCCCTCTTCTCCCGTCCCCTCCCCCCTCCCTCACCGGGAGAAGAGGGAGAAAAACCAAAAACAGCCTCGAAACGGGTCTTTCTCCCCTCTCCCAGGGAGGGAGGGCGGGAGGGGATGGGAGAGGGGCCGGGGGTGAGGGTTTAGTGCCTCGCGTTCTCCGTCCCCTGAAGCTGCACGACGCCGCAGGCCAGCCGGTCGCCGGAATTGCCGGTGGGCTGGGTGGTGCAGTCGTCCGTCCCGGCGTGGAGGATCACCGCCTTGCCGACCACGGAATTGGCGCCGGAGAGCGAGATCAGGTTCGTGGTGAGGCCCAGGTGGCCGATGCCGTCCGCGCCCACCTCGATGTTGCCGAAGTCGCCGGCGTGCCGGGGCTCGGTGGGCGGGCAGGCGTGCGGCGCGTTGGCGGGGTTGAAGTGCCCGCCGGCGGAGGTGAAGGGCTTGCCGGAGGGATCCTCATGGTTGCACATGCCGTTCGCGTGGAGGTGAAGGCCGTGCTTGCCCGGAGGGGCCCCCTTGAGGTCGGCCACCAGGCGGACGCCGTCCGCCGTCGGGGTGAAGGTGACCGTGCCGGAGAAGCCCGCGCTCTGGGGGCCCGCCTGCAGGGCCGCCGCGGCGCTCACCGGCGTGTTGGACATCTGAGGCGGCTTGCGGTCCGTCTGGTCCATGGCCGCCGCGCCCGTGGTGGTCGTGGGGGTCGCCGTGTCGGCGACGTGGGCCCTCTCGAACTTGGGACCGCAGGCGGCCAGGACGGCCAAGCCCGCGGCCGCGAGGGCGAGTCTCGAAGCGCTCCTCCGTGAGCTCATGCTACCTCCTCCTGGAAAGTCGATGAACGGCTCCACTCCGGGATCGATCGCCGGGGCGTTCTTACCCGGGCGATTGTAGCGACTTCAGCTCCAGATGGACGTCCGCGAGGTTGCGGGAGAGCAGGATCTCGACCGGGGTCGCCGCCTCGTCGCGCGCCAGCCAGAGGTCGAGCTTCCCCTTCCACTTCTCGCGGTCGGGCACGTCGATACCGCGGATCGAGAAGTGCCGGAGGTCCATCTTCCGGCCGTCCTGCATCCGCCGGCTCTCGACGCCGAGCGGGATCACCAGGACCGGGTAGATCTTGCCGTCCGACCAGATCTCCATGCGCCGCGGCTTGTCGGGCGGATTCTGGCGGATGGAGTAGATGCCGGAGGCGATGTCGAGCACGCCGACCTGCTCGATCGGCGAGCTCTTCGATTTGGTCTCGCCGCGCCAGGAGTAAGAGCTCCAGGCCCGGATCGGCTGCAGGGTGCGGGTGTCCATCTCCGAGCCGTAGCGGAAGTACTCCCCCTGCCTGGCGGCGCTGGAGGTGATGGTGAGCTCGCTCTGCAGATGCCCGTTGCCCACCGACTTGAAGGTGAGGGAGCCCTCGCCGTGATTGGGCAGGAACAGCCCGGCGATGGTGCCGAGGAGGTTGCGGAGCTGCCACTGATAGTGAAACTCCTCGTTCTGCGGCTTGCCCTGGCCGAAGGCCATGGGTCCGGCCGCCAGGATCGCCATGAGGCCGAGGAGAAGAGCTCTATGCAATTTCGATTTCATTCGAATGAGCACCCTGTGAGGAATTTCCCACGGTCGCCGCGGAGGTCACAGGGGTTATAACAGCAGCAGGCGCCCCAACCATGCCCGAAATCGAGGATTTGTAAAAACTTTCCTGGCGGGGCGCGGAAGGGCCGCGCCCCTTCAGGCCCTCAGTCGCCGCCCTGGAGGATCTCCCGGATCTTGGTGGCCAGCTCGCGGCCGCTGAAGGGCTTCTTGAGGAGGTTGGCGTCGCCGCCCAGCTTCGCCCCCTCGGTGAGGCCGGCCGGATAGCCGGTGGCGAAGAGGACCCGCATCTCCGGCCGCTTGAAGGAGAGCCGCTCGGCGAGCTCCACGCCGCTCATGCCGTCCATCAGGATGTCGGTGATCATCAGGTGGATCGGCCCCGGATGGGCCTGGCTGATCTGGATCGCCTCCAGGGCGTCGGCGGCGGCGAGCACCTTGTAGCCGCGGCTGCCCAGGATCTGGATGAGGGGCTGGCGGACGTTCTCCTCGTCCTCGACCAGCAGCAGGGTCTCCCACTCTCCCGTCTCCTGCCCCTCGCCGGCCCCCTCGGAGACCGAGGCGCTCTCGGCGCTCGGGAGGTAGATGTGAAAGCGGGTGCCGCTCCCCGGGTCGCTGTCGGCCAGGATCTGGCCGCCGCTCTGGGCGACGATGCCGTAGGCGGTGGAGAGGCCGAGGCCGGTGATCTCCATCCCCCCCTTGGTGCTGAAGAACGGCTCGAAGGCGTGCCGCCGCACCTCGTCCGGCATGCCCGGGCCGCTGTCGCTCACCTTGAGGAGCACGTAGCGGCCGGGCTTGGCGCGCATCGGGTGGAGGGCGTCCTCCTCCAGGACGTCCGAATTCATCGTCTCCAGGGTGAGCCGGCCGCCGTCCGGCATGGCGTCGCGGGCGTTGGAGACGAGGCTCATCACCATGTTCTCGATCTGCTCCGGATCGACCTCGACGCGGTCGAGATCGGGGTGGAGCTCCAGCCGGAGCTCGATCTCGGAGCTCAGGAAGCGGCGGACCCGCTCCTCCATCCCGGTCAGCAGGTGGTTGAGCTGCAACACCTTGGGGTGGAGCACCTGGCGGCCGCTGAAGGCCAGGAGCTGGCGGGCGAGCGCCGCGCCGCGCTGGCCGACCTTCTCGATCTCCCGCAGGTTCTTGCGGGCGGGCTCGTCGGAGGGGAGCCGCGCCAGCGCCAGCTCGGTCTCGCAGGCGATGGCGGTGAGCAGGTTGTTGAAGACGTGGGCGATGCCGCCCGCGAGCCGGCCCATCGCGTCCATGCTCCTCGCCTGGGCGGGGATCTCCTCGCTGTGGCGGGCCAGCCGGCGGCTCTCGGCCAGCCGGGCGGCGTTCTTGGCCTCCTCCGGAGTCAGGTCTTCCACGGCCCTGACCACCGGGTTGCTGCTGTTCGACTGTGTCCGCATAAGGGATCTTTCCTTCGGCACCCTCGAGCTCCGATGCCGGTCCAAGAGACGGCGGGGCCCCCCTATCCCCCCGGGCTGGCTCGCCGTTCCTGGTCCTGAACAGTATGCAGAATCCGGTCCAGGTCCGGACCGGCTACCCCGCCGCCCAGCGCTGGAGGCGGGCGAGGCAGCGGCCGGTGAGCTTGCGGATGCTGGCCGCGGAGTAGCCGAGCCGCCGGGCCACCTCCTCGACGCTGAGGCCCACGCCGAAGCGGAGCCAGAGCGCGGCGCGGTGGCGCTCGTCGACCCCGCGGGTGAGGCTGCGGAGGTCGAGCGCGATCTCCTTCTGCTCCTGGTCGGGCGCTCGCGGCCCGGAGAGCTCCTCCAGCACGTCCCAATCGCACGCCTCGACCCGGTCGCCCCGCTTCCTCTTCCAGTAATGGGAGCACTTGAAACGCAGGGTGCCGAGCAGCCAGACGTCTTTCTGGCGAATGGTGTCCCACTTGCGGAGGGCCTCCAGGACCGACTCCTGCACGAGGTCCTCGGCGTCTTCGAGAGGGATATCGTAGCTCCGCAGGAGGCGCCTGAGGCGGGGGCGGATCGCCTCCAGCAGCTCCAGGAGCGTCTGGTCGTCGGGGGGTACAGCGGGCGGTAGAGGATCGGTCAGGCTCACCAGCCCGGACTTTATCACCTGGCGAGGTGAAATTTGTCCTCAGGTCAGAACATTCCGAGCTCCAGGCGTGCCGCTTCCGACATCATCGAGGGGTTCCAGGGCGGATCCCAGACCAGCTCGATCTCGGCGGCGGTGACGCCGGGAGCTCCCGCCACCTTGTCCTGGACCTCGCCGGGGAGGCTGCCCGCCACCGGACAGCCGGGGGCGGTGAGCGTCATTTTGACCTTGACGGCGCCGTCCTCCTGGATGTCGATGTCGTAGATCAGCCCCAGCTCGTAGATGTTGACCGGGATCTCCGGGTCGTAGACGGTCTTCAGGGCCTCGACGATGCCGTTCTCGACGTCGGAAGGATCGGTCACGGTGGCGGCCGAAGCCTCGGGAGACTGGGGTTGCGTGGCGGTTTCCTGCTCGGGTTTCATCGTCGTTACTCCGTGGTGACGGGCTGATCCTTGGCGTCGAGCGCGGCCATGAGGGTGTGCCAGGCGAGGGTGGCGCACTTGACCCGCATCGGGTATTCGCGGACGCCGGTGAAGACGGCCAGCTTGCCGAGGTCCTCCCCCTCCTCCCCCTTGGTGACCAGCTCGTGGAAGCCGTGGAAGAGGTGGCGGGCCTCCTCGAGGCTGCGGCCCTTGAGCGCCTCGGTCATCAGCGACGCGGAGGCGGTCGAGATGGCGCATCCGGCCCCCTCGAAGGTGACGTCGCGAATGCGATCCCCCTCGAGGTCCACGTAGACGGTCACCCGGTCGCCGCAGAGCGGGTTGTTCCCTTCCGCGCGGTGGTTGGCCGCGGGCAGCGGCCCGAAGTTGCGGGGGTGCCGGTTGTGGTCGAGGATGACCTCCTGATAGAGGTCGCGCAGGTCGCTCATCCGAACAGCTCCCGGGCCTTGTGGAGGGCGGCGGCCAGCGCCTCCACCTCCTCAGGGGTGTTGTAGAGGCCGAAGGAGGCGCGCGCCGTGGCCGGCACGCCGAAGCGCGCCATCACCGGTTGGGCGCAATGGTGGCCGGCGCGGATGGCGATCCCCTCGTGATCGAGGATCGTCCCCAGGTCGTGCGGATGGATGCCCTGCATGGTGAAGGAGAGGACCGCCGCCTTCCGGCGCGCCGTGCCGACGATCCGCAATCCCGGGACCTCCGCCAGCCGCTCGTCCGCCAGGGCCAGCAGCTCGCTCTCCCAGGCGCCCACGGCGGGCAGGCCCAGGGCGGTGAGGTAGTCGAGCGCCGCCGCCAGACCGGCCGCCCCTTCGATGAACGGCGTCCCCGCCTCGAAGCGGTGGGGGGGCGGCGCGTAGGTGGTCTTCTCGAAGCGGACCGTCCGCACCATGCCGCCGCCGCTCTGCCAGGGGGGCATGGCCTCCAGGAGATCCTGCCGTCCCCAGAGCACGCCGATGCCGCTGGGGCCGTAGACCTTGTGGCCGGAGAAGGCGTAGAAGTCGCACTCCAGGTCCCGCACGTCCACCGGCATGTGGGGGACCGCCTGGGCGCCGTCCACCAGCGCGAGGGCGCCGGCGCGGTGGGCCATGGCGGCCATCTCGCGCACCGGATTGACCGTGCCCAGGGCGTTCGAGACGTGGGCGAAGGCGGCGAGGCGGGTGCGGGGGGAGAGCAGCCGCTCGAATTCGTCGAGACGGACCTCCCCCTGATCGTCGATCGGCGCCACCCTGAGCAGCGCGCCGCGCTCCTCGCACAGCCGCTGCCAGGGGACCAGGTTCGAGTGATGCTCCAGGCCGGTGATCAGCACCTCGTCGCCGGGGCCGACGTTCCGCCGTCCCCAGGCCTCCGCCACGAGGTTGATCGATTCGGTGGTGCCGCGCGTGAAGACGACCTCCGCCGTGCTCGCGGCGTTGAGGAAGCGGGCCACGGTCTCGCGGGCCCGCTCGCGGTGGGCGGTGGCGAGCTGCGAGAGGGTGTGGACGCCACGCTCCACGTTGGCGTACCAGCCTTCGTAGCAGCCGGCGACCGCCGCGGCCACGGCGCGCGGCTTCTGGGTGGAGGCGGCGTTGTCGAGATAGACCAGACGGTGGCCGTGGATCTCGCGGGCGAGGATCGGGAAATCCGCCCGCACCCGTGCCAGGTCGTAGGTGGAGGCCCTGGCCTGGTCGACCACGGTCATCGCTACACCGCCTGGCGGACGACCTCACCCATGGGCAGCCGGGCGAAGAGGAACTCCTCCAGGTCCCGGCGCACCGGCTCGACCTTGATCCGCTCCACGATGTCGCTGGCGAAGGCGTAGGTCAGCAGGCTGCGCGCCGCCTCGGCGCCGATGCCGCGCGAGCGCAGGTAGAAGACCGCGTCCTCGTCGAGCTGGCCGACCGTCGAGCCGTGGGTGCACTTGACGTCGTCGGCGAAGATCTCGAGCTGGGGATTGGAGTTGGCGATGGCGTCGCGCGACAGCAGCAGGTTGCGGTTCGACTGCTTGGCGTCCGTCTTCTGCGCGCCCTTGTGGACGTGGATCAGGCCGTTGAACACCGCCCGCGACTTGCCGTCGAGCACCCCCTTGTACAGCTCGTGGCTGGCGCAGTGGGGCCTGGCGTGCTCCACCCGCATGTGGTTGTCCACGATCTGGCGGCCGTCGCCGAAGTAGAGGCCGTTGAGGATGCAGTCGATCCCCTCGCCGTCCAGGACCGCGTTGACGTCGTTGCGCACCAGGGCGCCGCCGATCGAGATCGAGTGCGAGCTGGGCACCGAGGCGCGCTCCCCCTGGACCTGGAAGGTCGACAGGTGGAAGGCTCCCAGGCTCTCCCGCTGCACCTTGTAGTGATCGATCACGGCGCTGGGCCCCGCCACCAGCTCGGTCACCGGCACGGTGAGATACGACCCCTCGCCGGCGTAGGTCTCGACGATCGCCGTCTGGCTCCCCTCGTCCGCCACCAACAGATTGCGCGGGAAGGAGAGCGTCGGCCGACCCTCCTCTCCGGACGAGAGGAAGAGCAGATGGATCGGTCCGGTCACCGCGCCGCGGGGGACGTAGACGAAGGCGCCGTCACGCAGGAAGGCGGTGTTGAGCGCCACGAACGGATGGCGGTCGAATTTCGCGAAGCGGGCGAGCCAGGGCTCCAGCCGCTCGGGCTCCCGCGCCAGCACCTCGGCCAGGCTGGCCACGATCGTCCCGTGGGGCAGCTCGCCCACGGCGGAGAGGCGGGGCGCGAAGCGGCCGTCCACGAACACCAGCCGCGCGGCGGCGGCGAAGACGTGGGCTCCAAGCAGGCCCGGAGCCACGGCGTCCGGGTCCCCCTCCGGCCAGCGGAAGGCCCCCTGGGCCACCGGGGCCACGTTGGTCAGCCGCCACTCCTCCTGGCGGAGGGTGGGGAAGCCCAGCTCCGCGAAGCGCGCGATCGCCTGCCGGCGCAGGGCCGTGAGCCCGGCGGGCTCGTTCAGACTCCGCTCGAAGCGCTCGAATTCCGCGAGGTATCCATCGACCCCCTGAATGGCGCCCGCGATGGCGCTCTCTCGGGTTTCAATCGCCGGCATGACCTCAGGCCCCCACCGGCTGCGCCGCGATCTGCTCGGGGGTCATCCCCTCGAGCCAGGAGTACCCCTTCTCCTCCAGCTCCAGGGCCAGCTCCTTGCCGCCCGAGCGGACGATGCGGCCGTCCACCAGCACGTGCACGTAGTCCGGCACGATGTAGTTGAGCAGGCGCTGGTAGTGGGTGATCACCAGGAACGAGCGGTCCTTGGCGCGCAGGGCGTTGACGCCGTCGGCCACGATGCGCAGGGCGTCGATGTCGAGCCCGGAATCGGTCTCATCGAGGATGCAGAGCCGCGGCTCCAGCACCGCCATGTGGAAGATCTCGTTGCGCTTCTTCTCGCCGCCCGAGAACCCCTCGTTGACCGGCCGGTTGAGCAGCGTCTCGTCCATCTGCACCAGCTTCATCTTGCCGCGCACCATCTTGAGGAACTCGATGGCGTCCATCTCCTGCAGCCCGCGGTGCTTGCGCACGGCGTTGAGCGCCGCCTTGAGGAAGTAGGTGTTGCCCACCCCCGGGATCTCGACCGGGTACTGGAAGGCCATGAACACCCCTTCGCGGGCGCGGTCCTCGGGGTCCATCTCCAGCAGGTCCTTGCCGTCGTACGTCGCCTGGCCGGCGGTGACCACGTAAGCCTCCTGGCCGGCCAGCACCCGGGCGAGCGTGCTCTTGCCCGAGCCGTTCGGCCCCATGATCGCGTGCACCTCGCCCGGCCGGACCGTCAGGTCGATCCCCTTCAGAATCTCATTGCCCTCCACCGACGCGTGGAGGTTCTTGATCTCGAGCATTCCAGTCTCCCTCTCCATGGTCTTTGCCAAAACTACCCGACGCTCCCCTCGAGGTTCACCGCCAGCAGCTTCTGGGCCTCCACGGCGAACTCCATCGGCAGCTCGCGGAAGACCTCCTTGCAGAAGCCGTTGACGATCATCGACACCGCGTCCTCGGTCGAGATGCCGCGCTGGTTGCAGTAGAAGATCTGGTCCTCGCCGATCTTCGAGGTGGTCGCCTCGTGCTCCATGCGGGCCGTGGGGTTCTGCACGTCGATATAGGGGAACGTGTGCGCCCCGCACTGATCGCCGATCAGCATCGAGTCGCACTGCGAGAAGTTGCGGGCGTTGTCCGCGCCCTTGAGGATGCGGACCGAGCCCCGGTAGGTGTTCTGGCCGTGGCCGGCCGAGATCCCCTTGGACACGATGGTGCTCTTGGTGTTCTTGCCGATGTGGATCATCTTGGTGCCGGTGTCGGCCTGCTGATATCCCTTGGTCAAAGCGACCGAGTAGAACTCGCCGACCGAGTGGTCCCCCTTGAGGATCACGCTCGGGTACTTCCAGGTGATCGCCGAGCCGGTCTCCACCTGGGTCCAGGAGATCTTCGCGTTGGCGCCGTCGCACTTGCCGCGCTTGGTCACGAAGTTGTAGATCCCCCCCTTGCCGTTCTCGTCGCCGGGGTACCAGTTCTGGACCGTCGAGTACTTGATGGTGGCGTCCTTGCGGGCCACCAGCTCGACCACCGCGGCGTGGAGCTGGTTCTCGTCGCGCATCGGCGCCGTGCACCCCTCCAGGTAGGAGACGTAGGCCCCCTCGTCCGCGATGATCAGCGTGCGCTCGAACTGCCCCGAGTTGCGGGCGTTGATCCGGAAGTAGGTCGACAGCTCCATGGGGCAGCGCACCCCCTTCGGCACGTACACGAACGAGCCGTCCGAGAAGACCGCCGCGTTGAGGGTGGCGAAGTAGTTGTCCGTATAGGGCACCACCGACCCCATGTGCTCCTGGACCAGCTCGGGGTGGTTGCGGATCGCCTCCGAGAACGAGCAGAAGATGATCCCCACCTCGGCGAGCTTCTCCTTGAAAGTGGTGGCCACCGAGACGCTGTCGAACACCGCGTCCACGGCCACCCCGGCCAGGATGGCCCGCTCGTGCAGCGGGATGCCCAGCTTCTCGTAGGTCTTGAGGATCTCGGGGTCGACCTCCTCCAGGCTCTTGGGGCCCGAGCCCTTCGGCTTCGGCCCGGCGTAGTAGGAGATCGCCTGGTAGTCGATCGGCGAGTAGTGGACGTTGGCCCAGGTCGGCTCCGTTTGGTTGAGCCAGTGGCGGTAGGCCTTGAGGCGCCATTCGAGCATCCACTCGGGCTCCCCCTTCTTGGCGGAGAGCCGGGCGATGGTCTCCTCGTTCAGCCCGGGCGGGAAGGTCTCCTGCTCGACGTCAGTGACGAAGCCGAACTTGTAGTCCTGCGCCGCGAATTGCTCGATGGTGCTGGTTTCCGTCGTCTGCATGGCTTACCTCGATCTGAATTCAAACCTCTTGGAGCTGGGCTCCGGAGAGCACACCGCGTCCAAGGGTGACCAGTTTCTGCGCTGTCTGCATTTTTGGATGGGCCATCTCCGCCAGCGAGACCCCTTCGAGGGCCGTGCGCACCGCCTGATTGATGCGGCGCCAGTTGGCGCTCACCGGGCAGAGCGCCTCGTGCGAGCAGTCGCTCTCGACGCTGATGCACTCGGTGATGGCGATCGGCCCTTCCAGGGCGGCGATGATCTCGGCCATCGAGATCTCCTCGGCCGGCCGGGCCAGGCAGTATCCCCCCTTGACGCCGCGGTGCGAGGCGAGGAGCCCGTCGCGCGCCAGGAGCTTGAGGATCTTGCTGACCATGGGCAGCGGCAGCCGCGCCTCGGCGGCCAGCTCCGGAGCGGCGTACTGCCGTTCCGCGTTCGCCGCCAGATGCGTCAGGAGGACGATCCCGTAGTCGGTCTGTTTGGTGATGCGGATCATGCGGTCCCGCCCCTTCTACATCTGTCCGACAGAGAAAACAGTACCGGAACGGTACGAATTCCTCCGCATCATAGCAGGGGCGGGGGGATTGTCAACCGGGGGGAGGGGAGGAGAACACGGACGAGCACCGACCGACACAGACCTGCACGGACACGCGGGACCGGCGCTTCTCGTCCTTGTGGGTCCGTGTGCGTCCGTGTAAGTCCGTGTCCCTCCTAGAAAAACACCCGCTGCACCGACCAGTACAACCCCACCGCCGCGATCAGGCAGGAAACAGGCACCACCACCCGCTGCCGGTACCAGGCCTGGCCCCGGAACGGCAGCCCCACCAGCAGGAAGGCGACCGAGATCACGGCGAGCTGGCCCCCCTCGACCCCCAGGTTGAAGCTGAGGAGCGCGGTGAGAAACTCCGAGCGCGGGAGGCCCATCTCGGAGAGCACGCCGGCGAAGCCCAGGCCGTGGAGCAGGCCGAAGCAGAAGACCAGGGCGATCCGCGACGGCTTGAGCTCCGGGACGAGGATGTTCTCCACCGCCACGAAGACGATCGACAGCGCGATCAGGGGCTCCACGATCGAGGGGGAGAGCCGGACCACGCCGTAGATGCTCAGGGCCAGGGTCAGCGTGTGGGCCACCGTGAAGGCGGTCACCTGCTGCAGGATCGGCTTCAGCCGCCGGGAGAGGAGGAAAATGCCGAGCACGAAGAGGATGTGGTCCGGCCCCTCCGGCACGATGTGGGTGAAGCCGAGGGTCAGGTACTGGCGCACCACCTGGGAGCGCGTGGGCGGCACGGCCGCCTTGGCCAGCGAGAATTCCGGGCTGGTGGCCCCGGCGTCCAGCCACTGCCAGACGGAGCTCTCCTCGCCTTCGACCTGGAGGATCAGCGGGTAGGTGCCGAGACGCCCGAGCGAGCCGTCCTCCTTCCAGTTGAACGTCCGCGAGCCGGCGGGGATGAGGCCCTGGAAGCGCAGGGTGGCCCGCTCCGGCGGATCGTCCGCGGCCGGCGGCACGATCTCCGCCCGGGGCCGGGCCGGGGCGCCGTCAAAGAGGATGGTGGAATTGTCCGCCAGCGCGCGCAGGAACTTGCCCAAACGCTGGTCGACCTCGGGCTTCAGCCCCTGGATCCGTCCATAGCGGGTCTCGCCGGTGGCGCCGGCCCCCTTGTCGCCCGGCCAGAGGTGGGCGGGGTCGACCGGGATGTCGATGCGGTAGGTGCCGTCCTTCAGGAAGGTGGCGTAGACCTGGATCTTGCCCAGCTCGTGGGCGTGGACGGCGGCGGCCGTGAGCAGGGCGAGAAGGAGGATTGTGAGGCGTCGCAAGGTATCTCTCTCCTCAGGCTCTACGGCTCCGGGGCTTTCGCGGATGAGCTCCCTAGATCAGGCGTCCGAGAGGCCCCAGATCGAGATTCAGCTCCTCGGGGGTGAGCCCGAAGCGGCCGGCGATCTCGTGCAGGGTCTCCTCCAGCTTCATCAGGGCCAGGCCGACGTTCTCGGTCTCCTCTTCCGTAAGGGTGCCCGCCTCCATGCGGCGGATGGCCTGCTTCTCCATCAGCTTGCGGAGGAATTCCACGAGGGCCAGGACGAGCCGGGCGACCGACCTCTGGACCTCCTCGGGATCGGCGTTCCAGCGCGGGGCCACGGCGGCGGCCTGGCGCTCGATCTCGGCGCGCAGGGCGTCCAGCTCCTCGATCTCCAGGCGGACCGCCTCGCGCTGGCTCACGGCGCGCCCTCCGGCGCGAAGGCGTAGGGGGGCCAGGGGCCGGTGGCGGCGACGCGGCGGCCGCCGATCCGCTCTTTCGCGGCCTCCAGGGTGGCGAGATAGGCTCCGGCCTGGCCGCGGGGGACGAGGTGATAGGCGGTGCCGAGCAGGGGGCCGGCGGGCTCGTGACGTTCGATCCGCTCGGCGCGCAGCAGGGGGCGGAGGGCCTCGCGGAGCGGCTCGATCTCGGGGAGCGAATGGGCGCGCTCGATCTCCCGCCGCCGGGCGGCCAGGTAGCGCGTCCCCGGGCCTCCGGTGGGAGCTGCCTCGGGCTCCGGACGGATCTCCGGGTCGCCGAAGACCCGCAGGGTCATCTGCACGCAGCCACGGACGAGGGACAAGGCCGCGGAGACCTCGCGCTCGCGAGGTGCCAGCCGATTCGCGAGGGCGGTCTCGTCCGCGAAGGCCTCGCCGAAGCGGGCGGGGAGGATGGCACTGAAGAGCCCGGCCAGCCGGCGGACCACGGCGTCCTGCCGCTCGAGGGTCTCGCGGTCAGGACGGGGGCGCTCGGGGATCTCGCCGATCACGGCCGCCAGACCGCCCTGGGGAAGGAGCCGGAGCGGCTCGTTCGCGATCCCCTCTCCCAGCGGCACGGAGGGCTCCTCGTCCACCAGCGCGTACAGGTAAATCATTCCTCCGGTCCTTCTTCGGACACCTTGGGGAGGATGCGGTCGGCGGCGCAGAGGAGGGCGGTGAGGCGGAGGTAGATGAGATCGATGCCGGCGAGGCCGATGACCACCTCGCCGGTGAGCACGAGCCCCTTGCTGAGCAGGTGATCGACCGTGTCGAGCAGGGAGGCTTCGCTGCTCTCGATCAGCTCCAGAGGCTCGCTCATGCTTTCGCGGGGACCTCCGCGATGAAGTTGTAGGGCGGCCAGGGGCCGGTCAGGGTGACGTCGCAGGCCCGAGGTGCCAGGCGCTTGGCGCAGCGCTCGACGATCGCCTCGAAATCCGCGCTCCGCTCGCGGGAGACGAGGAAGGCGGCGTCGAGCAGCAGCCGGCCGCCGAGCTCCGGCGCGGTCGCCGGCTCGCGGCGGACGGCCTCGGAGGCCCCTTCCGCGAGCTCGGCGAAGGTGGCGTCCATCGCGGAGCGGAGGCGGCCGGCGAGCTCGCGCGAGGCGTCCTGCTCCAGCTTCTTGCGCAGCAGGAAGGCGGTGCCCGCGCTCTTCCCTCCGGCGCCCGCCTGGGCTTCGGCGGCCAGCACGTCGCGGGCGCGGGCGTCGTCGAGCCGCACCCGCACCCCCCATTCGACTCGGGCCTCCACGCGGTCGAGGACGCGGCCGAGCCGCTCGCGGTCGTCGTGGATGAAAGCGACCGCCCGCTCGTCCGAGGAGAACAGGGTGAAGAGCTTCATGGGCACCGTGGCCCCGGCGGCCGCGAAATGCTCGATGACCGCCTCATGGGCGAGGGCGCGGTCCGACACCCAGGAGAGGTCGGAGAGCCGGCGCTGGATCTCCTCGCCGCCGTACCGCGAGAGGGGCGCGCCCGCGGCGATCAGCCAGAGGCCGTCCCCGGCGTCCAGCGCCCGCGGGGGCGAGAGGTCGGGGAGCCCCGGAGGAGCGCCCGCGAGCGAGGGCTTTGCGGGGGCGCGCACCAGGCAGTAGAGATAGGTCGCTTCGCTCATCCGGTGAACGTCTCCCAGCTCCGGACCCACGCGGCGAGCCGCGCGACGCCGCGGGGCGGTGGAAACTCGGCAGGGGCCTTGATGATAGCGCACCGGTCGAGCCCCCGCAGGTGGAGAGCCTTGCCGCACCGGGGACAATCCGCCGGCGGCACGGCGTTGACCACCACGGCCGGCACCGCGATGCCCAGGCCTTTCAGCGCGCGCAGCAGGCGGACCGTCTCGCGGCGGGGGAGCTCGGCGGCCCGCGTCACGGCCACGAAGCGGGCGCGCGCCGGATCGCGGAGCAGGGCCTCCAGCCGCTTGAGGCTGCGCGAGAGAGCCACCAGCTCCTGGGCGAGGGCCCCCAGGCCCACGGCCTCGCGGTACTTGAGGAGCAGGGAGAGGAGATAGCGGTCCCAGGAGAGGGCCAGCGCGGGCATCTCCAGCAGCCGCAGCGCGTGCCCGGTGGGAGCGGTGTCCACCACCACCAGATCGTAGGCCGGCGCCCGGCCGTCGCCGAAGACGGCGTCGAGGAGCGAGGAGACGGCGATCAGCTCGTCGATCCCCGGCGGCGTGAGATCGAGCAGGTCCTGGACCCCGCCAATGTCTGGAACGAAAGCCCCCGCCGCCTCGTCGACCTTGTCCCCATACCGCTCCCGCCACTTCGCGAAGGCCCGGCCCGCGTCCAGCTCCCGCGCCCGCAGCCCCTCGGGAGCCCCGGGGACGGGACGCTCGTCATCCCCGAGAGGGACCTCCAGGACGTCCGCCACGGAATGGGCCGGATCGGTCGAGATCAGCAGGACCCGCCCCGGCCGCCGCTCCGCCAGAGCGAGAGCCACCGCCGCGGAGCAGGTCGTCTTCCCGACCCCGCCTTTACCGCCGAAGAAGAGGATCTGGAGGCCCGCGGGAGCGATCTCATCGAGCCACTTCAGATCGCCCTGTCCCTTTCCCCCTCTCCCGGTGAGGGAGGGTGGGAGGGGACGGGAGAGGGGGCCAGGGGGTGAGGGTTCGGGGAGGGGGGAAGCGAGCCCCTTTCCCACCCGCCGCAAAGCCGCCTTCCCGATCGGCTCCTTCTCCTCCTCCGTCAAGAACCGCAACGTCCGCCCTGCCAAAACCGTCCGGATCTCCGCGATCGCCTCTCCGTCCCGCGGCGGTATCTCATGTAAAGCGCGGTTGACGATCACCTCCCGCACCGGGATCCCCGCCTCATCCAGAGCCGCCAGAGCGTCCCGGGTCTCCTCCAGGGACAGGATCTCGGGGAGCATCACCCAGAAGACCTGGCACCGCTGGGGATCGCGCAACCGCTCCTCGATCTCCTTGCCCTGCGCCGCGAGATCGGCGGCCACGGCGTCGCTCGCGTCGGGACGCCAGACGCCGCCGAAACGCTCGGCCATCCAGCGGTGGCGCTCCTGGAGACGGTCGAGGACGCCGGCGAAGCGGCGGACCGCTTCCGGCATCGCGAGCAGGCGCAGGGTGTGGGCCGTGGGGGCGGCGTCCACTATGACCTCATCAAATACCTCGTCGCCGGCGGTCTGGCGGGCCAGGCGGGCCACCTCCAGCCAGGCCATCAGCTCGTCGGCTCCCGGGAGAGAGAGGGACAAGAAACGGTCGACGTCCTCGGCGTCCAGATAGGTGCCGCGCGCGGCGATCTCGCGCAGGGGCTCGCGGTGCTCGGCCATCCAGCGGGAGAGGGCCGGACCGGCGGCCAGCTCGGCGGCGAGGAGGGTGCCCCTGCGGGTGGGGATCGGGCTCGGCTCGCCCGTGAGAGCGACCCGGAAAGCGTCGCCCAGCGAGGGGGCGGGATCGGTGGTGACGATGAGGACGCGGCGGCCGGATTCGGCGGCGGCGAGGGCGGCGGCGGCGGCGCAGGTCGTCTTGCCGACGCCCCCCTTGCCGCCGAAGAGGCGCAGGGGGGGAAGGGGGGCGAGGTTATTCAGATTCCTCGTCGTTCCCCCGGAAGGACACGTCCACCTCGAACCCCCCGCCCAGCGACATCGCCCCGCTCGCCTCGCCGCGCCTGGCGTCGCGGATCTCGCGCAGCCGGGCGAGGATCTCGCGTTCCAGCGCCACGAAATCCTCCTCGTCCATCTCCCCCAGCTCGACCCGCATCTGGGCGGCCAGCAGCTCCTCGCGCAGCGACGTCTCGTCGTTCATCTCCTCGTCGACGGCCGAGGCCACCTTGTCGAGGACGAACTTGATGCCGCCGATGAGGAGGCTGTCGATGATCAGCACGGCTACTCGGCCTCGGAGGCGCGCTCCAGCTTGAGGCGGATGTTGACGAAGTTGTAGGGCGGCCAGGGGCCGGTGTACTTGAAGATCAGGTTCTCGTAGCGCGCGTCGATCTCCTTGACCTTGGCGTCGAAGTCCGGCTCGCGGTCGCGGGCGACCAGGAAGGCGCCGTTGAGGATCATCTTGTCGCCGATCGGCTTGTTGGTGCGCGAGGCCACGCAGACGCCGCTCAAAGCGTCGATGATCTCCGAGACCAGCTTCTCCGAGCGCTCCTGGAGGAGCGAGTCGACCAGCCGGCCGTACTGCATGCGGGCGAAGTAGGTGGACCCCTTCTGGTGCGAGATCTCCTGGCGCAGGAGGCGGAGGTTGTCGTCGTCCTTCTCGATCTCGCGGATGATCGTCTCCGGCTCCCACAGCACCTTGAGGCCGAACTCCAGCTTGTCCTGCATCTTCACCAGCACGTCGCGGAAGGCGTCGTAGGCGCTGCGCAGCAGCTCGACGATGTCCTCGGAGGTCTTGAAGACGGTGCTGAAGGACATCGGGATCACCGTGAAGTCGCGCATCACGACCTCGTTGACCCGCTCGTGGGCCAGCACGTTCTCGCGGGTGGGGTCGTAGACCTCCAGTGGCGTGTCGGAGACCACGGCGGCGATGTCCTTGTAATTGACCGTGTGCACCTCGGCCGGCTCGCTGCCGATGCCGATCGGCCCGAAGCGGCAGGGCTCGTTCGTGTGGATGATGCAGTAGACGTACTTGCCGCTACGGCCGCCGGGGCGGGCCGACGCCTCGGGGAAGGCGAGCAGGTCCGACATCGGGCCGGTGGCGGACCGCGATTCAGTCTCCCGGACGCGCGGGCGCGCGGCCGGCTTCCGGGCGGCCTTCTTGGCGGCCGGAGCCGCCTTCTTCTTGCCGGCCGGCTTGGCGGCGGCCTTCTTGGCGACCGCCTTCTTGCCCGCGGGGCGAGCCGTCGTGGCCTTCTTCGCCGCGGGAGCGGTCTTCTTGCCGGCCTTCTTCGCGGCGGTCTTCTTGCGGGCGTCGGTCTTCTGAGCTTTGGCCATGGGGGCGTCGTCTCCTGGCTAGGTCGTCTTCGCTTCGAGCTGGCGGCGGACCTCTTGCTCGAGGTCCCTGGGGAGACAGGGTTTGGTCACGACGGCGTTGCAGCCCACCTCGCGCGCCTTGTCGTGCGCGGCGGCGAGCGCGTGGGCGGTCAGGGCGATGATCGGGATGTCGCGGGTGCGGTCGTCCTGCTTCAGGCGCCGGGTGGCCTCCCAGCCGTCGATGCCGGGCAGCGAGAGGTCCATCAGGATGACGTCCGGGTGGAGCTCGAACGCCTTCTCCAGGGCCTCCAGCCCGTCGGCGGCGGTGGCGACGCGGAAGCCGCGGAACTCCAGGTATTCGGCGAAAATCTCGCGGCCGTGATCGACGTCGTCGACCACCAGCACGAGCGGGGCTTGAGCGGTCTCTCCGGAGGTCATGCGGGCCTCGGCGCGCAGGGCAGGTACAGGGTGAACGTGGACCCCTCGCCAAGCCGGCTGACCAGGGTGATGCGGCCGTCGAGGATGTGGGCGAGACGGCGGCAGATCGACAACCCCAGCCCGGTGCCCCCCTGGCGGCGGGCGTAGGAGCTGTTGGCCTGCTCGAAGGCCTCGAAGATCGTCTTCTGGTTCTCCTCCGCGATGCCGATGCCGGTGTCGATGACGGCGATCGTGATCTCGTCGGCCCCCTTCTCGTGGTCGAGGCGGATGGCGACCGACCCCTGGGGGGTGAACTTGAGGGCGTTCGACAGCAGGTTGAGCACGATCTGCTTGACCTTCTGGCGGTCGGTCGCGATCTCCGGCAGATCGGGCGACAGGGCGCGCTCCACCGCCAGACGGGTGCCGGCGATCACCGGCTCGACCTCGGTCATCACCTCGTCGATCAGCTCGGGGAGGCGGATGCGCTCCATCTGCACCGGCATCTTGCCCGACTCGATGCGGGCGATGTCGAGCAGATCGTTGATGACGGCGAGCAGGTGGCGGGCGTTGGCGTCGATGCGGCCCAGCTTGTCGTGCTGCGGCGGCGTCATGAGACCCGAGACCCCCTCCAACATCAGATGGGTGTAGCCCATGATGGCGTTGAGCGGGGTGCGCAGCTCGTGGGAGACGTTGGCCAGGAACTGCGACTTGGCGGCCGAGGCTTGCTCGAGCTGGAACGCCTGGCGGCGCAGCAGCTCGTTCTGGTCGGCCAGCTCGGCCGTGGCCTCGCGGACCCGCTCGCGCAGCTCCTCCGAGTGCCGGGTGACCTGCTCGTAGAGGCGGGCCTTCTCCTCGGCCTCGGTGAGGTCGTGGAGGATGGTGACGATCACCATCTCCTCGCCGTGCTTGGAGGCCACCTTGCCCGAGATCGCCTCCACCGGCACGGTCTTCCCGGTCTGGGGATCGATCAGGCTCAGGGTGCGGCGCCAGTGCCCCTCCTGGCCGGCGTGGAGGCTGGAGACGAACAGGCCGGAGACGAACGAGGTGAACACCGCGTCGTTCGTCCGCACGCGCCGCTCGACCTCCACGTTGCGCTTGCCGCGAGGGACGGTGAACATGCGCTCGGCCGGGGGGTTCATACGCGCGATGTTCCCCTCGGCGTCGGTGACCAGGATGGGGTCGAGCACCGAGTTGAGGATCAGGTCGAGGCGATCGCGCTCGGCGCGGGTGGCGGCCTCGGCCACCCGCAGCCGGCGGTAGTTCTCCTCGATCTCCTCGGTGGCCCGGCGCAGGTCGGTGACGTTGCGCAGCACCGAGACCACCCCGGTCTCGCCGAGGCGGATGGGCACCGGCGTGCTCAGCACCTCGAACAGGAGGTCCTGCCCCTCGGAGGGGTCGACCAGCAGCAGCTCGCGGCGGGTGGGGCCGCTCTCGGCCGCGTTGGTGAACAGCGAGGCCGAGAAGAGCATGTTGTTGAGGGCCACCGCCCGGCGCCACCCCTCGCGTTTGTCCTCGCCGGCGGTGAGCAGCGTCTCGGCCCCCGCGTTGGCCACCAGGATGCGGCCGTCGGCGTCGGTCAGCAGGATGGGGTCGGTGACGGCGTTGATGATCGAGAACAGCCAGCTCCGCTCCCGCTTGTGGCGCCGCTCCTCGGCCTGCGCCCGGCGGTACCAGAGCGAGGCCAGGCGGACCCCCAGGAGATCCGCCGCCCAGAGGATGTCCTCCGGGACCGGACCGTCCTCCAGGCCGGTGAGCAGGAGCAGGCCGGGGCCGATCTCCTCCCGGTTGGGGTCCTTGGAGCCCCCCAGCGGGACGGCATGGAACGAGAGGTTGCCCAGCGGGGTCTCGACGGCGCGCAGCAGCGGCTGGCTGGATTCGTGGAAGACGACGGGCTCGCCGCCCGAGAGAGCCACCACCAGCGGATGGGTGCGGTCCCCGAGATCGAGATTGAAGGAATCGACCGAGGCGATCGACACCCCGATGCCGGTCAGGCCGAGCAGCCGGCCGCTCTCGCTGTCAGCCACGGCGCAGACGGCCCGCTCCACCCCGGCGTGCCGCACCAGCCAGCGCAGGGCCACCACCGCGCACGGCCGCGCCTCCTCCTCGGCGAGCAGGGCCTCGACCAGCGCGAGCTTGGGCTTGGAGCCGATGCCGCCGCCGGCTCGTGGGCGCGGTCCGGGGACCGCGTCGAGGTGCGCCATGCTGACCACCTAGGGCCCCTTCACTCCTTGGCCGAGGCGCGGGAGGCGCGGGATCGCCGGGCGGGCACCACCGCCTCCTCGCGCGCTATCGAGGCGGCGAGCTGGGCGCGCAGGGAAGCGTTCTCGGCCAGCAGGTCCTCGGACGTGCGGGATTCGAGCGCCGACGGACGGGAGACCGAGGGCACGTTCGAGACCGCTTCCGAGTACTTGATGTAGGTGTCGATGGAGGCCACCACCACGCGGGCTTCGACGGTCAGCAGGTCGATGCCCACCAGCGAGACGCGGACCCAGGCATCGATGACGATGCCCTTGTCGAGGACCCGGTCCAGGACGTCGATGAGACTGGTGCCACCGGAAGCACGTTCAACCGGCATGTTTATTTACCCCCTGATTTCTGCCTTTGGGATCGCGCGGCTCGGGTCCGCGGCGCTGGACGCTCCGCCTCCAACGCGAGAGAGGCCACCCTTTCTTCCAGCGCCCGCACCTGCTCTCGCAACACGTCGTTTTCCACCGTCAGCCGCCGGGCGGCCACGGAGAGATTGGGATCCTGGCGCCACCAGTCCAGCCCGATCTGCTCGGCCTTGTCGATCGAGCAGACCAGCAGGCGGATGCGGATGGTGAGCAGCTCCACCTCCGCCAGGGAGACCCGAATGTCTCCGGCGATGACCAGCCCCTTGTCCAGGACGCGGTCGAGGACGTCCACCAGCCCGGTCGAGCGGCGGTAGGTCGGTTCGATAGAGGAAGTCATTGCTCGTTCATATAGCCCGGATTGAATCTTGAGGCGATGATCCTAGCCGACTCTGGCCCCCGGTTCAATGCAAAACTTCTGCCCCTGGCCTGCTACCATGGAGCGCCGCTCGAACCTGAGGAGGACACGCATGGACGGAAACCGGTTGGCCCGCAAGGTGGGAACGTTGACAGCCCTGCTGCTGGCGGCCGCTCTCTCCACTCTCCAGGGGGAGGAGAAGAGTGGCGATCTTGCCGCGGCGCGGGCCCTCTTCGAGAAAAATCTGCAAGCGATCCGCGACAAGAGCCGCGACGCCTATCTCTCCTGCTATCTCGACTCCGAGCGCCTGGCCCGCACCGGCCCGGGGGGGACCGAGCTCGGCTACGCCGGCCTCGCCGCCTCCGCCGGCAAGGGGTGGCCCGACCACATCGCGGCGGACGACGTCCACCTGACCCCCGTCCAGCCCGGGATCGTCTACGGCACCTACCGCTACCGCGTCCGCTACGGCGGCCAGGAGGAAGCCGGCCTCTCCGAGCGGCTGTTCGTGAAGACCCCCAAGGGGTGGAAGATCGCCGTCTCCACCGCCTTCTCCAACCTCCCCGGCGTGCCGCCGCCGCCGCGGGCCCTGGTGGGGGCCACCCTGGTCGACGGCACCGGAGCTCCCCCCGTGCGCGACGCGGTGGTGATCCTCCGCGACGGCAAGATCGACTGCGCCGGCCCACGCGCCGCCTGCCCGGTCCCCTCCGGGGTGGACGTCACCGATCTCCACGGCCTCTGGATCACCCCCGGCCTGGTCGACGCCCACGTCCACTTCTCCCAGACCGGCTGGGCCGACGGCCGGCCGGACTCGATCGACCTGCGCGACCGCCACCCCTACGACCAGACGATCGCCGACCTCTCGCGGCACCCCGAGCGCTTCGGCCACACCTATCTCTGCTCGGGGGTGACGGGGGTGTTCGACGTCGGCGGCTACGCCTGGACCCTGGGGCTCCCCGCCTGGGCCGAGACCGACCTGGAGGTGCCGCGGGTCGCCGCCGCCGGGCCCCTCCTCTCGACCATCGACCACTGGCTGAACCTGCCGGCGGAGCGGCAGTTCATGGTCATCACCGACGCCGAGAGCTCCCGCACCGCCGTCCACTACCTGGCCGAGCGGGGCTCGCAGGCGGTGAAGGTCTGGTACATCGTGGACAACGATCATCCGGTCGAGAAGCTGGCGCCGGCCGTTCACGCCGCGGGGGAGGCTGCCCACGCGCACAACCTGCCGCTGATCGTGCACGCGACCGGTCTCGCCGAGGCCAAGGAGGCGCTGCGGGCCGGGGCGAATCTGCTGGTCCACAGCGTCGGCGACAAGCCGATCGACGACGAGTTTCTCGAGCTGGCGAAGAAGAACGGGACGATCTACTGCCCCACCCTCACCGTCTTCCGGGGTTATTACGTGATGACCAAGGGCGCCGTCGATCACCAGGCGCCGGCGATCGACGATCCCAACGGCTGCGTCGATCCCCTGACCCGGGCCAAGGTGGCCGAGACGGCCCAGGTGACCATGCCCATGCCCGCCGACCGGGTCTCGCGCCTGGAAGCCCGGGTCAAGGACACCGAGCGCGTGGCCTCCGCCAACCTCAAGCGGGTGCAGGACGCCGGCATCCCCATCGCCATGGGCACCGACGCCGGCAACCCCCTGACCCTCCACGGCCCCTCCGTCTACGCCGAGATGGAGGCCATGCAAGCGGCCGGGCTCACCCCCCTGCAGGTCCTGACCGCCTCGACCCGCGGCGGCGCCCTGGCCATGCGGCGCGAGAAGGACTTCGGCACCGTGGAGAAGGGCAAGCTCGCCGACCTCCTGATCGTGGGCGCCGACCCCACGGCCGACATCGCGAACCTGCGCAAGGTGCGCTACGTGGTGCGGGGAGGGGCGGTGCGGTCGATCGAGGAGCTGAAGGCGCTGGCGACGACGGTGGAGCAGGCGGAGCAGTAGAGGGTCCCTGCCCCCGGAGGCGCCCATTCCGCCCGCGCGAAATTTTCCTCTCCCGTGCGAGTGGGCGCCTGCCCCCTCCGAATCTCCGCTATGGCCCGCCGCTTCCCTGGCCTCGCCCGGCGATTCTCCGTCCGCGCCCTCCCGTTTTTCGCTCGGCCCCAACAGAGGGCCGTGTGCGCCCACTGGTTTCCTGTGTTTGCCCTCCAGTGGGCAAAACCGGAGAACGAGTGGGCGCTGCCTGAGAGCCAGTGGGCGCTACCGCCCCAAGAGAGGGCACGACAGGGATTTCGCAGGGGCCGCACGAAAAACCAGAGGGCGATGCCGCCCCTCTGGAGGGCAATACGGCCCCTCCAGAGGGCAATACCGGAAAACGGGAGGGCGCGAACGAAAAACCAGAGGGGAGACCGCGAGGGGCGAGAAGGGCTTCGGGAATCCCCACCCTCCGTCCCCTGTTTTCCCTAGAGGGAAGCCCACGGCATGAGCAAAGACGCACCCATCACCGGCGACACCGTCCCCACGAAGTACTGGCACGCGCTCGACAACGGGCGCATCCAGTGCGACGTCTGTCCCCGGTTCTGCAAGCTGCTCGAGGGGCAGCGGGGGCTCTGCTTCGTGCGGGCCCGCCAGGACGACCAGATCGTCCTCACCACCTGGGGGCGGTCGAGCGGCTTCTGCGTCGATCCCATCGAGAAGAAGCCTTTGAACCACTTCCTGCCGGGGATCCCGGTGCTCTCCTTCGGCACCGCCGGCTGCAACCTGGCCTGCAAGTTCTGCCAGAACTGGGACATCAGCAAGTCGCGCGAGACCGACACCCTGGCCGACCAGGCGACCCCCGAGGTCATCGCCCGCGCGGCCCAGCGGCTGGGCTGCGCCAGCGTCGCCTTTACCTACAACGATCCGGTGATCTTTCTCGAATACGCCGTCGACGTGGCTAAAGCCTGCCACGAGCAGGGCCTCCGGACCGTGGCGGTGACCGCCGGCGAGATCTGCCCCGAGCCGCGCGCCGACTTCTACCGCCACATGGACGCGGCCAACGTCGATCTCAAGGGGTTCACCGAGGACTTCTACCGCAAGATCTGCGGCGGCGAGCTGGCGCCGGTGCTCGACACGCTCAAGTATCTCAAGCATGAGACGGACGTCTGGCTCGAGATCACCACGTTGCTCATCCCCGGCGAGAACGACTCGGACGGGGAGCTCGACCAAATGACCCAGTGGGTGGCTTCGGAGCTGGGGGTCGACGTGCCGATCCACTTCACGGCCTTCCACCCCGACTACAAGATGCTCGACAAGCCGCGCACCCCGGCCGCGACCCTCGTCAAGGCCCGCCGGATCGCCATGGCGAATGGGCTGCGCTACGCCTACACCGGCAACGTCCACGACGAGGACGGCGGCAGCACGTATTGCCACGTCTGCGGCGAGCGGCTGATCGGCCGCGACTGGTTCGAGCTGACCGCGTGGAATCTCACGCCGGAAGGGACCTGCGCCTCCTGCGGCACCCCCTGCGCCGGCCGCTTCCAGGCCGCTCCGGGCACCTGGGGCTCGCGCCGGCTGCCGGTACGGCTGAAGGATTTCGCGGTGGTGGAGGCGAGGATGGAGAGGGCGTCCGGGCTGCGGATCCTCTGATCCGCGTTCCCCTCTCCCGCGCGCGGGAGAGGGACCAGGGGTGAGGGCCTACGGGAAGATTCCCAGATCCTGATAGCAGATCGCGATCTTGTTGATGGCCTCGATGAAGGCCGCCGTCCGCAGGTCCACCTTGTGCTGGGCGCGGATCTCGCGCAGGCGGTGGTAGGCGGGGCCCATGGTGTCCTCCAGGCCGGAGTGGACCAGGTCGGCCTCGTCGGCGCCGTGGGCCAGCGCCTTGAGCTCCGGCTCGGTGAACGACTTGCCGGTGCGGACCTCGACCGCTTCCAGAATCCGCCGGTAGGCCTGCTCCTCGAACCGCCGCTCCAGGCGGCCGAAGCGCACGTGAGCCAGGTTCTTCAGCCACTCGAAGTAGGAGACGAGCACGCCCCCCGCGTTGGCGTAGTGGTCGGGGACGATCAGCACCCCCCGCTTGTCGAGCGCCTCGCTGGCGTCGCTGGTCACCGGGCCGTTGGCGGCCTCGACGATGATCTTGGCCTTGATCCGGTCGACGTTCAGCGCGGTGATCTGGTTCTCCAGGGCCGCCGGGATGAGGACGTCGCAGTCGAGCTCCAGCCCCTCCGCGGGGCTGGCCAGCTTCTGCGCCCGGTCCGGGACCTCCAGCTTGTGGACCGACTTCTCCCCGCGCCGTAGGGCGTTCCACTGCGCCACGATGGCCTGCGCGTCCAGCCCCTTGGGATCGTAGAGCCCGCCGTCGAATTCCAGGAGCCCGATGATCGTCGCTCCCATCTCCTGCAGGAAGGTGGCGGTGTAGGAGCCGACGTTGCCGAGCCCCTGGACGATGATCCGCTTCCCCTCGATCCCCCTGGCGAGGCCGAGCGCCTTCATGTCCTCCTCGACGCCGCAGACCTCGCGGGTCACGAAGGCCACGCCCCGGCCGGTCGCCTCGGCGCGGCCACGGATGCCCCCCTGGGCGATCGGCTTGCCGGTCACGCACGCCGCCCCCTCCAGCTTGTCGTTCGCCAGGGCGGTGTAGGTGTCGACGATCCAGGCCATCTCCCGGGCGCCGGTGCCGAAGTCCGGGGCCGGCACGTCGATGCCGGGTCCGATGAAATTCTTCTTGACCAGCTCGAAGGTGTAGCGTCGGGTGATCTTCTCGAGCTCGTTCTTGGTGTACTTCCGGCTGTCGATCTTGATGCCCCCCTTGGCGCCGCCGAACGGGGCGTCGACGATCGCGCACTTGTAGGTCATCAGGGCCGCGAGGGCCATCACCTCGTCCTCGTTGACGTCGAGGCTGTAGCGGATCCCCCCCTTGGTGGGGAGCTTGTGGTGGCTGTGCTCCGCCCGCCAGGCGTGGATCACCTCCACCTCGCCGTTCTCCCGCTCCAGGGGGAAGGTGAAGTGATAGATGCTGTTGCAATTTTTGATGGTTTCGAGGAGGCCGCGGGGGTGGCTGGTGAGCGCGGCGGCCCGGTCGAAATTCCGGTTCACCTGCTCGAAAAAACTGACGTGGTTGGCCATACGGATGGGTTCCCTTTCGGGTAGGGTCGGAAAATTGGGACGGAGTGGCCCTTTCCGGGGCTCAAACGACTGGGAGTGATAGCATTCTTGTCCGGTCGCCGCAACCCCCGGTGACCGCTTATAACACCCTTTGGAATCGAAATGGGATCGCGCCCTCCTCTGACCACACCGTGCTGATCGCTCTCGGGATCGCCGCCGCCGTCTTCCTCGCGCTGCTGTCCCTGCGCGAGGTCGTGGTCCGCTGGTTGGCGAAGCGGGCGGAGAGAGCCCCGAGCGGCTTCGACAGCCTGGTGGTCAGCCTCGGCCGGCGCACCCAGATGGTGGTGATCGCCATCGCCGCCGTCTACGCGGGGAGCTTCTACGTCACCCCGAGCCCCCGGCAGGAGCACGCCCTCTACGCCGTGACCGAGAGCGCCGTCTACTTCCAGATCGCCCTCTGGGCCTCGGTCGCCATCGACTTCTGGCTCGCCCGCCAGCGGCGGCGGATGGATCACGACGTCACCTCCATGGTCCTCGCCGGCGTGCTCCGCTTCGTGGCCAAGCTGACCCTCTGGACGCTGCTGCTCCTGATGGCGCTCGGCAACTTCGGGATCAACGTCACGGCCCTGATCACCGGCCTGGGGATCGGCGGCGTGGCGGTCGCCCTCGCCCTGCAGAACATCCTCGGCGACCTGCTGGCCTCGCTCTCGATCGTGCTCGACAAGCCGTTCGTGCTGGGCGACTCGATCACGGTCGACACCCTGACCGGCACGGTGGAGAGCATCGGCCTCAAGACCACCCGCCTGCGCTCCATCTCGGGGGAGCAGCTCATCATCGCCAACGGCGACCTGCTCAAGAGCCGCATCCGCAACTGGAAGCGGCTCGCCGAGCGGCGGATCGTGCTCACCTTCGGCGTCCCCTACGACACGCCGCCGGACGTGATCGAGCGCATCCCCGGCATGATCCGCGCGCAGGTCGAGGCGCAGGAGCTCACCCGCTTCGAGCGGGCCCATTTCAAGGGGCTCGGCGCCTCGTCGCTCGACTTCGAGGCGGTCTATTGGATTCTCACTCCCGATTACGGCATCTACATGGACCGCCAGCAGGCGGTCAATCTCGGGCTGTTGCGCGCCTTCGAGCGCGAGGGGATCGACTTCGCCTCGGCCGCGCAGGCCCTCCTAGTGACCCGTCCCCAGGAGCTGCCGCCCAAAACTTCCGGGTGACTTCTGCGTAAGATCGTCCCCGGGAGACTTGTGTCTTGAAAGGAGATCCGTGTGCGTAGACTGATCTGGATGTCGGCCCTCCTGCTCCTCCTGCCGGGGCTGGCCGCCGCGCAATCGCAAGGGGGGACGCGCCTGCTGCGCTACCCCGACATCTGTGGCAATACCATCGCCTTCGTCTACGGCGGCGACATCTGGCTGGTCGACGCCGGCGGCGGCGTCGCCCGCCGGCTGACCTCGGGAGAGGGGGAGGAGCTGGCGCCCAAATTCTCCCCCGACTGCAAGTCGATCGCCTTCACCGGCCAGTACACCGGCACCCGCCAGGTGTACGTCATCCCGGTGGACGGCGGCTCCCCCCGGCAGCTCACCTTCCACAACGACGTCGGCAACATCCCGCCCCGCGGCGGCTTCGACGACCAGGTGCTGGGCTGGACCCCGGACGGCAAGCAGATCCTCTTCAACGCCCACCGTACCCCCTACAGCGAGCGCAACGCCCGGCCCTACCTGATCCCGGCGGCCGGCGGCATGGAGACCCCGCTCGCCATCCGTGAAGGGTCGGCCGGCGTGCTTTCGCCCGACGGCAACCGCTACGTCTTCGCGCCGGTCATGCGGGAGTTCCGCACCTGGAAGCGCTACCGCGGCGGGCGTGCCCCCGAGCTCTGGATCTACGACCTCAAGAGGAACACGTCCGAGCAGATCACTGACAACCCGGCCAACGACTTCATGCCGGTCTGGATCGGCGACACGATCTACTTCGTCTCCGACCGCGACAAGGTCGGGAGCACCTACATCAACAACCTCTTCGCCTACGACACGAAGAGCAAGGCCGTCCGCCGGCTGACCAACCACGACACCTTCGACGTCTACTGGCCCAGCAGCGCCGACCGCCGGCGGATCGTCTATGAGGACGGCGGCTGGATCTACCTCTTCGACCCCGCCGCGGGGAAGAGCAGCCGGGTAGAGATCCGCGTCGAGGGGGACCTGCCGCGCACCCTCCCCTACTTCAAGAACGTGACCGAGGACATCGAGTCGGCGACCCTGTCGCCGACCGGCAAGCGCGCCCTCTTCACCGCCCGCGGCGACGTCTTCTCCGTGCCGGCCGAGAAGGGGGAGATCCGCAACCTCACCCAGTCGCCGGGCGTGCGGGAGGTGGCCGCCACCTGGTCCCCCGACGGCCGCTGGGTCGCCTACCTCTCCGACCGCACCGGCGAGTACGAGGTGTGGGTGCGGCCGGCCGACGGCTCGGGCGAGGAGCGGCGGGTCACCCACGACGGCGACGTCTGGCGCTTCCCCCTCTCCTGGTCCCCGGATTCCAAGAAGCTCGCCTTCGGCGACCAGAATCAGCGGCTGCGCTGGGTGGACGTGGCCTCCGGCAAGGTGACCGACGCCGACCGCGCGGCGCGGGGGACCATCCAGGATTACAAATGGTCGCCGGACAGCCGCTATCTCGCCTACACCAAGGTCGGGGAGAACCAATTCCCCTCGGTCTGGATCTACGCGCTCGACGACGGCAAGGCCCGCCAGCTCACCAGCGATCTCACCGCCGAGGCCGAGCCGACCTGGGATCCCAAAGGGCACTACCTGTACTTCTTCTCGAACCGCGACTACAACCTGACCTTCAGCGGTTACGAGTTCGACTACGTCTACACCAACCCCACCCGGATCTACGTGGGCCTGCTCTCCAAGGAGGGGCCGGCCCTGTTGCTCCCGGAGAGCGACGAGGAGGCCGCCAAGGAGGCGGAAAAGCCCACGGACTCCGCGCAGGACCAGGCCAAGGAGGCGGCCGAGAAGGTGGCGGACGAGGCCAAGGGGGAGAAGCCGGACAAAGCCTCCAAGCCCGGCGTGCGGGTCAAGATCGACTTCGACGGCTTCGATCAGCGCGTGCGGGCCATCCCCGGGCCACCCGGCAACTACCAGAATCTCACCGCCAGCGATGACGCCCTCTTCTATGTGCGCGTCGCTCCCGGCGGTGGACCCGGCGCGCGTTCGCTCAAGACGTTCAGCTTCAAGGCCCGCAAGGAGGACACCGTCCTCGACGGCGTCGCCGGCTACGATCTCTCCGCCGACGGCAAGAAGATCGGCTACCGCCAGCGGGACACCTACGGCATCATCGACGCCCGGCCCGGGGCCAAGCCCGGCGACGGCAAGCTCGACCTCGAGAAGCTCACCCTACGCATCCAGCCGCGCGAGGAGTGGCGCCAGGAATTCATGGACGCCTGGCGGATCTACCGCGACTGGTTCTACGATCCCAACCTCCATGGCGTGGACTGGAAGGGGCTCCTCGACCGCTACTCCCAGGAGCTCCCCTACATGTCCAACCGCGCCGACCTCGACTACCTGCTGGGCGAGATCGGCGCCGAGGTCTCCGTGGGGCACACCTACGTGGAGCCTTCGGAGAACACCCCCGGCCCCAAGCGGGTGGACGGGGCCCTGCTGGGAGCGGAGATCGTCGCCGACCCCTCCGGCTACTACCGGGTCGAGCACATCTTCCCGGGCGAGAATTGGCATCCGGACTTCCGCTCGCCGCTGACCGAGCCCGGCGTCCACGTCGAGGTGGGGGACTACATCCTGGCCGTGGACGGCACGACCACCAAGGGGGTGGACAACTTCTACCGCCTGCTGGAGGGGAAGGCCGACCGGGTGCTCACGCTGCTGGTGAACGACAAGCCCTCGCTCCAGGGGGCCCACACGGAGACCGTGCGGCCGGTGAGCAAGGAGCAGAACCTCCGCTATCTCGACTGGGTGGCGGCCAACCGCGCCAAGGTGGACAAGCTCTCCGGCGGCCGCATCGGCTACATCCACCTGCCGGACACGGCGGTGGCGGGCAACCGCGAGCTGTTCAAGTACTTCTACCCGCTCGCCGACAAGGAAGCCCACATCTTCGACGACCGCTACAACCAGGGGGGCTTCATCCCCGACCGGATGATCGCGCTGATCTCCCGGCCGCTGCTGACCTACTTCGTGGGCCGTGACAGGGTGGCCAATCCGACACCGCAGTTCGCGGCCACCGGCCCCAAGGTGGTCCTGATCAACGGCCAGGCGGGCTCGGGCGGCGACGCCTTCCCCTACTTCTTCAAGAAGGTGGGCCTGGGACCGCTGATCGGCACCCGCACCTGGGGCGGCCTCGCCGGCCTCTCGGGCAACCCGGCGCTGGTGGATGGCGGCACTCTCACCGTGCCCACCTTCCGCCTCCTCACCACCGAGGGGAAGTGGGCGGTGGAGAACGAGGGGGTCGCGCCCGACATCGAGGTGATCGACGCCCCGGACGCCCTCGCCCGCGGCGAGGACCCGAGCCTCGAGCGGGGTGTGAAATACCTCCTGGACCAGCTCCAGAAGAATCCGCCCCACAAGCTCGTGGTGCCCAAGCCGCCGGTGGGCGGCGCGCCGCACTGAGGAGTGCGGCACGGACAGACACGGACTAACACGGACTGCACGGACAAGAATCAGCTTTTTGTCCGTGTTAGTCCGTGTCCGTCCGTGTTGGTCCGTGAGCTTTTCCTAGACCGCGGAGAACGGCGGTCACGCGGCCGGCCGCGCCGGGGCCGCCCGTTTCCGCAACACCGCCTTGATCCAGAGGAATCCCACCGCCACGAAGGGGAAGGCGTAGACCAGGGAGCCCAGGGGGCCGAGGATGCCGTCCGGTGTGGCCTCGACCTGGGTGTTCATCTCGCCGCCTCCCTCGGAGCCGCTGAGGACGGTCCGGACGTGCCACATCTCCCCCTTGTCGAATTGGATCTTGGCGAGATAGCGGGCCCCCTCGTCCACGGGCTGGGGCTCGGCGTCGTAGAAGACCTCCGGGAGCCGCCTGGTGACCGGCTGGACGCCGATCCGCACCGCGGTTTGCGCGGGCAGCTTGCGCCCTTTCGGAGCCTCCAGGACCACGAAGAAGGTCGCCGTGCCGATGTCCGGATCGCTCCACACCGATGCCACATAGGGACCGACCTTCCGGTCGACCAGGATGGGGAACGGCGGCCCCTGGTGGGCCAGGGCGGGCAGGCCGCAGAGGAGAAGAAGCAGGAAGGGGTAGAGGGCTCGCCGCATCACATCCCTCCCATCGTACCGCGCATCTCCATGGGCTGGCCCATCAGCCAGACCGCGGAGACCCAGAGGAGGAGGCAGAGGCCGGCCCAGGGGAGGAACGCCGCCAGGGTCCGCGCCGGCGCCTCGCGGCCGGCGATCCGCCAGGCCACGAGCAGGGAGCCGAGCAGACCGAGCCCCAGGAATCCCATTTCCAGCGGATGCACCCAGCCGGGAGAGAGGCCGCCGAGCTGCCAGGCGGGCTTGCCCAACAGCGGCAGCCCGAAGTCGGCGAGCGCGCTCTGGATCACCGGAATGAAGGTGAGCAGGCTGGTGAGCAGGTGGAAGCTGTAGTGCGCCATCCAGATCCCCACCCCCAGGGGGACCAGGGCGTACGAGAAGCGCGCCGCCAGCGGCAGGAGGGCGTCGCGCAACCGCGCCCCCCAGCGCGTCAGACCGGCGGCGAGACCGAGCAGGAGGGCCGGCTCGACGACCAGGAGGAGCAGGAAGATCACGCCGAGCACCGGCGCCTCATGGGTGACCCCCATCCGCGCCGCCAGCCAGGATTCGAGCGCGTAGACCGGGCTGACCATGCCGAAGGCGTTCAGCAGCGCGCCGAAGGTGAAGACCACCACCAGCGCCGAGAGGTCCTTGCGCTTGGAGAAGAA
>DASXJP010000218.1:0-22346 GCA_036497345.1 Thermoanaerobaculia bacterium
CAGCCGATCACCGGGATGCCGGTGGAGGTGCCGCTGCCGAGCATGGTGACGCGCAGAGACATGGGACTGGGGATCTTAACGCAGCCACTCCACCTCCCGGCTCCTGAACCACGCGTCCAGCAGCCGCACCTCTCCTCCAGCCACCTTCCAGACCTGGGGCTCATGGAAGTGTCCCAGCAGCAGCACGTCGTGCCCCTCGGCCAGCCGCCGCTCGGCGTAGGCGCGGATGGCCGCCTCGGGGAGGGCCGCGCGATGCTTGAAGTTGGTCCGCGAGAGCCGCCGCTCCGTCGAATGGACGATCTTGTGGGCCAGCGCGCGCGGGGTGGCGCGGACGGCCAGGCGGACCAGCGCGCTCTTCGAGAGCCGGCGCCAGAAGCGGTACTTCCAGTCCTTGTCGTTCAGCCCGTCGCCGTGGACGGCCAGGTAGCGCCCCCCACCCACCTCGAAAGAGGTCTCCAGCGCGAGGTGATCGAAAGCGTCGGCGTAGGGGCTGCCGGCGAGGAAGAAGTCGCGGTTCCCCTCAACGTAATCGATCCGGACCCCCCGTGCCCGCAGGTCCCGCAGGGCGGCGACCACGGCGCGGACGTCCGCCGTCTCGAAGCTGCGGAATCCCACCCAGGCCTGGAAGAGGTCGCCCATCAGCACCAGCCGCCGGCACCCCTGACCGGGGAGGGCCCGGAGCTGATCGATCAGCGGGCCGACCGGTCCGCCGGGCCCGCCGAGATGGGCGTCCGCGACGATGGCAATAGAAGACACCGCGATCGACATTTATTAGACGATCGAGAGCCGCGGCTTCATCTCGTCCTGCCGCGCCACCTCCGCGACCACCGCTTCGGCCACCTGGTGGAAGGCGATGGCGTGGGGACCCCGCGGGTTCTCGACCGTGATCGGCACGCCGGCGTCGCCGCCGAGCACGATCTGCGGATCGAGCGGGATCGAGCCCAGGAAGGGGGTCCCCAGCAGCTCGGCCGTCCTCTGCCCGCCGCCGTGCTTGAAGATGTCGGTCGTCTGGCCGCAGTGCGGGCAGAGAAAGGTGGACATGTTCTCGACGATGCCGATCACCGGCACGTTGACCTTGCGGAACATGGCCAGCCCCTTGCGGGCGTCGATCAGCGCCACGTCCTGCGGCGTGGTCACGATCACCGCGCCAGCCAGGGGGATCTTCTGGGTCACCGTGAGCTGGGCGTCCCCGGTGCCCGGCGGCAGGTCGAGGATCAGATAGTCGAGCGCCCCCCACTCGACGTCGCCCAGCATCTGCTCGATGGCCCGCATCACCATCGGGCCGCGCCAGATCACCGGCGTGTCGGTCTCCAGGATGAAGCCGAGCGACATCAGCCGCAGGCCGTATTTCTCGAAGGGGTAGATGCGGTTGCCCACCACCCGCGGCTTCTGGCTGATGCCGAACATGGTGGGCACCGAGGGGCCGTAGATGTCCGCGTCGAGGAGCCCCACCCGGTGGCCGAGCTGGGCCAGCGACACCGCCAGGTTGGCCGCCACGGTCGACTTGCCCACCCCGCCCTTGCCGCTGGCGACCGCCACCACGTGCCGGACCTCGGGGATGAGGTGGGAGTCCTGGGCGATCGCCTTCTGGGCCGCCTCCTCGCGGGCGGGCGGCTTGACCACGTTCATGTTGACCTGCGCCTTGGCCACCCCCGGGACGGCGCGCACGGTCCTCTCCACCTCGTCCCGGACCTTCTCGCCGGCCGCGGGGTTGTGGGTGGACATCTGGAGGTCCACCACCACCATGCCGGCGTTGGCGCTGACCTGGTGCACGAAGCCGAAGGAGACGATGTCCCGGCTCATGCCGGGGAACTTCACCGCCTTCAGAGACTCCCAGACGGCGGATTCGAGATCGTTTGCCATGATCGAGAGATTACCACTTTGGCCGCCCCTACACCTCTTCCGCCTCCCCCACCTGGAGCCCGGCGGGCCCGGCGATGCGCTGCCTCACTTCCGCCGTCAGCTCCCGCTTGCGCCGCAGGCCGTAGGCGGCGGTGTCGATCGGCGCGCCGTAGGTGACGGTGATGGTGCCGGGATGAATCGCGAAGCTCCCCTTCCGCTGGATGGCGCGCGAGCCGCGGATGCCCACCGGCACGATGGGGAGCCCGCTCTTGAGGGCGAGCAGGAAGCCGCCGCGCTGGAAGGGGAGGAGGGTGTCGTCCAGCGACCGGGTCCCCTCGGGGAAGAGGAGCATCGAGGTCCCTTGGCGCAGCCGGGCGAACGCCGAGGCGAAGGTCCGGGTGGCGGTGCTGCGGTCGGCGCGGTCGACGGGGATGAAGCCGCCGGCCTTGAGCGCCCAGCCGAACAGGGGGATCTGGAACAGGCTCCGCTTGGCCACCATGCGGATCTGCCCTGGGGAGGTCGCGATCAGCACCGGGATGTCGAACAGGCTCTGATGGTTGGCCAGGAAGACGTAGCTCCTCCCCGGCTCCAGCTCCGGCGCGTAGCGCACCTCCACCCGCACCAGGCTGGCCGCCAGCACGGCGTTGGACCAGATCCGCATGACGGCGAACGACCAGGTCCCCCGCGGCGGGATCCAGGCCACCAGGAGCGTCACCACCGCCAGGAGGGTCGAGCCCAGGAGGAGGAAGAAGTTGCCGGTGAAGGTGGCGAGGGCGGTCAGCCAGGGCGAGGGTCGGTTCGGGGGTGCGGGGTCGGCCAAGGCGGTCTCCGGTCGGAGGTGGTATCATAACGCGCGCGGTTTTCCCGGCCGCCATGACCTCACCATATCCGCCCGTTCGTTCCGAGCGTGTGCTGAAGGAGGAGATCCCTTGAGCCGCTTTCCAGGCGTCGATCTGCTGGAGCTGGACGCGCTCCTCACCGAGGAGGAGCGATTGGTGCGCGACACGGTTCGCGCTTTCGTCGACGATAAAGTGAAGCCGATCATCGAGGAGTGCCACCGCGAGGCGCGCACCCCTCTGGAGCTGGTGCCCGAGATGGGCGCCCTCAACCTGTTCGGCGCCAGCCTCTCCGAGTACGGCCTCCCGGGGCTCGGCGGCGTCGCCTACGGCCTGATCATGCAGGAGCTGGAGCGGGGGGACTCGGGGCTGCGCAGCTTCGTCTCCGTGCAGAGCTCGCTGGTGATGTACCCCATCCACACCTTCGGCTCCCAGGAGCAGAAGGACCGCTGGATCCCCAAGCTCGCCACCGGCGAGGCCATCGGCTGCTTCGGCCTCACCGAGCCCGACTTCGGCTCCAACCCCGGAGGCATGCGCACCACCGCCCGGCGGACCGCCGACGGCTGGGTGCTCAACGGCTCCAAGCAGTGGATCACCAACGGCACCCTGGCCGACGTGGCCGTGGTCTGGGCCAAGACCGAGGAGGGCGTCCGCGGCTTCGTGGTCGAGAAGGGGACCCCTGGCTTCACCGCCTCGGACCAGCACGGCAAGTTCTCCCTGCGCGCCTCCACCACCTCGGAGCTCGGCTTCCACGACTGCCGCGTCCCGGCCGACGCCATCCTCCCCGGCAGCACGGGGCTCAAGAGCCCCCTGATGTGCCTCAACCAGGCGCGCTACGGCATCGCCTGGGGGGGCATCGGCTCGGCCATGGAGACGTACCACACGGCTCTCGAGTACGCCAAGCAGCGGGTCCAGTTCAACGGCCAGCCGATCGCCTGCCACCAGCTCGTGCAGGAGAAGCTGGCCTGGATGGCGACCGAGATCAGCAAGGCCCAGCTCCTCGCCTACCAGCTCGGCAAGCTCAAGGACGCCGGCCGGATCAAGCCGTTCCAGATCTCGATGGGCAAGCGCAACAACATCTGGCTGGCCCGCGAGTGCGCCAAGCTCGCCCGCGAGATCCTGGGCGCCAACGGCATCGTGGACGACTACCCGGTCATCCGCCACATGCTGAACATCGAGTCGGTCTACACCTACGAGGGGACGCACGACATTCACGGCCTGATCATCGGCGAGGCGATCACCGGCATCCCCGCCTTCAACGCGCCGGAGCGCCCGGCCGCCAAGAAGAAGGCCGCGGAGCAGCCGGTGGCCGCGGGGAGCGCCCGCTGATGCCGGCGGTCATGGATCACCTCCTCGAGCAGGACTTCATCCGCGTCACCGAGCAGGCGGCCATCGCCGCCGCCAAGACCATGGGCTTCGGCCAGCGCAAGTACTCCGACCAGGTGGCGGTCGAGGCGATGCGCCGCGAGATGGACAACATCCTGATGGACGGCCGCGTGGTGATCGGCGAGGGCGAGCGCGACAAGGCCCCCATGCTCTTCGTGGGCGAGGAGGTCGGCGCCCTCAGAGGCAAGGACGGCGCCGTGCAGGTCGACATCGCCGTCGATCCCCTGGAGGGGACCAACCTCTGCGCCACCGGCTCGCCGGACTCGATCGCCGTGCTCGCCGCCGCCGAGCGGGGGGGGCTGCTCTACGCCCCCGACGTCTACATGGAGAAGCTGGTGGTGGGCCCCACGGCCCGCGGCCGCATCCACATCGACGCGCCGGTGGCCGAGAACCTGCGCAACGTCGCCGACGCCTTCGGCCGCCGGGTGAGCGATCTCACGGTCGTGGTGCTCAACCGGCCGCGGCACGAGCAGCTCATCGCCGACATCCGCGAGGCCGGCGCCCGCATCCGCCTGATCCCCGACGGCGACCTGTCGGCCGGCATCTCCGCCGCCGTGCGCGGCACCGGCGTGCACGCCGTGATGGGGATCGGCGGCGCTCCCGAGGGGGTGATCACCGCCGCGGCCATGCGCTGCCTGGGCGGCGAGATCCAGGCGCGGCTCAAGCCCCACGACGCGGACACCGAGGGGAAGGAGGAGCAGGAGAAGCGGCTCCAGGCCCTCGGCTTCCACGATCTGTCCAAGATTTACAAAACCGAGGACCTCGCTCCCGGCGAGCAGATCCTCTTCAGTTGCTCCGGCGTCACCGACGGCGAGCTGTTGCGAGGGGTCCGCTTCTTCGGCGGCGGCTCGCGCACCTCGACCCTTTTCATGTCGCTCTCGCGCAAGATCATCCGCTTCGTCGACACGATCCACCGCGAGCAGGTGACGACGCCGGTCCGGTTCCTGTAGAACGCCATGATCAAACCGGACCGCTGGATCCGCGAATGGGGGCGGAACGGGGGAGTCACCCCGTTCGAGGAGGGTCAGGTCAATGCCGCCAGCTACGACGTCCGTGTCTCAGACCACTGGATCTGTCCTACCCGGGACCCGGAGGAATTCCGCGCGCCCGGCATCAAGCTCTTCCCGGGCGAGGTGGTGCTCGCCTCGACCCTGGAGTACGTGCGCATCCCACGGGACGTGGCGTGCGACCTCAAGCTCAAGTCGACGCTCGGCCGGCTGTGGATCAACCACTCGCTGGCCGGCTGGTGCGATCCCGGTTTCGAGGGGGAGATCACCCTGGAGCTCCAGAACCTCGGACCCCAACCTTTCATATTGGAGGCAGGCAGACGAATTGCACAGCTCATCTTCATCGCCATGGAGTCCGAGCCCGAGGTCGCGTACGGCGAGCCCGGCTCCTCGAGTCACTATCAGGGTCAGAGGGGGACGACTCCGGCCCGCAGATGAAGGTGAGGCTCTCCTGCCATGCGAAGCGCGTTGGCGGCCCGGTTCATCTCTCAGTATTCGCATAGCACTCAGTATTTACATAGAAGTATAATCGGCCCAATCATCATGGGCATTGTCGGCAATCTCCGGACGATGCAGCTCGAGGAGCTGCTCCAGTGGCTCTCGCAGAGCAAGAAGAGCGGGACCCTGGAGATCGTGCATGGAAAGGTCGAGAAGAAGATCTTCTTCAAGGACGGCCTGATCCTCTCCTCCGCCTCGAACAAGCCCGAGGAGTACCTGGGGCACTTCCTGATGAGCCACGGCCTGATCAACGAGGGGCAGCTCAACCGGGCGGTGGAGCTGCAGGAGAAGAGCCGCATGCTGCTGGGGATGATCCTGGTCAACAACGGCGCCATCGCCGAGCGGGACCTCGCCCGCATGCTCCGCCTCAAGGCCGAGGAGAGCATCTACGACATCTTCTCCTGGGCCGAGGGGGACTTCCGCTTCCTCGACGACGTCCTCCCCGAGAGCGCCATGGTGCCGATGAGGATGGACGTCACCGGCATCGTGATGGAGGGGGTCCAGCGGGTGGACGAGTGGCGGCGCATCCGCCAGGTGCTCCCCAACGAGCAGATGATCCCGGTGGCGATCGTCGACCTCTCGGCCATCCCCGGCCTGGGGCCCGGCGAGCAACGCATCGTGAGCCTGATCAACGACGAGCGCACCATCGAGGAGATCCGTGAGCAGACCCGCGCCACCGAGTACCAGACCTGCAAGCTGGTCTTCGACCAGTGGCAGCTCGGCCGCGTCAAGCTGGTCAAGCTGCGCGGCGGGCGCCCCGCCGCCGCCCCCTCCCCGGACCCGGGAGCCGCGGCCCCCGGGACGATCCGCGCGGAGAGCCTGATCCAGGCCGGCCGCACCTTCCTGTCGCAGGGGGATTTCGACGCCGCGCTGCGCCACCTGCGGGCGGCGCGGGCCCTGGAGCCGGAGAACCCGGACACCCAGGAGAACCTCAGCGAGGCCGAGAAGCGGATCCGCGAGCAGATCGAGCGCTCCGGCGTCACCCTGGCGTCCATCCCCCAGGTGACGGCCACCATGGAGCAGCTCACCTCCTCGAACCTCTCCCCCCAGGAGGGGTTCATGCTGACGCGGATCAACGGCGTCTACGACATCCAGTCGATCCTCAAGATCACGCCGATGCCACAGCTCGACGCCCTGATGCTGTTCTGGAAGCTGGCGATGGCCGGCTACATCCGCCTGCTGCCGCCGCGCAATCCCACCGGCCCCACGCGGGCCGTGGCGCGGTAGCTAGCCGCGGTACCTAGCCGCCCAGCGCGGCCATCTCGGTCTCGATCCGCTCCCACTCCCCCATCAGCTCCTCGACCTTCGCCGAGAGGGTCTTCTGCTCACCTTCGAGCCGCTTGACCTGCTCGCGGGGGGTGCGGTCGAAGAAGGTGGGGTCGCAGAACATCTCGTTGATGGCGTGGACGCGCGACTCGGCGTTCTCCACCTGCGAGGTGACCAGGTCGAGCTTCTTCCTGAGATCCTTCTGGCGCTGCTGGCGGCGGCGCGCCTCGGCCGGGTCGAGCTCCGCCGCCGGCGGTGCGGCCGCGGCGGCCTTCTTCTTCTGCTCCCGCCGCATGCGCAGCACCGCCTCGGCGTCGAGGTGGTCGTCGCCCAGGCGCTCCAGATACTCCTCGTAGGTCCCCCGGAAGTCGTTGATCCCCTTGGGGGAGATCTCGAAGATGCGGTCCGCGAGCTGGGAGACGAACCAGCGGTCGTGGGAGACGAAGATCAGCGTGCCGTCGTAGGCCTTGAGCCCCTCGACCAGCGCCTCGATCGCCTCCAGGTCCAGATGGTTCGTGGGCTCGTCGAGGATCAGCACGTTCGGCTTGGTCACCGAGAGCTTGCAGAAGACAAGCCGCGCGGCCTCGCCGCCGGAGAGGCTGCCGATCGGCTTCTTCACGTCGTCGCCGGAGAACAGCACCATCCCCAGATTGCCGCGCACGAAGCCGATCGGCTCGCCGGGGACCGTCTCCCAGAGCCAGGCCTCGACGCTCTGCTTGCTCCCCTTGGGCACCTCGTTGTGGTCCTGCGAGAAGTAGCCCTGGTACGTCTCGTACCCCCACTCGACCTTGCCAGCGTCCGCCTCGGTCTCCCCCACCGCGATCTTGAGCAGGGTCGACTTGCCGATGCCGTTGGGGCCGATGATGGCGATGCGGTCGCCGCGCTCGACCCGCAGGGAGACGTCCCTGAGCACCTGGTTGTCGCCGTAGGCCTTGGAGACCCCTTCGATCTCCAGCGCCGCGCGGCCGCTGGGCCGCACCTGCTGGAATTTGAAGGTGGGGTACCGCCGCGAGCTCTGCGGCAGGCGCTCGATGACGATCTTCTCCATCATCTTCATCTTGCTCTGCGCCTGCCGGGCCTTGGTGGCCTTGGCCTTGAACCGGTCGATGAACTCCTTGTGGCGGGCGATCTCGGCCTCCCGCTTCTCGATCTCGGCCTCCTTGCGCTCCCGGTTGCCCACCTTGGCCGCCAGGAAGGCGTTGTAGTTGCCGGGATAGAGGATCATCGTCTCGTAGTCCACGTCCACGATGTGAGTGCAGATGTTGTCGAGGAAGCGGTGGTCGTGGGAGATGACGATCGCCGTGCCCTTGTAGCCGTCCACCAGGAACTTCTCCAGCCAGCGGATCGAGAGGATGTCGAGGTGGTTCGTGGGCTCGTCGAGCAGCAGCACGTCGGGCTCGGAGGCGAGCACCTGGGCGAGCAGCACGCGCAGCTTGAAGCCGCCGGAGAGGGTCGAGAGCAGGTTGCGGTGGACCTCGGTCGGAATGCCGAGCCCTTCGAGCACCTCGCCCGCCCGGGCCTCGAGGGTGTAGCCGTCGTTGCGGAGGATCAGGTCCTCCACCTCGGCGTAGCGGTCGGCGTCGAATTCGGTCTCGGCGTTGGCGAGCAGGCGCTCCTTCTCGACCATCGCCTCCCAGACGTCGTGATTGCCCATCATGGCCACTTCCAGGATGGGCATGTGCTCGTAGCGGAAGTGGTCCTGTTTGAGGACGCCCAGCTTGAGGCGCTTGGGCATCGCGATCGTCCCCTCGCTGGGGATGTCGTCCCCGGCGAGGATGCGCAGAAAGGTCGATTTGCCCGAGCCGTTGGCCCCCACGAGGCCATAGCGGTTGCCCGGGTTGAACTGGATCGAGACCCCCTCGAACAGGGTCTGGGGGCCGAAGGACTTACCGAGGTCGGAGACGGCGATCATAGGGCGGAGAATGATAACAGGATCGAGGGTGGGGTATTCCAGCGGGAGGGGGGGGGTCGAGCGATGGATGTGGTATGCTTGGAAGAGACGGAGGTTCTGTATAGGAGAGAGACGGGATGGCGATCTTGCGACATGAGGAGCCCTGGGAAGAGCGGCAGAGGCTCGTTGAGGAAGCCAAGGAGCTCCGGCGGAGGCACTCCCGTCTTCCCCTGGAAGAGGTATTGGCGGAGATGGAGCAAATCGGCAATTCTCTCCCCAAGGATCTCAGGCTGCCCGACAGCACCGAGATCCTCCGAGAGGATCGGGAACGTTGAGCCGGGGCTGGGTTGTAGATGCCAGTGTTGGAGTCAAGCCTTACCTTCCCGAAGACCTGAGTGAATCAGCGAAGCGTCTCTTCCGGACTCTGCGGGCCGGAAAGGTAGACCTGTTCGTTCCCGATCTCTTTTACAACGAATGCGCTAATATTTTCCTGAAGTACGTAAGGCGCTTCAACATTCCCCCAGCCCATGCGCGAAAGAGCCTGATGAATCTCCGGTCTCTACCGCTCCTTTCGACCTCTGGCAGTGAGATCTTCACCTCTGCCTTCGATTTGGCGCTCGATCACGGGATCAGTGCCTACGACGCCTCCTACGTCGCTCTGGCGCGCAAGCTGAGCGCTCCACTCATAACGGCCGACGAGAAGCTCATCCGTAAGCTCGAAGGTACCGGCATCGATCTCCGCTGGCTCGGCGATCTCCCCGCCTGAATCCCTGCTAGTCTCCCGCCGCGGGAAGCCCGCGCGGCCCGAAAACGTTCTCCAATCTGGGATTCTTCGATCCGATGGCCGCCATCCGCAAAGTCAAGCTCGTTCCGACCCAGCCCCGGCCGCGCCGGTGGGGGATCCTCGGCGCCATCGCCGCCATCCTGCTGATCGCCGCGTTCGTCGGTATCCGGCCATACTGGCGCATGGCGAGCCACTTCGAGGAGGTCACCTTCCGCCAGCCTTCGCGGCTCTACGCGCGGGCCACGCGGCTGTTCGAGGGGCGAAACTACCCGCCGGACCTGCTGATCGCCGGGCTCGCCGACGAGGGGTACCGCGAGGACAAGGCCTCCTCCGACCTCCCCGCCGGCCGCTACCGCCGGACGAAGCAGGGGGTGGACATTCACCTGCGGAGCTTCCCTCTCCCTGACGGCAGCCATGGCGGCGGGCTGGTCGAGATCGCCTACAGGGGGACCCGGATCGCCGCGCTCCGCCAGGACGGCAAGCCGGCGGACTCGGTGATCCTCGATCCACCGCTCCTCGCCTCCTACTACGGCCCCAACCTGCTGGAGCGCCGGCCGGTCACCCTGCAGGAGGTCTCGCCGGACCTGATCAACTCCATTATCGCGGCGGAGGACGAGACCTTCTTCCATCACGCGGGGATCTCGCCCACCGGCATCGCGCGGGCGGTCTGGGTCGACCTGACCGGCAGGGGGCGGCGGCAGGGGGGGAGCACCCTCACCCAGCAGCTCGTCAAGAACCTCTATCTCACCCAGGAGAAGACGCTGCGGCGCAAGAGCCAGGAGCTCGTCCTCGCCGTCCTGCTCGACCTGCGCTACGACAAGAAGAAGATCCTGGAGGCCTACCTCAACGAGATCTACCTGGGCGGCGGCGGCGGCGTCTCCCTGCTGGGCGTGGGGGCCGCCTCGCGGGCCTATTTCGGCAAGGACCCCGGCCAGCTCGACCTCGCCGAGGCGGCGACGATCGCCGGCATGATCCCCTCGCCGGCCAACTACTCGCCGGCCACCCATCCGGACCGCGCCAGGGAGCGGCGCGCCTGGGTGCTGGGCCGGCTCGCCAGGCTGGGTCTGGTCCCCCAGGCACGCGTCGACCAGGCGCTGCAGGAGCCGATCGTGGTGGCGCCCGAGCCGGTGGTCCGCAGGCGGGCCCCCTACTTCGCCGATTCGGCGGCCCTCGAAGCCTCCCGCCGCTTCGGCGTCGAGGACCTGGAGGACGGCGGCTACGTGCTCTTCTCGACGCTCGACTGGTCCGGCCAGAAGGCGGCCCAGGAGGCGGTCGAGACCGGCCTGAAGCAGATCGACGGCGGGCGCAAGGGGCGCTCCCTCCAGGCGGCCCTGGTCTCCATGGACCCGGCGACCGGCGGCATCCTCGCCTACGTCGGCGGCCGGGGGTACGACCAGAGCCAGTTCGACCGCGCCGGCCGGGCCCAGCGCCAGCCGGGGAGCTCGTTCAAGCCGATCGTCTACGCCGCCGCCTTCGAGGCCGGCAAGGCCTCCCCCGCCTCGTTCCTCGACGACGAGCCGCTGACGATCCAGACCGGCGCCGGGCTATGGACCCCGAAGAACGACGACGGCCTCTCGCACGGCTGGGTCTCCGCGCGCACCGCCCTGGAGAAGAGCTACAACCTGGCCACCGCCCGGCTGGCGACCGAGGTGGTGGGGATGCCCAAGATCGTCAAGCTGGCGAGCGACCTGGGGATCACCACGCCGATGCAGCCCTTCCCCGCCATGGCCCTCGGCGCCGCCGCCGTGACGCCGCTGGAGATGGCGACCGTCTACTCGACTCTGGCCGCCGGCGGCGCGCGCCCGTCCGTCCACGAGCTGGTGGCGGTGCTCGACCGCTACGGCAAGCCGGTCCAGGGGGCCCCGCTGCCGAAGCCCGTGCGCGTGCTCTCCGCCCAGAGCGCCTATCTCGTGACCTCGCTCCTCGAAGGGGTGCTCCAGCGCGGCACCGCGGCCGGCGCCGCCGCGGGGATTCCGGGCGAGCTCGCCGGCAAGACCGGCACCACCAACCAGCAGCGGGACGCCTGGTTCGCCGGCTACGCGCCGGAGCGCGCCACGGTCGTCTGGGTGGGGTACGACGACAACTCGAAGACCCGCCTCTCCGGCGCCCGCGCCGCGCTGCCGATCTGGGTCCGCTTCATGGCCCGGGTCGTCCCGCCCGGCGGCTACTCCACCTTCACCACGCCGCCAGGGATCACCACGGCGGCGATCGACCCCACGACCGGCATGCTGGCCACCGAGGGTTGCCCCTACGTGATCACCGAGGTCTTCCGCGAGGGGGAGGTCCCCACGCAGACCTGCGACATGCACGACGGCGCCCCTGAGCCGCAGGTCGCCGCCGCGGGCGAGCCGGCTCCCGAGGAACGCGCGGAAGAGCCCGCCGCTCGGGCCGAGGAGCGGCGGGCCGAGCCGCGCACCTTCCGTAATTTTTTCCGCCGGCTCTTCGGCCGCCGGGACCGCGGCGAGGACCGCGCCAAGGAGCAGCAGGAGCCGGCCCCAGGGAGCGAGGACGGCGGCGGGAATGCCCGCAAACCCCCTGCGTTATGATGTTCGGCTCCGTCTGATCCGGAGCGCCGTCTGGAACCGATGCCCAGCCCCAAGCAGCCAGCCATCCTGATCGAGCGCGCCCGCACCCACAACCTGAAAGGGATCGACTGCCGGGTACCGCACCGCGCGGTGACCGTGGTGACCGGACCCTCGGGAGCGGGCAAGTCGTCGCTCGCCTTCGACACCATCTTCGCCGAGGGTCAGCGGCGCTTCGTGGAGTCGATGTCCACCTACGCGCGGCAGTTCCTCAACCAGATGGAGCGCCCGCCGGTGGATGCCATCCACAACATCCTGCCGGCCGTGGCGCTCGAAGCCAAGAACGCCGTGCGCAATGCCCGCTCCACCGTGGGCACGATCACCGAGACGCTCGACGTGATGCGCCTCCTCTTCACCCACCTGGGCGAGGTGGGGTGCGTGAACGGCCATGGGCCCGTGCGCAGCTACAGCCCCGAGGAGGCCGCGGCCGATCTCGTGGCCGGCGCCGCGGGCGAGGCCTTCACCCTCGTCGTGCGCCTGCCGAGGCCCAAGAAGGGGGCGGACGACGCCCTCGGCGAGCTGATCCGCCAGGGGTTCCAGCGCCGGCTCGGTGACCTCAATAAAGACGAGGACGAGGTCGTGCGCATGGAGCCCGGGGAGAAGTGGCCGGCCAGGCGCGATCCGCTGCCGCTCGTCCTCGGCCGCTTCACAGCCAAGCCGGAATCCCAGACGCGGGTGCTCGATACCTTGGAGCAAGCCTACCGGATGAACGGCGGCAAGGTGGAGGCCCGCGGCAGCGCCGGGGTGCGGCTCTACAGCCGCGAGCTCTCCTGCCCCGTCTGCGGCGAGACGGCCCGCCGGCCCACGCCGGCCCTGTTCTCGTTCAATTCGCCCCTCGGCGCCTGCCCCGAGTGCCAGGGGTTCGGCCGGGTGATCGGCGTCGACCGCGAACGGGTGATCCCGGACCCCCGGCGTACCCTCTCCGAACGCCCGATCGCGCCGTGGAACACGCCGGCCTACGAGGAGCTTTACGACGAGCTCCTCGCCGCCTGCCGCAAGCGGAAGATCCCGCTCGACGTCCCCTGGGCCGATCTCGCGGCAAAAGACCGCGAGTGGATCTGGAGCGGCGCCAACAACCCGTGCAGCCTGGACGACTTCTTCGCGTGGCTGGAGCAGCGCACCTACAAGGTCCACGTGCGCGTGCTGCTCGCCCGCTACCGCGCCTACAACCCCTGCCCGGAGTGCCTGGGCAAGCGGCTGCGGCCGGAGGCGGTGGCCGTCCGCCTGGAGGGGATGAGCCTGCCGGACCTGGCCGCCCTCAGCATCGAGCAGCTCCGCGCCTGGCTGCGCGAGCGCCGGTGGACGCCGCGACAGCGCGAGGTGGCCGGCCATCTGATCGACGAGCTGACCGAACGGATCGAGGTGCTCCACCGCGTGGGGCTCGACTATCTGACGCTCGATCGCCAGGCGCGCACCCTCTCGGGCGGCGAGACGCAGCGCATCCACCTCGCCGCCGCCCTGGGCTCCGGCCTCACCAGCACCCTCTACGTGCTCGACGAGCCCACGATCGGCCTCCATCCGCAGGACAGCGAGCGGCTGCTCTCCCTGCTGCGCGACCTGGCGGCCAAGGGGAACACGGTGCTGGTGGTGGAGCACGACCGCACGCTGATCCGCGGCGCCGACCACGTGATCGACCTCGGGCCCGCCGCCGGCGAGCACGGGGGCCGGGTGGTGGCCGAGGGGCCCATCGAGACGATCCTCGCCAACGAGGCCTCGCTCACCGGCCGCTATCTGCGCGAGCGCCCGCCCACCCAGGCGCGCCGGCACATGGCCCGCTTCCGCCGCGAGCAGGGGTGGGAGACCCTCTCAGAGGAGCTCTCCAGCCTCCCTCCCATCTCGATCCGCGGCGCCCGCGCCCACAACCTGAAGAACGTCGACGTCGACATCCCCCTGGGGGCCATGGTCGCGGTGACCGGCGTCTCCGGCTCGGGCAAGTCGACGCTGATCGAGAACGTCCTCTACGGCACCTACCAGCGCTCGCGCGGCGTGGTGGACGTCGAGCCGGGCGAGTGCGATCTCCTGGCCGGGCTCGAAGGGCTGGTGGACGTGACCCTGGTCGACCAGCGCCCGCTGGGACGGTCGAGCCGCTCGAACCCGATCACCTACATCAAGGCCTACGACGAGGTCCGCAAGCTCTTCGCCGCCACCGCCGACGCCAAGGCGCGGCGGATCACCGCCGCCCACTTCTCCTTCAACGTGGACAAGGGGCGCTGCCCGTCGTGCGAGGGGACCGGCATCACCGAGGTGGACATGCAGTTCATGGCGCCGGTGACGGTGCTCTGCGAGACCTGCCAGGGGCACCGCTTCCGGCCGGAGGTGCTGGCCGTCCGCTATTTCGGGAAAGACCAGCAGGGCAAGAACATTTCCGAGGCACTGGACCTGACGGTCGAGGATGCCATCGAATTCTTCACCGGCCAGAAGAAGCTCGCCAAGCGCCTGCGCGTGCTCCTCGACGTCGGGCTCGGCTACCTGCGGCTCGGGCAGCCCACCTCGACCCTCTCCGGGGGCGAGGCGCAGCGCCTCAAGCTCGCCAGCTTCCTCGACCGGCCGACCGGCGAGGGGCGGCGGCTCTTCCTCTTCGACGAGCCGACCACCGGCCTCCACCTCGCCGACATCGACCTCCTCTACCACACGCTCCGGCGGCTGGTGCAGCGGGGGGACGGCGTGGTGGTGGTGGAGCACAGCCCCGACCTGATCTCGCGCGCCGACTGGATCCTCGACCTCGGGCCCGGCGGCGGCGTGCACGGCGGCGAGGTGCTCTACTCCGGGCCGCTCGAAGGATTCCTCGACCACGGCACCGGCCCCACGGCGGACGAGCTGCGGCGCCATCTGCGCTGGGAGGACGAGGCGGCCTGAGGGGATTTTTCGGCCCGGACCGTCTGTTTCCGGAGGAGAGCCCTCCGGAGGGCGCCAGGATTGCGTTAGGATCACTGACCGGCCATGGAATCGACCCAGACCCATACGGCTCTGCCGCGGACGCGCACCGTGGCCTCCCCGCGCCCGCTCCTCTGGTGGGTGGGGACGTTCGCCGGCGCCTTCCTCGCCTGCGTCCTCCTCTTCGCCGTCTGGGCCAAGGTGATCGATCCGCCGTCGTTCGTCGACCAGATCCATACCGAGGGCCTCGACTTCCTGCTCCCCGCCCGCGCCGTCGCCCTGATCGCGCTGGCCCTGGAGGCGGGGCTCGGGCTGCTGCTGCTCTTCGGCGTGCGCCGCAAGTGGGTGCTGATCCCCGCGACCCTCCTGGTCGCCTTCTTCCTCTCGCTTACCGGCCGCGCCTGGTGGCTCGCCGAGCACGGCCAGCGCAACGCCGCCGAGTCGTGCGGCTGCTTCGGCAACCTCGTGCAGCGGACTCCCGCGCAGGCCTTCTGGCAGGACCTGGCCCTGCTCGCGCCGGCGCTGCTCCTCGCCTGGGTGGGGCGCGAGCGCCGGCCGCCGCTGGTCCCCCCGAAGCGCACCGCCGTCGCCGTGATCGGCACGCTGGCGGTGCTGCTCCTCGCCTGGAAGGCCCCCGAGCTGCCGCTGGACAACCTGGCGACGCGCCTGCGCCCCGGCGTCGAGGTGAGCAAGACCTGCGTGGGCGAAGGGGCCCAGCGGGTCTGCCTCGACGGGCTGATCCCCGAGCTGCGGCGGGGGGAGAATCTGGTCGTGATGGCGAAGCTCGACGATCCCGCGCTCACCAAGGCCGTGGACGCGCTGAATGCCTACGCCGGCGGCCCCGGCCCGGCGCTCTGGGTGCTCACCTCGTCGACCGCCGACCAGCAGCGGGCCTTCTTCTGGCATTGGGGGCCCCGGTTCCAGATCCGCGAGGCGCCGCCCGAGCTGCTGCGCCCGCTCTACCGCCGCCTCCCCCGGTCGTTCGCGGTCAAGGACGGACGGGTAACCGAAACCTTCCCGGGGCTGCCGCCCGCCGTCCAGGCGCCCGCCTCCAAGAGAGCTCCATGAGGTCATCGCGATGAAGCAGATGAGATCCGCAATCCTGGCCGTGCTCGCGGCCGCCGCCTCGCTGGCCGCCGCCGCCCAGGGCGCCCCGTCGGACGCCACGCTGCGCGGCTTCCAGCCGAGCAGCGATTACATCCTCGTCGTCAACGGCAATCCGGTGCCGGCGGCCGAGATCTACAAGAACGAGCAGGTCCCGGCCATCCTGATCCTCACCTCGGCGCTCCCCTCGCCCGTGCTGTTGACGCCACGGTCCGGCAGCGTCGAGACGGTCAACCTGATGAAGGTCGCGAAGCAGAAGGACGGCACGGTGGATCTGCTGGCCGACGCCGTGCTCTCCCCCGTGGGCCCGTTCCAACTCGAGGGCGCGAGCTCGAACCCCACCTTCACCTACCAGGGCAAGAAGGTGAGCCTCACCCCCCGGCCCGCCCTGCGGGGGCTGCGCAAAGGGTCGGAGCTGCTGGCCAACATCCCCGAGTACGTCCGCAATTCCAACGGGTACAGGCCCAACGCCGCGGCGATCGCCGCGCTGAAAGGCGACCGCAAACCGGTGACCGTGCACGTCGTCTTCGGCTCCTGGTGCCCGCATTGCCGGCAGCTCGTGCCGCTGATGCTGCGGGTCGAGAACGAGGTGAAGAACCCGAACATCAAGTTCGAGTACTACGGGATCGACTTTGCCCCAGACGGCTGGAAGGACCCCGAGGTCAAGCGGCTGGGCGTCAAGGGGATTCCGACCGCGATCATCTACGTCAACGGCGTGCAGGCCGGCCGCATCGAGGGCGCGACGGACTGGGACGCTCCCGAGGTGGCGCTCTCGAAGATGATCAACGGCGCGACGGGGAAGGGGAAGTAAGGGCCGCCAGCGGATCGATCCCGCCGTTGAGCCAGGTGGCGTCCGGCGACTGCAGCTCGCCGGGCGCCGCGAAGCGGGAGAGCCCCAAATCCGCCAGCCGGGGCTCCAGCGCCCACGCCTCCTCCCCCGCCAGCGCCGCCCCCTGCAGCCTTCCCCGCCAGCGCGCCAGGATCTCCGGCAGACGATTCAGATCCGCCAGTGGATGGACCCGCACGGTCCGCAGCCCCGGCGAGGGGAGGAGCGCCGGCTTGGGCTCGACGATCACCGTCCCCTGCCGCAACGCCAGATCGGACATCCAGAGCCCTCGCATCTCGGCTTCGAGGCGGACGTGCTGGACCACCGCCGAGACCGCTCGCATCGGCGGTCCCGGGGGCCAACGGCGGGCGAGGTCGAGGAGCTCGGTCTCCAGGCGCCTGGCCAGCTCCTCCGCGTCCCCCGCCGTATAGACCGCCACCACCGAGAGACACCCGCGCTGATCGAAGAGCGCGACGTCGCGCGCCAGCCCCTCCGCCGCGGCGCGGACGTCCACCGAGGCCCCGACCACCCCGAAGCTGGTCTTCGGGCCGTAGCCCACCACCTTGCCCGGCGCCCGGAGCTCGAGGTCCTCCAGCGCCTTTTGCTCCCCATAGGCGAGCACCGTCCCCACCCCCTCCAGCACCGGCGCCTCCAGCCTGGCGTCACCGCCGGGCCACGCCGCGGCGGCCACGGCGCCGGCCAGGCGCGGCTCTCTGCGCGTCAACGCGGTCAGGAAAGCGGGCGCGAAAAGGGGCTCGGCCGAGGAGGATTTGAGCAGCACCGGCCGCCGGACCAGCAGCGCCGGAAGCAGGGTCTGGACCGCCAGAGCGGGAAGATTGGAGGCGAGGACGGCCAGCACCGGCCCCGAATCCACCGGCGCGGGATGGGCCCGGGCCAGGAGCGCCGCCGCCGGCTCCCGCCGCACCCCGCCGAGCACCGCTTCGAGCCCGGCCCGGAGCCCCTCCTTGGAGAGCCCACAGAGGCGGGCCAGCGGCGGATCGAGCGCCCGCCGCTCCAGTGACACGGTACGCAGGAAGGTCGAGACCGTGTCCCCCCAGGCGGCGAGCAGGTCGTCGTCCGGGATCGCCCGCAGCGCCGCCTCTCCCTCGCGCAGAGCCGCCACCACCCGGCCCAGGGCCTCGGGCGTCCAGCGGGCCGCGCTGTAGCGGATCCCCGGCCGCTCGACCGCGCGGAAGACTGGCTCGCGGGAGTGGGGGAAGGTCGCGGGGAGGAAGGCGTCGCGGAGCATTGTGAGGACTGCCCTAGCTCAGGGACATCCAATCCTCTCTGCTGACGCCAGCCTGCCGGAGAATGCGAGCTAGAAGATCTGTGCTGATTTCTTGCCGATGGGGATTGGGCAGGATCAGGCGCACGCTTCCGCGGACCAAGAATTCGTGCCGGCCACCCGTGAAAGGCCCCTCGAATCCAAGTTGGCGCAGGCGCTGAATCAGCTCGCGCCGGCTCACCGGAGAGAGCCGTTTCATGCCGGACGGGGCAGCTCGATGACGACTTCGCCCAGGGGTGGAATCGGATCACCCCGATAGATGCTGAAGAAGACCCAATCCTCAAGAGCCTGCATCAGCTTGCGGCGGCATTCCTCCAGGGTTCGTCCAGTTGCCCAGACCCCTTGGATCTCAGGAATCTCTCCGTAGTACGGCTCCTCGTCTTCGATCTTCTCGTACGCCGCACGCTCCAAAGCAGCGCTCAAATAGTCGAGCAACATGGGCCAGCCTCCTTCCAATACCACTGTACCATCAGGCGGCTCTAAGCCTTCCGCAGCTCCTCCACCACCAGCGAGCACCCGCGCAGCTCCGCCCCGGCCGCGCGACCGACGAGCCGGAAGCCATCCCCCTGGGCCACGCCGAGGTCCTCGGTCAGCACGTGGAGGGCCGAGCCGAGGTTGCCGAGATCGAAGACGCAGACGAGCCCGGGAGTACCGGCGGGGACCTCTTCCAGGGTCTCGGGATCGAGGAGGCGCACGCGCACCCAGTGCGGAGCCACGAAGAGGTCCGGATCGTCCCCCAGCAGCGCGCCGGTATAGCACTGGCTGGTCAGCTCGGCCATGCCGTACTCGCGGACCACCGACGGGGGCGGCACCCCCAGCCAGGCCCGCACGCGGGCCAGGAGATCCTCCCGCGAGACTTCGGCCGTCCGCCCCTTGAAGCCGCCGGTCTCGAAGATGGCGCTCCCCGGCGGCAGCCGGAACTTGAGCCCCAGCCGCTCCAGCGCGTCCAGCCACTGGACCAGCGCGAAGGCGGTCGCCAGCACCAGCACCGGCTTCCCCTCGCGCTGTCTCGCCCCCGCCCACGAGCGCGCCGGCGCCGCCTCGACCCCGCGCGGACCGAACGCCGTGACGCTCTTCTCCGGGTCCCCCCAGCGGGCCAGGACGTGGTCCGCCATGAAGGAGAGGCTCGAATCCGCGAGCTGCTGGCGGGAGGGGATCAGCGAGAGGATCGGCAGCCTCCCCGTCGCGCCCATCGCGCCGATAAATGGCAGGCAGAAGCGCGGGAAGGAGGCGTCGATCACCGCGCGGTAGAGGTCCGGGAACGGCTGATGATGGACGCTGCGCCGCTCCTCTCCACCGCGCTTTTCGGAGGTAGTGCCGCTGCTGCGGAAGATCTCCACCGCCGGCGCCGCGGCCAGGGTCAGGGTCTTGAAGGCGGCGGTGGGGACGGGGGGCACCCGCCGCCAATCCGTCACCGTCCGCGGGCTCACCCCCCGCCGCTCGCACAGGCGCCGGTAGGGCTCCACGCGCTCGAATTGCCAGGCGAAAGCGGCGAGCGCCAGGTCTGCGAAGGAGTCGCTCTGGGAGGAGGTCAGGAACCGGGTCACGCGCTCGACGATCACGGCCGCGATTCTGTCATGGCCGCCTCGATCGTGGTAGATTGAAGGGCACCTTCCCATGACCAACTTCCACAAGGCCCGCCAGGGCTCGGGAGCGCCAGAGGCCGTCGCAACAGTCACCGCCGTGGTCGCCGGCCTGGCCGCCGAGATCGACGCGATCCTGACGCGTTTCCGTCTGAGCGAGCGGGACGCGGCGGACCTCCTGGGCGAGATCCTGCTCCTGGCCATCTACCGCTGGGACCAGATCGCCAACCCCGAGATCTGGCTGCTCGCCACTCTTCGTCGCGCCTGCGTGCGCCGGCTGTTGCGGCAGGCCCCTCCCGAGGCCTGATCCCCCCGCAGGGATTCCGGACGTCAGGGGTTCCAGAACGAGGTGGCGACCGATTCCGGCACGACGGCGGCCGTCGATCCAGGGTGGGAGGCCCTCGCGCGGGTGGCCGCGGGGGACGCCGAAGCCTTCGGGGCCCTGGTCGAAAGCCATCAGGAGCGGCTCCTCCGGCTGTGCGAGCGCATGCTGGGCGACCCGGAGGAGGCGCGTGACGCGGCCCAGGAGGTCTTCCTCAAGGCGTACCGGAAGGCCAGGGAGGTCCGCCCCCAGGGCCAGGTCTACACCTGGCTCTACCGCATCGCGGTCAACCATTGCCTGAACAAGCTGCGGCGGCGCAAGCTGGTGCGCTTCCTGCGCTGGGAAGATCCGTCCGACCGGCAAGCTCCCGCCTTCGATCCCCCGGACGCGGGGGCGGGGCCGGTCGCCGCCCTGGAGGCCCGGCGCCGCTGGCAGGCGACGCGGCGGGCGATCGCCAAGCTGCCGGAAAACCAGCGGGCGGTGCTGGTGCTGGTGCGATTCGAAGGACTGTCCTATAAACAGACGGCGGAGGTGCTGGGGATCACCGAAGGCGCCGTCGAGAGCCGGCTCGTCCGGGCCATGCGCCGCCTCGAAGCGGCGCAGGAAGCGGACAGCTCGGGTGTTCCACCTGGGGAGAGGAAACGATGACACGCGGGACCGAACAAGAGCTGATGCGCCTCCTCCACGGCGAGCTGCCGCCGGAGCGGGCGCGGGAGCTGCGCGAGCGCCTGGCGGCCGAGCCCGAGCTCGCCGGGGTCTACCAGCGTCTCGAACGGACCTGGAACGGCCTCGACCTGCCGCCGGCCGCGCCGGTGCCGGCGGGGTTCTCCGGCCGGGTGATGGCGCACGCGCGGAGCCTGCCGAAGCCCACCCGGAGCCTCTCCTGGTCCGCCGCGCCCGTCTGGGTACGGGCCACGGCCGCCGCCGCGCTGATCGCCGGCGCGGCGCTGGGGGTCGGCGCCGGTCGGAGCTGGCCGGCGTCCGAGACGGCGTCCGCGGACTCCGCGTCCGCCACCGTCTCCTCCCTCTCCGGCGCCGAGTACAACCTCGCCGACGGCTACTGGGACGTGATCGAGGACGCCACCTCGACCTCCTCCACCTCCGGGAGCGCGGAGATCGAGCGATGATCCGCTGGTGGCTGGTGATCGCCCTGCTCCTCTCGGTGGGGCTGAACGTGGGTATCCTCGCGACGATCGCGGCGCGCCGGCCCGGGCCGCCTCCCCCCAGGGAGGGGGGCCCGCCGCAGGAGGGACAGAATCCCGCCAATGCCAATCCCAATATTGATCCCGTCCCCCGGCTGGGCCGCCTGGCCGACCGTCTGAAGCTCGAAGGGGACCAGCGCCGCAAGTTCCTCGACCTCCAGTGGAACCTCTACCAGGAGTCCACCCGGCAGCGGCTGCAGATGAACGAGGCCCACCGCGAGCTGCGCCGGGAGCTGACCCGGCCGACGCCGGACCGGCAGCGGGTCGAGGCCCTGCTCAACGAGTCCTCGCGCATCCATCAGGCTCTGGAACGGGCGCTGGTCAACAACATCCTCTCCACCCGCGAGCTGCTGGGACCGGAGAAGGAGAAGGAGTACCTGAAGATCGTCGGCCGCCTGCGCCTGCCCAATCCCGGTCCCGGCGTCGGCAATCCCGCCGGCCCGCCCCCCAAGCGGCGGCCGGGAGGCATCCTCGACCGTTTCCGGCAGCGGCGGATGGAGCGGATGGAGCAGAGGGAGGGGGGACCGCCGCCGCCGGAGGGCGAAGGGGATGGAGAGGGACCGCCGCCGGACGGTCCGAGGCCGCCGGAGGGGGAGGGTCCGCCGCCGTAGAACGCCCCTACTCATCGTCGCGAGGCATCCGGATCGGCTTTCCCTTATAGAGTCCCTCGCTGGCCAACTGGAGATATTCGGCCAGAGGAGGAAGGCCGAGATCCTTGCGGAATTGCTCGACTTTGGAGGCGTCTTCAAGAGGCAGGACCATAGGATTGCCCCCGGAGTCGATGCCAAGTTGCGTGCCATAGCGCTGTTTTCGCCCCAAATCTATCTGCAATCCGTCGTATAGAATGGCAAAAACGACGTTGTCTGCGGACGGCTCTTTGTAGTCCTTTTCCACAAAAGGCAGAATCCCCATAAGCAAGGAGAGATCTCGGCTATGCATCCGTGATCGCTTAAGCCGCTGGTTTGAGCCCTGTTCGTTCAGGGAGTAGGCTTCGTTTCACGTTTGGATCGGGCGCTTCAGCAAGGAAAAAGTTCCGCAGGGGCCGCTCGCGAATTCGC
>DASXJP010000219.1:0-10811 GCA_036497345.1 Thermoanaerobaculia bacterium
GAGCGCCGCGCGAATCGCGACAGGAACCAGCGCGCGAGCAGCGGGATGTCGCCGCGACGGTGGCGCAGCGGCGGCAGCTCCACCGGGAAGACCGCCAGCCGGTAGTAGAGGTCCTCGCGGAACCTTCCCTTCGCCACCATCTCGGCCAGGTCGCGGTTGCTGGCGGCCACCACCCGCACGTCCACGCGCAGGGGCCGGGTGCCGCCCACGCGCTCGAATTCGCGCTCCTGGAGGAAGCGCAGGAGCTTGGCCTGGAGGGGGAGGGGGAGCTCGCCGATTTCGTCGAGGAACAGGGTGCCGCCGTCGGCGGTCTCGGCCTTGCCGGTCTTGCGGGCCACGGCGCCGGTGAAGGCCCCTTTCTCGTGGCCGAAGAACTCGCTCTCGAGCAGGCTCTCGGAGAGGGTGGCGCAGTTGATCGCCACGAACGGCCCGGCCGCCCGCGGACTCTCCCGGTGGAGCGCGCGCGCCGCCACCTCCTTGCCGGTGCCGCTCTCGCCGCGCAGCAATACGGTCGTGTCGCTCGCCGCCGCCCGCCGTAGCAGGTGGTAGACCTCGCGCATGCGGGGGCTCTCGCCCACCATCCCGCCGGCGCTGCTGGAGAGCCCCTCGGCCAGGCGGCGGTTCTCCTCGTCCAGCCACTCCACCTGCCGCACGCCGGCCAGCGCGCCCGCGGCCACGCCGCCGAGGGCGGTGAGGATCTCCAGGTGCCCGGCGTCGAGGGGCGGGCCCGGCGGCTCCCGCTCCAGGACGTCGACGTAGAGCAGGCCGAGCGCGCGGCCGAGGTGGGTGACGGGAGCGGCGAGCAGCGAGCGGACGCGGGCCGCCCGCAGGCTCTCGGCGCCGGCGAGGTCTACGGTCGTCAACACGTCGCCGGCCAGCAGGGCGGTGCCGGCGAGGGCTTGGCGGACCACGGTGCGCGAGACCGGGAAGGGGGCGGTGCCGCCCCGGCGGTCGAGGGCGAAGGCGTCCGCGATCTCCGGCGCGCCGCGGTCGGCGAGCAGCAGGGCGGCGCGGTCGCCGGGGATGGCGGCGAGGGCCGGCGCGAGCAGGGCGTGGGCGAGCTCGGACGTCGAGCGGGCCGACTGCAGGGCGGTGGCGATGCGGAGCAGGGTCTGGAGGTCGCGGGCGATGCGGCCGCTCGCATCGGCGCCGGCGCGGGCCGCGAGCTCGTCGCCGGGCCGCGCCCAGAGGGCGTCCCCCGGCGCCAGGTGGACCGTGGTGCCGGCGGTGAAGGCGCCGTCGTCCTCGAGCACGCGGGGCTCGGCGCGGGAGGCGCCGTCCGGCCGGAGCTGGAAGAGGAAGAGGGTGTTCCCCACGGCGATGAGGTCGCCGTCCTCCAGCAGGCGCTCGCGGACCGGCCGGCCGTTGACGAAGGTGCCCTGGCGGCTGCCGAGGTCGCGCAGGAGGAATCCCCCCTCCGCCGGCTCAATCGCGCAGTGATGCCGGGAGGCGGCGGCATCGTTCACCTGGAGGCCGTTGCCGGCCTGGCGGCCGATGCCGAGCCCCTCCGGACCGAGGGGGACGAGACGGCCGGCCAGCGGGCCGCTCAGCAGGGTGAGCGTGGGTTGCATCGGGCTCCTTCCGAAGACGGGGGTCAGTGTATCCGAATCCTCCGGCTCCCTGGCATCGAATATGCTCTAGGGGTCCCCGACAGAAAAAAACGTTTCAACGGAACGCGGACAGGACGGATCCACCGACCTCCGCGAAAGGAGGAGATCATGCCGGCGCGAAAGATCGTGAAGGTAGACTATGACGGAATCAACGGCAGCCTGACGCTTGATCGGTCCAGTGTGCAGCTCGCACAGGGGGACTGGGTGGAATGGAAATTCTCGAAGGTGCCTAGGGGCTGTATCCCGTGGATCCGCTTTGAAGGCTCTAGAGGTCTCGGGCCCTTCCAGTGCCTGCAATTGGTTCCGAGCACCACTACCTTGCAGGGCAAGGGCAATGTCGGCGCGGATCACGACGAGAGCTACTCCTATACCGCCTGGCTGCTGACCCGCGACGGCGTGCGGGCAAGGTCCGCCGTTGCGACCGTCGAGAACCTGCGACAGGCGCAGAACACGACGCCGGAGGTCGTGGTCAGCTATAGCGAGGGGAAGCTGGACGTGCAGCCCGAAACGCTCGAGCTCGAGCCGGGGGATATGGCGACCTGGAACGTGCTCGGCCTCCCTGCGGGCTACTTCGTGTTCTTCCAGTTCGATTCCTTGAAGCCGCTGTTCGATTCGTATCTCAACTGCCGGCTGCTACTAAGCGGGGACGACTCGGGCGTGGTGCGGATCTGCGGCATCCACTTCAACTCTCGCAAGCGACGTTCGCACTATCACTACCACATCACGGTGCGGGATCCGTCCGGCATTATCGTGGCGTCCCACGATCCGATGATCGACAACCTCGGCCAGCCGGGGCCGCCGGACTGCGATGGCCACTAACCTCGCAGCAAGGCCCGCAGCTCTGGGTCCTCGCGAAGGGGTCCGAAGACGGGGAGGGTGAACCAGCGCCGCTGGACCCCCTTCTCCAGAGCCAGCTTGGCGTTGACCAGGGCGGAGGCCCGGTCGCCGGCCAGGGCGTAAACCAGGGAGGCCTGGTAGAGGACCTCAGGATCGTCGCCGCTCGCGCGGAGGGTCCCTTGGGTCAGCTCGACGGCCTCCCGGGTCCTGCCGAGATGCGCGAGGCACTGCGCACGGGCCATGCGCTCGGCGGCGGAGAGCCCGCCGGCGCGCTCGGTCGCGGCCAAGCGGTCCAGGGTCTGGGCGTAGTGGCTCCGCGCCTCCTCCCCGTGGCCCAGGGCGAGCTCGGCGTCCGCCAGGTTGAGGAGCGCGGCGACATGGCCGGGAGCGAGCTCCAGAGCCTTTCGGTAGGCCTCGGCCGCGTCGGCGGGGCGGCCGAGCAAGGCGCGGGCGAGCCCGAGGTCGGTGTAGTACGAGCGTTGCGGCTGGCGGCGGAGCAGGTCGAGATAGATCCGCTCGGCCCGTGCGGGATCCCCCTCCAGCAGCTCCAGGTTGCCCAGCTTGTCCAATCCCCAGATGTTGTCCGGGCCGCGCGCCAGGAGCTCCTCGAGGTGGCGGCGCGCGTCGGCGGTCCGCCCGGCCTTCATCTCCAGGTCGGCCAGCCGGAAGAGGCTCGACCAATCGGGGGCGCGCTCGACGGCGGCCGCGAGCTCCGCGATCGCCCGGCGGAGGTCCCCCTGGCTCTCGGCGAGCTTGCCGGCGAGCACGTGGAGCCGGGGATCGCCCGGGGTGGTCGCGGTCAGCGCGGCGAGGGCCCGGCGCGCCTCCTCCTCCCGGTGACCGGACAGGGCGGCGAAGAAGAGGGCCATCAGGGGCCGGGGATCGCCGGGAGCGAGCTCGCGGGCGGCGTGGGCGGCGGCGAGGGCGCGCTCCAGATGGTGGGGATCGTGCGTCGAGGTGAAGAGGCTGGAGGCGACGTGAGAGGTCAGGAGGTGCCCTTCCAGAAAGCGCGGCGAGCTGCGGACGACTTTCTCCAGCCGGTCGAGCTCGGGCCCCAGGGGGACGTTGCCGCCGTCGAACCGCTCTTTGATCCGCAGCAGCTCGGCGTAGTCGCGGTCGTCCACCTCCAGGGCCGGCGTGCCGGGGCGGAGGCTCCGCTCGGGATAAGCGCGCCGGATCTGGACAGCCACCGCGTCGGCCAGCAGCCGGAGGTCCCGGTCCTGCCCGCTGACTGAGATGGGGAAGCTGCCCGCCCAGAGCACCCGTCCGTCCCGCCCCTGAACGCGGCGCAGGGAGATCCGGGCCCCCGCCGGGCCCTGCGGCTCCATTGCCAGGGCGAGCACCTCGCCGGCCGCCGCGGTCCGCGCCGCCGCCGCGGGGGTGGCGGCCGGGCCGCTCTGCGCCGGGTCGAGAGGGGCGACGCCGTCGAGCGAGGCGAGCGCCGAGAGCGCCGCTTCGAGCGCGCCCGCGGCGGCTAGGCGGAAATCCTCGCCGGCGCCAGCGGGGACCTTCGGCGCCAGGACGGCCACCCGCAACGGCGGCGGAGCTTCCCGGCGGACAAGGCGGCCGAGGCCGAGCCCGAGGGCGATCAGCACGGCCGCCGCCGCCAGGGCGAGCGCACCCATCCCCAAAAATCGCCGGAGCTTCGGCGGAGCGTACGACTCAGACCCGCTCCGCGCGGCGAGCAGGGCGGGGGCCCAGGTGGGCCCCTCGCCAGCCGGCGGCCCCTCCGGAAGGTCGCCGGAGGACAGGGCGGCCAGCTCGCGCGCCACCTCGCCGGCGCTCTCCGGCCGCTCCTCGGGCCGCTTGGCCAGCAGCCGGTCCACCAGGTCCGAGAGCGCCCGCGGGATCTCCGGCCGGACCTCGCGCGCGGGCGGCGGCCGGTGCCCGGCCACGCGCTGCAGGGTGTCCAGGAGATCGCTGCCGCGGAAGGGGGAGCGGCCGGTCAACAGCTCGTAGAGCAGCACGCCGAGCGAGAAGAGATCGGAGCGGGCGTCGACCTCACCGCCGCGGGCCTGCTCGGGCGACATAGCGTGGAGGGTGCCGAGCACCGCGCCCTCCACGGTGAGCGCCTCCCCCTCTCCTCCGGGAGCGGCGGCCTTGGCGATGCCGAAGTCGAGGATCTTGGCATGGCCTTCCGGGGTGACCATGACGTTCTCGGCCTTGAGGTCGCGATGGACGAGCCCGCTGGCATGGGCCGCCGCGAGCCCCTCGGCGATCTCGCGACCCAGCCGCGCGGCGAGGGCGGGCGAGGGGAGCCCCTCCCGCAGCAGCTCGCGCAGGGTGCGCCCCTCGACGTATTCGAAGACGAGAGCGTCGCCCGTGGCGTCCTCCACCAGATCGTAGATCCGCACCACGGCGGGGTGGCTCAACCGCGCCGCCGCCGAGGCCTCGCGGCGGAGCCTCTCCCGCTCCTCGGGGGTTGGCGCCTCGCGCCGGATGCGCTTGAGGGCCACCCGCCGGCCCAGGCGCTCGTCCCAGGCGAGGAAGACCTCTCCCATGCCGCCCTGGCCGAGGCGGCGCGCCAGTCGATAGGGCCCGATGCGGGTCGGCTCGGGAATGGGGTCCTCCACCATACGTCCGGGCTCCGTCATGCGGAATTCCAGGGAACGGCTCATTGTACCGGGAGATAGGGCCGGGAGCGCATAACGGCGCGCGAAAGCGCTCAAAAAGACAGCTCGACGCGGAGGAGGGCGACCAGAGCGTCCGGGATCCGAGGATCGGTATTCGGCCGGAAGACGTATTGCACGTCGGGCTGGACGTGGAGCCAGGAGGTCACCTGGGCCAGATACGCGAGCTCCACCGCCGTCTCGGCCCGGGTGACGGGTTGCCCCGTCCTCTCCTGTTGCTCGATGTAAGGGTTGCCGTTCCAGGCCCGGGCCACGGCGATGCCGATCTCGTCGTCCTGGCGGCCCGGGATGAAGCCGGCGAGATCGAGCCCGCCGCCGGTGTACCCGCCGAAACGGCCGACCCGGGAATCTCCAAGCCCCGCCTGCCCGAACGCCCGGACCTCGCGCCCGCCGGCCCCCTTGGACACGATGGTTTCGCCGATCCCGTACGCTCCCGTGCTTCCGTGATGTGTCACGGGGGTGCCATCCGCCTGTGTCCGGACGAGGTCCGGGAAGCTCGCGGTGTAGTGCCATACCCCCACCGCCAGCTTCGCGTCATACGGCGGCAACTGCGCCTGCCGGCCGAGACGGAACCGGTGGGGCCGGCCCCGCTCCACCCCCTGGGCCGGACGGGAGAGGAACGCCACCTCGCCCACCAGGAGCAGGTCGTCCCCCTTGGCGAAGACGTCCCTGCCGGTGGGGCGCTCGACCGGCACGCCGTCCATCACGGCGCTGCGGATCACGATCCCCTCTCTGGGCTTGACCGCGAAGCGGCCGCCCACCGACGTGTTCGGGTAGATGGACGGTCCCCCCTGTCCGCTCTGCGAGAATTCCGGGCCTATGCCGAAAGAAGAATTGAGAAAGAGGTCCGCCGCGTGCAGGTGATCAAACTCGCTGTTCAGATCGTAGCGGCCGAGCAGGGCGGAAAATTGATTCCCATGGAAATTCTTTTCAATCCAGGCCTCCTCCAGCGTCCACTTCTGCGGTCCCTCGATGCTGCTGACCCCCTGGGCGTCGCCGGCGAATTCGCTGGGATGGCCGCCGTGGATCCCCAGGCCGGAGAGAAAGACGGTCGTATCGGGCCAGCCGGCGAGGCGACCGAGATCGAAGGTGAGCTGAAGATTGAGATTGCCGTGATAGGTCCCGCCCCGCTCCACGCCCCCGGCAAGGTCCGCGAAGCCTTCCGCCTCATAGATCAGGGCGGGCTGGACGGCCTTGGTCTCCTGACCGCCGGCGGGAATCGCGCCCGGCGGAAACGCCAGGATGGCCACCCAGACACGCAGGCGATGTTGCGATCCGCTGCTCAACGGAGCCCCTCCCTTGCCGCCGCGAGTATATCCCGTGTGGAGTGCTAGAATCGGGCCGTTTTTGAGATCCTGGAGGATCGCAATGGCCGGCCGAATCGACGAACGTCTGAAAGAGCTCGGGATCGAGCTGCCGCAGCCCAGCAAGCCGGGAGCGAATTACGTTCCCACCGTGCGCGCCGGGGATCTGATCTTTATTACCGGACAGCTCTCCCAGTGGAACGGCGAGCGCCGTTTCGTCGGCAAGCTCGGACGGGAATTCGGCGTCGAGGAGGGGCGGCAGGCGGCCCGGCTGTGCGCCCTGAACCTGGTGGCGCATCTCCGGGCCGCGCTGGACGGGGACCTCGACCGCGTCGTGCGCTGTGTGCGCGTCGCCGGGTACGTGAATTCCGTTCCCGAGTTCGTGGCGCAATCCCAGGTGATCAACGGCGCCTCCGATCTCTTCGTGGAGATCTTCCAGGAGGCCGGCCGGCACACCCGCATGGCGGTCGGCGTCAGCGCCCTGCCCTATGATGTAGCGGTGGAGGTCGAGGGGGTTTTCGAGGTGCGCTGAGAGGGAGGAATCCTCATGAACATCCCGAAATACTGGGTTCGCGCGAAGGGACAGGTCCCCACCGGCTTTGGCAAGGTTTATGACCTCGCGGCCTGGGGGTGGTCGAGCGAGGGACGGGCGGGGGCGGAGCGGAAAGCGCAGGAGCGCCTCGCCGCCTTCGCCCAGCGCGTGCAGCAGGGGCTCGATCTCCCCCGCGGCTATGCCTACGGCGACCGGCCGCTCCGCGAGGAGATCCTGCGCGAGATCCAGGGGAGCGACGGCGAGATCGAGGCGTTGGTGACGCGCAACAGTTACGGCAGCATGGTGCTGAACACGGCGCACACGCTGTTCGCCGACGTCGATCTCCCCGCGTCTTCTTCAGGTCCCAGCTTCCTCGGCCGTCTCTTCGGCAAGAGCGAGCCCAGCCCGGAGGAGGCGGCGGTGGCCCGTCTCCGCGAGGGGCTCCAGCGGGCCTCGGGCGGCAGCTTCCGGATCTATCGCACGGCGGCCGGCTTCCGGGTCCTGGCGACGGACCGGGCCTACGATCCGCGCTCGGCGGAGACGCAGGCGCTGATGACGTCGATCGCGGCCGATCCGGCGTTCCAGAATCTCTGCCGGATCCAGGAGAGCTTCCGGGCCCGCCTCACCCCCAAGCCGTGGCGCTGCGGCCAGAGGCTGCCACCCGGCCGGCACCCGCGGGAAGCCCCGGACGAGCAGGCGGATTTCTCGGATTGGCTGACGGCCTACGATCGGGCTTGCCAGCCCCTGGCGACCTGCCGGTTCGTGGAGGCCGTGGGGCCGGGCTGGGTGGGGGAGGAGATCCAGCCCATTCTCGATCTGCACGATGCCGCCACGCGGGCGAGCGCGGCGCTGCCGCTGGCTTGAGGAGCCGGAGATGAACGGGAACGCTCGGACCATTCTCTGGCGCCGTCTCGACCGGCCCGGGCACGAGGCCTGCCGCCTGACCGCGCTCGGAGCGGGCTGGCAGCTCGCGGGGGCCGCCGTCTTCGCCCATGAGGGCCAAGCCTGCCGGCTGGACTACGCGATCGCCTGCGACGAGCAATGGCGGACCCTCTCGGCGCTGGTCTCGGGCTGGGTCGGGGAGCGGGACGTCGAGATCGAGGTGATCCGGGACGACGCCGGTCTCTGGCGTCTCAACGGCGACCTCATCCCCGCGGTGGAAGGCTGCGTCGACGTGGATCTCAATTTCAGCCCCTCGACCAACACATTGCCGATCCGCCGGTTCGACCTGGAGGTGGGGCATGCCGTACACGTCCGCGCCGCCTGGCTCCGCTTTCCGAGCTTCCAGCTCGAGCCGCTGGAGCAGTCCTACACGCGCGTGGGAGCCAACCTGTACCGCTACGAAAGCGCCGGCGGCCGGTTCGTGGCGAGCGTGGAGGTGGATGAGGTGGGGTTGGTGACGGAGTATGGGGAGATCTGGGTGCTGGAGGGGTGAGGTAAATCCACATCGCTGCTCGACAGTGCTTTCCTGATTTGTTCAACCCCGAAGGGGTGGAGGCATGTAGCCTGGGGCTTCAGCCCCAGGTAGGGGAGCAAACAAGATTCAAAAAGCCCCGAAGGGGCGCCGGCAGCTTGATCGGTCCGTTGACTGCCTGCGCCCCTTCGGGGCTCGATAATTTTTTGGGGCCACCCCTACCTGGGGCTGAAGCCCCAGGCTTTATGCCTACGCCCCCTTCGGGGCTGGACAGACAGAAGCTGGAGGCTCATGTGGAGATAAAAATTGAAGTACCCGACCAATACTTGATCGATCGAGATCCCGCTGAGCTTGCCAGACGAATCAAGCTCTATGCGGCGCTGCGCATGTTTCAGTCGCGGGAGCTTTCCGCGGGAGCCGCTGCGGAGCTGGCTGGCGTTGACCGGTTTACCTTTGCCGCGGAATGCCAAAGACACGGTATTCCACTGGTGGACTACCCCGTCGAAGATCTTCGCGCAGAGTTGGAGTCCTTGAGGGACAGAGCCTGACGCAGGTTCGATTCCCGAGGGAGATGCCTACCTGAAGGACTGCCTAGCCTTTCCGCCCTGACTCGGCCCGCCGCCCGATCACCGCACCACGCGAATCTTGATAGGCAGCCCGAGGTCCGGCCAAATCCGGTCGGTCGTGATCGCGGGCAGGCCCAGAATGGCGGCCAGGGCCAGGCAGGCGCGATCACCGAGGGAGAGGCCCGCCTGGCGAGTGGCGGATCGCAGTTGGGCCGTCGTCTCGGCGAGAACCCCGGTGAAGGGCAGGATCTCGAGCCCCAAGGCCTCGAGATCATGCCGGAGCCCGTCGATCTCCATCTGCCGTTCGAGAGATTTCTGTACGACCTCGGACCAATTCACGCTTGAGATCGCCGCGGTCTCCAGGAGCTCTTGCACGACGTCTCCTCCGGGCTCCTCCTGCAGCATGGCGAGCAGAGCGGAGGCGTCCAGCACACAGCTCCGTTCCTCGGCCATCGGTCTAGTCTTCCCGCCTCGACTCGGCCCGGCGCTCGGCGATGAGCTCGTCCGCGAGACTGACCCCGGCGGGGATGTGCGCGAAGCGCTGGCGCAGCCGCCGGAGCACGGTCTCACGCTTCTGGAGCACGAGGCGGCCGTCCTCGACGGTAGCGATGAGGGTATCTCCGGGAGTGAGGCCGAGCTCGCGGCGGATCTCGGCAGGGACCACGAGGCGGCCCTGGGGTCCGACGGCAACTCTGGTGGAAGTGGTGGGCTCTCTCATGGCTGTAGTATGCCACAAGATGTCCCTGCGTGCCACATCTTCGGAGATGTGGCACGGAAATCGCCAGTGTTCCTGATCCCCCAGCCCCGCCCCGCCACCCGGGATAGACTCTCCCTCCCGCCGCCTCCGCCCCCGGAGCGGTGAGGTCTTTCTGGAGAGGTCTGGATGCTGGAGATCGAAGCCGCGAACGTCCGGGTCGGGGCGGTCGCCGAGTCGAAGGAGGATGCCATCCGGCAGGTGGCGGCGCTGCTGGCGCGGTCGGGGTGCGTCGTATCGGGGGGATATGCCGAGAGCATGCTGGCGCGGGAGAAGGTCGCCAACACCTATCTGGGCAAGGGCGTCGCCATCCCCCATGGCATGCCGCAGGACCGCGAGCTGATCCGGCGCACGGGCCTCGCCGTGCTCCAGGTGCCGGACGGCGTCGCCTGGCAGCCGGGAGACACGGCGCGCCTGATCATCGGCATCGCGGCGCGCGCCGACGAGCATCTCGGCATCCTCGGCAAGCTCACCGGCCTGCTGTATGACGACGAGATGGTGGCGCGGCTGGCGATCACTCCGGACCCTCAGGAGGTGATCGCGGCGCTCAGTGCGCGGCGGGTGGACGGCCCGCTCTCCGAGCCGGGGGAGCCGTTCGAGGCGGGTCTCGCGGTCGAGGCCGTGGTGGGGAGCGCGCACGGCCTGCACGCCCGGCCGGCGACCGCGTTCGCCGAGGCCGCCAAGGGGTTCGACGCCGAGGTGATGGTGCGCCACGGCACGCACCGGGCCAATGGCAAGAGCCTGGCCGGGCTGCTGCGGCTCGGCGTCAAGGCGCAGGGGCGGGTGCGGATCTCGGCGCGCGGGCCTGAGGCCGAGGCCGCGCTCGCGGCGCTCCAGCGGCTGATCGAGGAGGGCGAGCCGGAGGAGATCTTCTCCGGCGGGCCCGCCCACGGCTGGGCTCCCCGCGCGGCCGGCGCCACGGTGCGGGGGCTGGCCGCGGCGCCGGGCCTGGCGATCGGGCCGGTGCGTCTGCTGCGCCAGCGCAAGATCGTGGTCGCGCGCTGCGCCAAGGACCCGGAGCGGGAGCGCCAGCGGCTGGGCGAGGCGCTCTCCACGGCCCGCGCGGAGCTCCAGGACGTCTATCAGGAGGTGCGGGAGAAATCGGGGCCGGCCGGCGCCGCCATCTTCCTCGCCCACGCCGAATTCCTTTCTGATCCCGAGTTG
>DASXJP010000220.1:0-10749 GCA_036497345.1 Thermoanaerobaculia bacterium
CTCCTGGACTGATTAGAAGGCCGGCGAGGATGCCGGCGGTCACAGGGGGGTCAGTCCCTGCGGCCTCACAGGAGCCTCTTCTCGTAGCACCGGCTGAGCGGGTCCTCCCGGTAGGGAGGAAATGGGGGGATCCGCTGAAACCCCATGCGCTCGTACAGGCCGATCGCCTCGCGCTGGTGGATGCCGGTCTCCAGGCGCAGCAGCGAGACGCCATGGCGGCGGGCATGATCGGCGAGATGGTCCAGGATCAGCTTCCCGAACCCCCGGCCACGGAGCTGCGGGCGCACGTACATGCGCTTGAGCTCTCCGTATTCCGTGCCGAACAGCTTGATGCCGCCGCAGGCGGCGGGGGTCCCCTCGGCGCGCAGGAGGAAGAAGGCCACCTCTTCCCGGAGCAGCTTCTCGACGCTGAAGCCGTGCCGGCTCTCCGCCGGGTAGAGCGAGGCGAGATGGGTCTCGAGCTCTTCGATCAGAGCCATGGCGTCGGGCGTGTCGGGCCGTTCGGGGGTGATGACGGCGGACATGGTCAGATCTCCGCTTCGCCTTCCAGGTAGAAGACGCAAGCGCCTTCCAATTCGACGCGATCGCCGGCCAGCCGGCAGACGAGCTCGCCGCCGCGCCGTGAGGCCTGGAAGGCGCGCAGCTCGGTCTTGCCCAGCCGGGGGGCCCAAAAGGGTGTCAGAGCACAGTGCGCGCCGCCGGTCACGGGATCTTCCGGGATCCCCTTGGCCGGAGCGAAGTAGCGGCTGACGAAGTCGTAGGTTCCGTCTCCGGGCGCGGTCACAATGACCCCGCCGCGATCCAGACGGGCGATCGCCGCGATGTCGGGAGCCAGCTCACGGACCGCTGGCGCGCTCTCCAGCAGCGCCAGATAGTTGAAGGGGTCGGCCCACACCTCGATCGGGATGACTCCCAGCGCGTCGGCCAGGCTGGGCGGCGCCGGGACCGGTCGCGAGGGCCGCGCGGGGAAGTCCATGCGGTAACCGGAAGCCGTCCGCGTCACCGTCAGGGGTCCGCTCGCCGAGTGGAAGACCACTCGGCTGCGTCCAGGCTCGAGCCGTTCCATCACCACCGCCGCGCTGGCGAGCGTGGCGTGGCCGCAAAGGGGCACCTCGGTGGTCGGCGTGAACCAGCGGAGGCGATAGTCGCCGCCGTCAGCGACCAGAAACGCCGTCTCCGCGAGGTTGTTCTCGGCCGCCAGGGCCTGCAGTAGGCCGTCTTCCGGAAAGCGATCCAGTGGCATTACGGCGGCTGGATTGCCGGCGAAGCGGCGGGTGGTGAAGGCGTCGACCTGGAAGATTCGTGTGCGCATGGGAAAGAAAAGACTGGTTAGAGGGCCGGCGAGGACGCCGGCGGTCCCAGGGCGGCGCTGACACGCCTCAATACTCCTCCTCAATACTCTCCGAGATACCGCTCCTGCTCCCAGGGGTGGACGTGCGAGATGTACTCCTGCCACTCCTGGCGCTTGGCGCGGAGATAGTTGTCGAAGATGTGGTCGCCCAGGGCTTCCTTGACGACGTCGTCCTTCTCGAGCTCGTCCAGCGCCTCGGAGAGGTTCGCGGGGAGCTGGCCGATGCGCAGGCGACGCTTCTCGCGGTTGCTCATGGTGAAGATGTTCTTGTTGATCGGCGGCCCAGGGTGCAGCTCGCGCTTCACGCCGTCGATCCCCGCCGCCATCATCACCGCCAGCGCCAGGTAGGGATTGCAGGAGGGGTCCGGCATGCGCACCTCGCAGCGGGTCGACATGCCACGCTTGGCCGGCACGCGCACCAGCGGGCTGCGGTTCTTCTCCGACCAGGCGATGTTGACCGGCGCCTCGTAGCCGGGGACCAGCCGCTTGTAGGAGTTGACCAGCGGATTGGTCACCGCCGAGAAGCCCTCCGCGTGCTCCAGGATGCCGCCGATGTATCCCATCGCCACCTTGGAGAGCTGGAATTCCGCCTTGGCGTCGTAGAAGGCGTTGTCCCCCTTCTTGTTCATCAGGCTCTGGTGGACGTGCATGCCCGAGCCGTTGACGCCGAAGATCGGCTTCGGCATGAAGGTGGCGTGCAGGCCGTGGTCCTGGGCCACCTTCTTGACCACGAAACGGAAGGTGGTGACGTTGTCGGCGCAGCTCACCGCCTGGTCGTACTTGAAGTCGATCTCGTGCTGGCCCGGCGCCACCTCGTGGTGCGCCGCCTCCACCTCGAAGCCCATCGCCTCCAGCACGATCACAATGTCGCGCCGGCACTCCTCTCCCTTGTCCACCGGGGTAAGGTCGAAGTAGCCGCCGATGTCGTGGGTCTCGAGCTTGGGATTGCCGTATTCGTCCTTCTGGAAGAGGAAGAACTCGGCCTCCGGACCGGCCACCATGGTGTAGCCCAACTTCTTGGCCTGCTCGACCTGCCGCTTGAGCGTCATGCGCGGGCAGCCCGGGAACGGCGAGCCGTCCGGCAGGTAGATGTCGCAGATCATGCGGGCGACCTTGGAGCCGTCCGGGTTGGTCCACGGATTGACCCGGAAGGTCTCGTAGTCGGGCGTCAGCAGCATGTCCGACTCCTCGATGCGGGTGAACCCCTCGATCGACGAGCCGTCGAACATGATCTGGCCGTCCAGCGCCTTCTCGAACTGGCTGCGCGGGATCTCGACGTTCTTGATCACCCCCAGGATGTCCGTGAACTGCAAACGCATGAAGCGGACGCGCTCTTCGTCGGCCGTCTTCAGGAGCTCGTCTCTGTTCATCAGTGTCCCTCCGTAAGCACAGGCTGGGCGCAGCCTATGGCATGCTCGGCCCGTTTGCAAACCACCAATCTGACGGGTTGACTCTGAAAATTTGCCGAAACGGCACAATTTTGGTGGCAGTATGTTTTACCGTTCCGCGTGTTATCCTGCCCCCAAGTCGCGGCATCCAAAGGGTGAACGGCAGGGTGATCCACCCAGGCCGTGGCGGACGTAGAGTTTCCGGAGCCGGCTGGAAGCCCGGCCTTCATCCAGAGAGAGGGGACTTTTGTGACTCGCGGCAAGCTCATCCTCTATGCCGTGATCGGCCTGGCGGTCTTGGCCGGCCTGCTCCTCGCCGGGCGGCAGGCCGGGGCCTACGTGCCGCGGTTCGCGCAGTGGGTGGAGGGGCTGGGGGTGTGGGGGCCGGTCGTGTTCATCCTGGGGTACGCCGTGGCGACCGTGGCGTTCGTCCCCGGCTCGCTGCTGACGCTCGCCGCCGGCGCCATCTTCGGGCTGGTGAAGGGGACGACCTACACGCTGATCGGCGCCACGCTCGGCGCCTCGGCGGCCTTCCTTGTGGCCAGGTACGTGGCGCGCGGGGCCATCGAGCGCAGGATCGCGGGCAACGCCAGGTTCGCCGCCATCGACCGGGCGGTGGGGCGCGAGGGTTTCAAGATCGTGGCGCTGCTGCGGCTCTCCCCCATCTTCCCGTTCAACCTGCTCAACTATTCGCTGGGGCTGACCAAGGTCGGCTTCCTGCCGTACTTCCTGGCCTCGATCGCCATGCTGCCGGGCACTCTCCTCTACGTTTACTACGGCAAGGCGGCGGGGAGCCTCGCGGCCCTGGCCGGCGGCGCCCAGACGAAGGGGACCGGCTCCTGGGTGCTGCTCGGGGTGGGCCTGATCGCCACGATCGTCGTCACCACTTTCGTCACCCGCCTGGCCGGCAAGGCGCTGCGCCAGGAGATCGAGGCGGCTCCTCCCGGAGAGGAGAGTCATGTCTGAGCCCGTGGCACCGTTCCCCGTCGAGCCGATGGACGAATTCAACGTCGAGCTCATCGAGAACGTCCATCCCCCCTCGTGGGTGAATCCGGAGCCGGCGCCCCGCTATCACCTGGTGGTGATCGGCGCCGGCACGGCCGGTCTGGTCTCGGCCAAGGGGGCGGCCGGGCTCGGCGCCAGGGTCGCGCTGATCGAGCGTCACCTGATGGGCGGCGACTGTCTGAACGTCGGCTGCGTGCCGTCGAAAGGGGTGATCCGCGCCTCGCGCTCCTGGGCGGACGCGCGCGAGGCCGCGGAGCGTTTCGGTGGGCCGCGGGTCCCGGAGGGCGCGGGCGGCGATTTCGGCTTCGCCATGGCCCGCATGCGCCGCCTGCGCGCCGGCATCAGCAAGGTGGACAGCGCCGAGTCAGCCCGCAAGGCCGGGGTGGACGTCTTCCTGGGGGACGGCCGCTTCGTGTCGCCGGACACCATCGAGGTCGGCGGCAAGCGGCTCCGCTTCCGCCGCGCGGTGATCGCCACCGGCGCCCGCGCCGCCGAGCCGCTAATTCCCGGACTCGCGGAGGTGGGGTTCCGCACCAACGAGACGATCTTCAATCTCACCGAGCTCCCCAAACGGCTGGTGGTGATCGGCGGCGGTCCCATCGGCTGCGAGATGGCGCAGTCGTTCGCCCGCTTCGGCAGCCACGTCACCCATCTGGTGCAGGAGGGGCATGTGCTCCCCCGCGAGGACGCCGACGCCGCGGAGATCGTGCAGCAGGCGATGATCGCCGGCGGCGCCCATTTCGAATTCGGCATGAAGGTGGTCGAGGCCCGGCGCCAGGGGGATGACAAGGTGGTCGTCTTCGAGCGCGACGGCCGGCGCCAGGAGGTGATGGCGAACGAGATCCTGGTCTGCGTCGGCCGGGCGCCGAACGTCGAGGGGCTGGGGCTCGAGGCGGCCGGGGTGCGCTATGGCAGGCGGGGCGTCGAGGTGGACGACCACCTGCGCACCAGCAACAAGAGCGTCTATGCCTGCGGCGACGTGGCCTCCCGTTTCCAGTTCACCCACATCGCGGACGCGCAGGCGCGCATCGTGATCCAGAACGCCCTCTTCTTCGGCCGCGCCAAGGCCTCGGCGCTCACCATCCCCTGGTGCACCTACACCACCCCCGAGATCGCCCACGTGGGGATGTACGAGAAGGACGCGCGCGCGAAGGGGCTGGAGGTCGAGACGCTGACGATCCACCTTTCCGACGTCGACCGCGCCATCCTCGACGGCGCGGACGAGGGGTTCCTGCGGCTCCACGTCGAGAAGGGATCGAAGGAGGGGAAGATCCTCGGCGCCACCCTGGTGGCCGAGCACGCCGGGGACATGCTCGGCGAGCTCTGCCTGGCGGTGACGCACGGCATCGGGCTGAATCGGATCGCGAGCGTCATCCACCCCTACCCCACCCAGGGGGAGGTCGTGAAAAAGGCGGCGGACACCTGGCGGCGAGGGAAGCTGACGCCGACGGTGAGGAGGGTGTTCGACTGGTGGTTCAAGAGGCTCACGTAATGGGGTAAGCTATATAAATATCGTCAGGAGGTGCTGATTGGGGGACCAGAAGGCGCTCACACTGGAGAGCTTCGAGGAGTTTCGGACTCATCCCTGGGTTCAGAATCTGGTCCCCATCTACAAGAGAGACGCTATCCTGGCCAAGTACGCTGTCGCCCGTTTGATCAGCGACCTGGGGAGCATCAGCGCCGAATATGCAGATAGAAATGGCCATGCTGCCTTTATCTCGATTGAAGGCAGAGTCAAGACCGAGATCAGTCTTTTCCGCAAGCTCTACCTCAAGGCCAAAGAAAGTCAAGGGGTGACCCAGGGCTCGTTGAAGCGCATCTACCGAGGGATCAAGGATCTCTCCGGGGTGAGATTCTCGTGCCCTTATCTGGACGAAGTCAGGACCACGATCGAGCAATGGGTGCGCCCTGGATTGCACCGGCTTGGCTACGGCACCTCTCTGCAGGCCGCCCCACTCCGGGACAAGGACTTTCTGGATGCGGGCAATGAGCATGGCTATCGTTCCTACCACTTCTACCTGCGGGTTCCCACTGATGTGGACATCTATGGGAATTCGAAGCTCTGTCTCTGCGAGGTCCAGGCGCGATCCGAGCTCCAACACATCTGGGCCGTAAAGTCGCACGATCTTCTCTACAAACCCGGCACGGGTTGGCAGTACAGCGACACGCACGTGCAGGAAGATATGCGGCAGGTCAGCAACAGTCTGAGAGCCGCCGACCAGCACCTCGTCAGTATCCGTGATAGAATTCGTCGGGTTGGTGACACCTAAGGGGGCCTGACGATGCCAGACATCAAGTGGATGCCAGATTTCTACGATGCTCCGGGTGCCGAACGGCGCTCGCTCTCGTATGATGCCTCAACAGGGATTCTGGGCATCGGATATCGTTATGGCGAACGGTCCTTCAACGGGGCTCCGCTTTACGGATCGTCACCGAACAGCTTCTGGGGGTCGGCTCATGGCCCTCTGTACAACCCGTTCCTCGGTCTCCTGAGATTTGCCAAATAGCACCTGAGTAAGCTCCTCCGGCCGAGCGATGTCGACATCCGGGCGGCGCTCGGCGCCCTGAAGTAGACCGGCCCGAACGTCCGTCCCCGCAGGGCAGCCGCCGCCCTTTGGGGACGACCCCTCGTCTCTTTGGGGGGGAGGGTCCGTCTTTTTTGGGAGACCCCTCTCCCACAAGACGAGCCGTGAGATCATCCGCTCCGCGATGGCCCTGACCTCCACGATCTACAACTTCGACGTCGAGCTGGCGGATTCGGACCGCGGCGTCTACGAGACACTGGCCGTCCGCGCCGCCCTCCATCCCTCGGAGACCGAGGAGTATCTCTGGACCCGCGTCCTCGCCTACTGTCTGGAGTACGAGGAGGGGATCGCCTTCTCGAAGGGGCTCTCGGACGGCGACGAGCCCGCCCTCTGGATCCGCGATCCCGCCGGGCACATCAAGCTCTGGATCGAGGTCGGCACGCCCGACGCCGCGCGCCTCCACAAGGCCGCCAAGGCCGCGGACCGGGTGGCCGTCTATACCCACAAGGAGGTCCGCTCGCTCCTCCGGCGCCTCGAGAGGGAGCGCATCCACCGCGCGGAGGCGATCCCCATCTACGCCGTGGACCGGCAACTCCTGGCCGATCTCGTCTCTCTCCTCGACCGGCGGATGAAGCTGCACCTTGCGGTAACGGGCGGACATCTCTATCTGGATATCGACGGACGGAATCTCTCGGGGACGGTGGAGGAATTTCGGATCGGGTAAGCCATGAGCCGCGGCTACGACCGCTTTACAGGGACGGTAGTGCCGTCCGAATACAAGGCCACTACCTGCTCGTCCTGCCAGATGTAGACGGGGCGTCCAGCACGCCAGTGCTCGGCGATGGCCGCCGCCACGGCTTCTTTCATCGCCTGCAAGGCCTTGACAGCCAGAGGCGGCAGCTCAAATTCTGTCTCAGCGTCATTCATGTCTTTTACCTGTCCTGAGTTTACCGGCTTAGGATACAAAAAGGAGGCACTCTTGGCAACCGACTTCAACTCCGCCCTCGGCCTGCACCAAGGCGACGAGCCCGGCACCCTGATCCTCGATCCCCGGCCCGAGCATCAGGTGGCTCCGGACGTGGTGCACTTCGCGATCCTGACCACCCTGGCGGAGATCTCGGCGGCCCGGGCCGTGGGCGCGCCGGTGGTGCCGGCGACGGTGACCGTCCACCTCCTCTCCCGCGCGCGGCTGGCGCCCCTGGTGGGCCGGGGACGGCTGCTGCGGAAGGGAAAGCGCCTGGCGGTCGCCGAGGGGGAGGTGACCCAGGACGGCGAGCTGGTGGCCAAGGCCACGGTGCAGTTCGCCGTCCTGGGTTGATCAGACAGGCTCAGAACAGAATCCGCACCCCCAACTGCGCCTGCCGCGGATCGCCGTTGCCGCTCTGCACCGTGCCGTCGAAGTTGAAGATCAGGTTGGTGACCTCGGGACGGCGGAAGTTGGCGCTGTTGAAGACGTTGAAGACGTCGAGGCTGGGCTGGATCGTCAGCCGGCCGTATTGGAAGTCGCGCGACAGCCGCAGGTCGAGGGCGTTGAACTGGTTGTCCTTGCGTCCCAGGTTGCGCCGCGTCACCGAGCCGTCGGGGTTGATGCGGTCCTGGGGGGTATTGGCCACGGCGCCGGTGGCGGTGATCGACTGCGGCTGGGCCGAGCGGTAGGCGTAGCGCAGGCTGACGTCGACCGCCTTCGGGCCCTGCCAGAGCAGCCAGGCGTTCACCCGGTGGCGCTGGTCGCGGTCCGACCAACTGTATTCCGGGCCGAGATCGGTGACCTTGGCGTAGCGGAAGGTGAACGGATCGCGCTCGTTGTCGTCGTCCGACTTGTCCTCCCCATAGGTGTAGTACACCTGGTACTGGAACCTCCCCGTCCACCGCTTGTTGGCGCCGAGGGTGATCCCCCAGTAATTGCTCCGCGCCCGCGACTCGACCACGGTCAGGGTGTTGATGCCGTTGGCGCCGCCGGGCGGCAGGCCGGTGCTCCAGGGGGAGCCCAGCAGGGGGTCGTTGCGGTTGACGAAGCGGGTCAGGTGATCGGTCTTGGCGTAGTTGCCCTTGACCAGCAGCGCCAGGCCCGGCGTCACCTCCCGCTCGTAGGAGAGGCTGCCCGCCGTGGTCCGCGGGTTCTGGAAATCCTTGTCGAAGACGAACACGTCAGGGAGGAACGGCGCGCCGATCTGCGACGGCGGGATCAGGTTCGGGTAGGCGGGCACCGGCCCGAGGATCGGCGTCAGCGCGCTGCTGCGGAAGATGCTCTGGCCCAGCGTGCCGTTGGTCGAGCGGGTGGAGGCCAGGACCAGCCCGGGGACGCGGGCGTAGAAGATGCCGCCCGTGGCGCGCACCACCCCGCGGCCGTCCCCCTTCGGATCCCAGGTGATCCCCAATCGCGGCTGCCACATGTTGTAGTCCGACGGGATGGTGCCGTCCGAGGGGAAGGTCTGCGGCCCGGCCGCGGTGACCACGGTCTTGCCGATGAACGGCGCGAAGAAGACCTGGTCGGGCGGCGTCCGCACGTCGGGCTCGATCTGCGCCTCCCAACGCAGGCCATATTGGATGGTGACGTTGGACCGCGGCTGCCAGTCGTCCTGCAGGAAGACGGCGGGCTCCTTCTGCGGGATCTTCTGCGTGCCGGCGTCCACGACGGAATGGCCGTTGGCGCCCGCCTGCTGCAGGTAGAGGAGCACCGGCCCGGTGATCGAGGTGCCCGGCGGGCAGGTCCCCACCTGCGAGGTGCTGCCGTCCGAGCACTCGACGTAATTCGGGTTCTTGGTGTAGTTGAGGAAGCCATCCGTCGAGCTGAAGATGAAACGGCCGTTGGCGAAGCCGATGAAGGTCTGGTTCGAGCTCACATAGTTGTACTCGACGCCCCCCTTGAGGGCGTGATCGCCGCGCAGGACGGAGAGGTTGTCGTTGAATTGATAGCGCTCGTCGTAGTACTTGACCGGGATGAAGAACGGCATGCCGAAGCGGTAGCTGTTGGCGAAATCGAAGGCGGTGTCGGGCAGCGGCCGGCCGCCGATCAGCGGCCCGTCGTACGGCCGCGGGCGGTCCTCGCGGGCGTACTGGAAGCGGAGCTCGTTGAGCAGGGACGAGGAGAGGGTGGAGATCAACGAGCCGGTGCCGGCGTTCGACTTGTCCTTCTCGATCGCGTTGGCGCTGCGCCCCCAGGAGTCGACGTCGAAGGTGCCGTTGGCCTGCTCGGCCCAGGTATAGGTGTAGCGCAGGGTGAATTGGTTCTTCTCGGACGCCTGCCAGTCGAGCTTGGCGAGCAGCACCCGGGCGTCGTTGGTGCGATCGATGGGGCCGTTCTCGCCGGGGTCGCCGATGCTGGCGAAGTAGTCCACCACCCGCTGCTCGATGCGCGCGGGGTCGGTCTGCTTGGTCGAGCGCCCCCGCTGGTAGTCGGCGGAGACGAAGTAGAAGACCTTGTCGGGTGCCAGCGGCCCGCCGAGAGTGAAGCCGGCCTGGGTCTGGCTCTCGTCGAATTTCGGCGCCGAGCCCCCCTCGGGCGTCTCGGCGCGCGAGGTGAGGCTCTGGTTCTTGAAGTAGGTGTGGGCGCTCCCCTGGAGCCGGTTGGTGCCCGACCTGGTGACGACGTTGACGAAGCCCGACGAGGAGCGGCCGAACTCGGCGTTGGCGCCGTCGGCCACCACCACGACCTCCTGGACGGCGTCGAGGTTGAAGGTGAAGGCCGGCCGCTGGCCGCCGCGCTGCTCGCCGAAGAAGGGGTTGTTGAAGTCCGCGCCGTCGACCGAGACGTTGTTCTGGATCCCCTTCTGGCCGTTGATCGACAGCTCGTCGCCGTCCGGCCCCTGCACGGTGGTGACGCCCGGAGTCATCTTGGTGTAGTCGAGGAAGTTGCGGCCATTGTTGGGCAGGTTCTCGATCGACTTCGTGTCGATGCGCACCGACCCTTCGGCGCGGGTGGTCTCGACGACCGGCGCCTCGGCGGTGACGGTGACCTCACCCGCCGCCGCGACCTGGAGAGGGATCTTCAGGTGAATCGTCTGCCCCACCCCGAGGTCGGTCCCCTCGCGGACCACCTTGGCGAACCCCTGGAGGTCGACGGTGATGCGGTACGGCCCGAGGGGGAGCAGGACGGCCCGGAAGCTGCCGTCGGCGCCGGTGACGACCGCCTTCTCGAAGTTGGTCTCCGTATTCCGCAAGGTGACGGTAGCGCCCGGCAGGACGCCACCACTCTCGTCCGTGACGAGACCCTCGATCACACCGGTGGTCGCCTGGGACTGGGCGAAGACCGCCGGCATCCAGGCGAGGACCAAGACAACGGCCAGAAGACGCACGCCCCAACGTCGCGACATCGTGACCCCCTTTTTCTCGTGAACGTCAGACTTGTAAGACTTGTAAAGCTTCGCTGACGATAGCGCCGGGGGTGGGGGGTGGTCAAGGAGGAGGGATGTTACAGATGTGACAGGTCCTGTCGAGCTCGGCGAGAGCTTTCTACTTTTGTTGAGGGGTGAGCCCAGGG
>DASXJP010000221.1:0-5714 GCA_036497345.1 Thermoanaerobaculia bacterium
GCTTGATCCCCCAGATCTGGAAGAAGGCGTCCGGCCGCTGCTCGGTGAGCAGCCGCTGCTCGTTCCACTTCGAGTGCCCGGGACGGAAGACGTCGAAGTTGTCCTCGGTGAGCGGCGTCACCGGCGCGCTGTGCGCCACCACGCGGTCGTTGTAGCCGAGGATGTCGATCATCTTGTAATCCGAGAAATAGGCCGGGATGCCCGCCCAGGCGGTCGCCACCACGGCACCGGGCTTGACGAATTTCTCGAAGGCGAGGAGCTGGCCGACCACCCGCTGGTGCCGTAGCGTCATCGGCGGCCGGTCGACCAGGGCGAGCTGGCGCCAGTTGTCGTTGGCCTTGTCGGAGAGCCAGAGGCCGTCGACGATCAACAGGGCGACCACCGTGGCGGCGGCGAGGACGAAGCGCCCGGCCGGATCGCCGTCCGCGATCTCTCTCCCCCGCCGCCATCCCGCCAGCGCCTCGTTGAGCACGGCGTTGAGCAGCACGAAGAGGAGGGGCATCACGAAAGAGATGAAGCGGTTGGCCCGGATCGGCAGGTCGCCGTCCCAGGCGTCGCCGCCCACGTAGACGCTGTAGGCGCAGTAGAGGACGAAGAGCGCGGCGGGCAGGATCAGCCGCCGGTTGCGCCGCAGGAAGGCGATCGTGCCGAGGCCGGCCGCCAGCAGCACCCACAGGTGGTCGCGGACGAAGACGGCCAGCACGGACGACCCGCGGAGCAGGCGCACCGCGAGCGGCACGCCGTAGAGCTTGAGGTAGTAGGTGTTCGGCAGCAGGTCGTGGTAGTAGAGCTTGCGGAAGACGCCGTAGGCCAGGGTCATGCCGCAGAAGATCGCGAAGCCGACGAGCCAGCTCCGCGTCGCGATCTGCCGGAAGCCGCGGTGCAGCAGGACGTAGAGCTGCACGACCCCCACCAGCAGCAGCATGTCCATGCGCAGCAGGAAGGCGGCCGCGCAGACGATCCAGAGCGAGAAGTTGTGCTCCCGGTCCGAGTGGGCGGTGGTGAGCGCGAGCTGTACCGCCACCACGGCGAGCAGCGCCTGGAGGCCGGTCTCCATCCCCATCAGCGACCAGTAGGCGAGCGGATAGTAGAAGGCGGTGAGCACGGCGGCCGGCAGCCAGTGGCTCTCTCCCGGCGGAGAGAAATGGTCGAGCATCAGCCTGCGGACGACGGCGATGGTGCCGGCGAGGGCCAGCCACGAGAGGAGCTGCATCGGCAGGCTGCGGTCCTTGAGGGCGATCGGCAGCAGGTTGACCGGCACCATCAGGAACATCCAGAGCGGATGGGTGAACCCCTCGACCGGCTCGCCGAAGCGGGCCCATTCGAGCCCGTGCCCCTCGACCAGGTTGCGGGCGTAGGTCATGGAGATCATCGCGTCGTCGAACAGGCAGTAGTAGTGCGTCTCTTCGACCTTGAAAGACGAGCGATGGATGAACCAGCCGGCCCAGAGGCTGAAGATCAGGAGCAGGACGGCCAGACCGAGCGGAAGGATGCGGGAAGAGGAGTCGGACATTGTCGTTCCTGGAAGGCGATTATTGAAGGCGATCATTGTGTCACAGCGGCGGTGTCGCCCTTGAAGAAGGTACGGAAGGGCCGCCAGTAGCGAGCGGCGAGCGCTCCGGCGGCGAGAGCGGCGGCCACGAGGGAGGCGAGGAAGCGCGTCCAGCTCCCCGGCGGCCCCAGCCAGGCCGCCAGGGCGAAGAACGGCAGGGGAACGAGGTACAGCAGGGCGAAATCGCCCACCAGCGTGCGGAACCGGGGGCCGAACAGCCGCGCCACCTCCCAGGCCATCACGAGGTTGCCGACCAGCAGGTAGTTCGCCGCGCCCATCCCGGCCGCGCCATAGCGCAGGGTGAGCAGGATGCCGAAGCCCACCAGCGAGACGAGGTTGAGGATCTCGATCCACAGCCATTTGCCGTCCCGGTGCTCGGCCTTGAGCATCTCGCCGCCCAGCATGGTGAGCTGGTCGAAGAACGGGATGAAGGCGAGCACGCGCAGGATCGGCGCCGCCACGACCCAGTTCGGCCCCAGCAGGATGCCCAGCGTCCGCTCGGCGTTGAAGAACAGGAAGTAGCTCGCCACCACCTGGCAGCCGAGGAGCTGCACGACCCCGAGCCGGAAGAATTCCACGAAGCGCGGCCGGTCGTCGATGTAGGCCATCAGCGTGGGGAAGAACGCGCGCGGATAGACGATCGTCGCCACCCGGAACGGAATCCCGTAGGAGCGGACGTAGAGCCCGGCCGTGTGGGTGCCCCGGTACCAGTCGACGATGTAGATGTCGATGTAGGTGACGAGCTGCAGGCTGATCCAGATCAGGAACAGGAAGAAGCTCTTGCGGACGAGGTCGGGCGCCTGCTCCCATTCGACCTTGAGGGGGATCTTCCCCCACGCTTTGGCCCAGGAGTAGGCGGCGAGGAGCGCGGCGCCCACGAGGTCGCCGATCACCAGGCTCCAGTGCTGCCACCCCCACCAGGCGAGCGCCATCGAGACGATCCCCATCACCACGCCGCGCCAGATCTCCGGCGCCACCAGGTTGCCGATGGTCAGCTCGCGCTCGAAGAAGGCGCGGGGGACCACCGCCAGGCCGTCCAGCAACACCCAGACGGCGAACACCCGCAGCACGAACGGCAGGTCGGCGTTGAACGGCCCGCAGAGCGGCGCCAGGGCGACCAGCGCCAGGGTGATCAGCGCCCCCAGTGCCACCGTGATGGCGAGCACCGTGCCGTAGGGCCGGCGCTTGTCGCGCACCATTTGGTAGGGCAACCCGAGATCGCGCACGGCCGAGGCCACGGTGACGACGCGCAGCGCCAGCTCGTAGAGGCCGTGCCCCTCCGGCAGGATCAACCGGCCGAGGGCGATCTTCACCCCGAAGTTGATGCCCAGCCGGGCGAGCTGGATCGCGTAGGAGGCGAAGGTCGAGCGCAGGACGCGCTGCTCGGTGGTGGGCCCCTCCCCCCCGGGCGAGGGGGAGAAAAGGTCGGTCAGCTCCATGGCGCCTCTGCCCTTCGGACTCGCCTGCCCTCCGAGGCCTCACCCCCTGGCCCCCTCTCCACTCCGTGGAGAGGGGGAACGTAGCGGAGACGATCTTGCCGAATCTGAAAGATGTTGATCTCTGGGCCCTCCCTCTCCACGAAGTGGAGAGGGACCGAGGGTGAGGCTTCGGAGGGCAGGACGCTCAGAGGGCGAGGGCGCCTGGACCGGCATGGGCTCATGACAGCAGGTTCGCCCAGCGCGCCCATTGCTCGGTGAGGTCCATGCCGGCCGCGAGGTCGAACGCCGGGCGGTAGCCCAGGAGACGCCTGGCCTTGTCGATGCGGACGCGGGTGCGGGCGCGGAGGAAGCGGATCAGCTCCGGCGTCAGCGGGTGGATCGGCAGCTCGTCCTGCCGCGGGGTGGGACGGGCGCTGGTGCGCATGCGGGCCTTGATGCGCTGCTGCACGCTCTCGGGAAGGATGGTGCTCGCCATCTCGCGCAGCCAGACCCCTTCGCGGGTGCGCTCGATGCGCTCGCGCACCGGCTGCTCCCCCTTGAGGATGCGCAGCGCCTCGCCCATCATCCGCGGCTGCGACCTCTTCCAGCTCTTCCAGAAGGCGAGCGCCTCGGCCTCGGTCATGTCCACGGTCCGCGATTCGGCGCCCAGCATCTGCTCGAAACGGCCGTAGAGCTCCCGCCAGGTCACCGGCTCCTCGCCGGAGATGAGGAAGGCCTCCCCCACCGCGCCGTCCTTCACCGCCGCCAGCAGCATGGCGCTCACCAGGTCGTCCACGTAGACGGCGTTGCCCAGGCCGTCGCCGCCGTTGACCAGGATCTGCTTGCCGGTCTTGAGCGCGCGGATCACCGCCTCGGTCCACACGCCGCCGTAGGGCCCGTAGACGGCCGTGGGCTGGAGCACGGCCACCGGCAGGCCCGAGGTGAGGGCGATCTGCTCCGCCTCCATCTTGCTGTCCGAGTAGGCGTTGCCGAAGCGGCGCCGGGGGGCGGTCTCGTCGAGGTCGCCGTCCGGGGTCTCACCGTAGACCATCAGCGTGCTGAGGTGGACGATCCGCCCCACCTTGGCAGCCCGGGACGCCTCCAGCACCCGGCGCGTGCCCTCGCGGTTCACCCAGGCGCGGTGCTTCTGGCTGCCGGAGGTGCCGTAGGCGCAATGGAAGACGATCTCGCACCCCTGGATGGCGGATGCGAGGTCCGGAGCGCTGCCCACGTCGCCGCGCAGCACCGTCACCGGGAAGCGGGCGAGGCGGGCCGCTCCCGCGAGGTTGCGCACCAGGGCCCGCGCCTCGGCGCCGTGATGGAGCACCAGCCGCTCCACCAGCCGGCCGCCGATGAAGCCGCCGGCGCCCGTGACCAGCACCCGGCGGCCGGCGAGCGCGTCGCCGATCCCGGCGAGCGGGGCGAGGCTCACGCCACCGGCTCCTTCCCCGCGGCCGGGAGCACCGACCAGGGGAGATCCAGGAAACGGCGCTGGGCGTAGCAGGACTCGATCAGCGCCAGCGACCGCCGCCCCTCGGACCCTGGCACGAACGGCTCCCGCCGGCCGCGGATGGCGCGGGCGAAGTCGTCGATCTGGCGGATGAACGTGTCGAGGAAGTTGAGCCCCGAATCGATCCCCGAATCGATCCCCTTTTCGCCGGCCCGCCGCGCGTGGCCGGCGAGCATCACCTGGCTGCCGGCGGTCGACAGCCGGACTTGCGGGTCGGAATCCCAGATCCCCACCTCCAGCCGCGCCTGGCTGCCCTCGAACACGCAGGTGTTCCGCAGGTTGCGCGTGCGGCTGATCTCGACCGTGCCGGTGAGGCCGGAGGCGGTGGTGAGGGTCATCTCGCAGTCCGACTCGACGCCGCCCAGGGCGTCGTCCCGGTAGTCGGTGGCGGTGAGGTCCCCCAGCCACCAGAGCAGCAGGTCGAGCACGTGCACTCCGAAGTCGGCCAGCACGCCGCCGCCGGCCATCTCCTTCTTGAGCAGGAAGTCGGTGGCGAACGGCCAGCGGGGGATCACCCCCTGGCGCAGGTCGAAGCGGCGGATCTGGCCGATCAGGCCGTCGCGCAGCAGGTCGCGCACGAGGAGGGAGGAGTCGAAGAACCGGAAGTCGAGCCCCACGGCGAGCACGGCGCGGCCGGCGCGGGCCGCCTCGATCATCGCGTCGCACTCGGCGACCGTCATCGCCATGGGCTTCTCGACCAGCACGTGGACGCCGCGGCGCAGCAGCTCGATCGACACCGGCGCGTGCAGGCTGTTCGGCAGGGCCACCACGGCGCCGTCGACTTGGCCGGGGAGCTCCCGGTAGTCGGTCGCCACCTCCGGAACGCCGTGGCGCTGGGCCAGCTCCCGCGCCCGCTTCTCGTCCGCGTCCACCAGCACCGCGGCCTCCACCCGGTCGGACGCCGCGATGGCGGGCACGTGGTGGATCTGGGCGACGGCGCCGCAGCCGACGACGGCGAGGCGGACCTTGGAGGTGCTCGGTTTGATCATGGGACGGCCCTGAGGGAACAGCTACGCCGGAACGGCGGCGTATGTTACCAGAGCCGCGTATGTTCCCGGATCGCCGCCGCCAGCTCCGCCGGAGTCCCCACGTCCCGGTAGGAGCCCTGTGGAAACTCCACCCCCTCTACCCGCAGCCCCGCCTCCACCGCCGACCGCACCGCGGCGCCGATCTGGAATTCCCTCTCCCCCTCCGGGGCATTCCGCACCGCCTCATGCAGGAAGCGGGTGAAGAC
>DASXJP010000222.1:0-7662 GCA_036497345.1 Thermoanaerobaculia bacterium
CACATGGCCGTCAAGCTCGCCCACGCCCTCGGCGCGCACGTGGTGCTCTTCACCACCTCGCCGGACAAGGTGGCGGACGCCCACCGTCTCGGCGCCGACGAGGTCGTGATCTCCAAGGACGCCGAGGCGGCGGCGAAGCACGCGAGCAGCTTCAACCTCATCATCGACACCGTCTCCGCGCCGCACAGCCTGGACACCTACCTCGAGCTCCTGGCGCGGGACGGCGCGCTGGTCCTGGTCGGCGCGCCGGGCGAGCCACACCCCTCCCCCACCATCTTCAACATGATCATGAAGCGGCGTACCCTGGCCGGCTCGCTCATCGGCGGCATCGCGGAGACCCAGGAGGTCCTCGACTTCTGCGCCGAGCACGGCATCGCCTCAGACGTCGAGGTCATCCCGATCCAAAAAATCAACGAGGCGTACGAGCGGATGCTGAAGGGGGATGTGAAGTACAGGTTTGTGATCGATCTGGCGTCGCTGAAGGGGTGACCTCCACCTCCCGGGATGGACCTTCCTGGAGCGATTTGCCACTCCGGAGGCAAGAGGCCTCATCCAGGTCCCCCTTCTCCTTCCAGGAGAAGGGGCCAGGGGTTGAGGTGGGCCCGGCACGCGGGCCCGTCGTGTACCATCCCCCCATGCGGCCCACCTACAAAGGCCTCCGCCCTGCCTCCCCGCGCGCCACCGCGGCGGCCCGCGGGAGCAGCAGGAAGACCGACACCCGCTGCGAGGTGGCGCTGCGGAAGACGCTCTGGGCGGCGGGGTGCAGGTACCGGAAGAACGCGCCGGGGCTGCCGGGCCGGCCGGACGTGGTCTTTCCCGGCGCCAAGGTGGCGGTCTTCGTGGACGGCGACTTCTGGCATGGGCGGGATTGGGAGACGCGGCAGGGGAAGCTGAGCCGCGGGACCAATCCAGGATACTGGGTCGCCAAGATCCAGCGGAACATCGAGCGGGACCAGCAAAACACCGGGCGTCTCCAGGAGATGGGTTGGACCGTGCTGCGGTTCTGGGAGTCCGAGGTCCACTCCGATCCCGGCGCGGTCGCCCGGCGGGTGCGGGAAACGCTCCGCGAGAGGAAGGCTTGACCATGGGCCGGCGATCCACCAAGCGCAAGGTCCTCAGCCTCTACACGGGCGCGGGCGGGCTCGACCTCGGCTTCGAGGCGGCGGGGTTCGAGACCGCGGTCGCGGTGGAGGTCGATCCCGAGGCCGTGGCGACCCTACGGCACAACCGGCGCTGGCCGGTGCTGGACCGCGACGTCCATACGATCTCCTCGCGGGAGATCCTCGCCACGGCGGGCCTCGCGGAGGGCGAGGCGGACGCTTTGATCGGCGGCCCCCCCTGCCAGCCGTTTTCGAAATCGGGTTATTGGGCCTCGGGCGACACGCTCCGCCTGGGGGACCCCCGGTCCGGCACGCTGGGCGAATATCTGCGCGTGCTGCGCGACACGCTGCCGAAAACCTTTCTTCTGGAGAACGTCCCCGGCCTCGCCTACCGCGGCAAGACCGAGGGGCTGGCGCTGATTCAACGGACGATCGAAACCATCAACCGGGACCGCGGCGTGCGCTACACGCTGAGCGTCGCCCGGCTCAACGCCGCGGATTTCGGGGTGCCGCAGACCCGGGAGCGGGTCTTCCTGATCGGCGCGCGCGACGGCGCGGAATTCACCTTTCCAGAGCCTACCCTGGAGCGCTATGCCACGGCCTGGGACGCGATCGGCGATCTGGAGGCGGACGACGATCCGGCGCTCCGGCTGCGCGGCAAGTGGGCGGACCTCCTGCCTTCGATTCCGGAGGGTCAAAACTATCTCTGGCACACGGAGCGCGGGGATGGCCTGCCGCTGTTCGGCTGGCGGCGGCGGTACTGGAGCTTCCTGCTGAAGCTCGCGAAGGGGCTCCCCTCCTGGACTCTTCAGGCGCAGCCGGGGCCGGCGAGCGGACCGTTCCACTGGAAGAGCCGGCGCCTCTCCGCTCGCGAGCTCTGCCGCCTCCAGACCGTGCCGGACGATTACAGGGTGCTCGGGACTCTGGCCGCGGTGCAGCGCCAGCTCGGCAACGCCGTGCCTTCCGCGCTGGCCGAGGTGCTCGCTCGGGCCGTGCGCCGCCAGCTCCTGGGCGACAAAATCGATCTCCGCCCGCGGCTCGCTCCAGCGCCGCGAGGGCCGGCGCCCGACCCGGAGCCGCCGCGCGAGGTGCCGTTCAAGTATCGCCACCTGATCGGACGGCATGAGGCGCATCCGGGGACGGGAATGGGGTATGCGGCGGCGGCGCGGACCCTCATCACCCCGACCCTCTTCTCCCGTCCCCTCCCCCCTCCCTCACCGGGAGAAGAGGGAGAAAGACCCTTTCGGGGTTTTTCTCGGGTGGGTGGTTCCCCTCTCCCAGTGAGGGAGGGTGGGAGGGGACGGGAGAGGGGCCAGGGGTGAGGGTTCGGTGAGGGCTCATGGAAACCAAACAAAACCTTCCCATCCTCTCCTTCCCCTCCCAGAAAAAGTGGGAGGAGTGGCTCGCCAAGAATCATCAAACCTCGAAGGGCCTCTGGCTGAAAATCGCCAAGAAGAGCGCGGGGACGGACACCGTCAATTACGCGGAAGCCCTGGAGGTGGCCCTCTGCTACGGCTGGATCGACGGCCAGAAGGGGGCTTTCGACGCGGAATTCTGGTTGCAGAAATTCACCCCGCGCGGCCCGCGGAGCCAGTGGTCGAAGGTCAATCGCGAGAAGGCGACGGCGCTCATCGAGATCGGCCGCATGAAGCCGGCGGGGCTCGCGGAGGTCGAGCGCGCCAAGGGGGACGGCCGCTGGGAGGCCGCGTACGACGCCCAGAGCAAGGCCTCCGTGCCGGAGGATCTCCAGCGCGAGCTCGACGCCAATCCCGACGCCGCGGCCTTCTTCGCCACGCTGGAGAGCTACAACCGCTACGCCATCCTCTACCGGATCCAGGAAGCCAAGAAGCCCGAGACCCGCGCCAAACGGATCGAGAAGTTCATCGGAATGCTGAAGCGGGGGGAGAAGGTGCACCCGTAGGAGGCGCCCGGGCATGAATGCCCGGGCGTGGCCGGCTCGCGCTTTTCGCCGCCTACCGCATCGCCTCCATCGGCGACAACCGCGCCGCGCGAATCGCCGGGTACAGCCCGAAGCCGACGGCGAGGATCAGGGCGATCCCCCAGGCGGCGGCGAGGCCGTAGGGGTTGACCACCAGGCCCCAGGGGAATTTGTCGGAGAGGGCCCGGCAGAGCGCGCTGCCCGCCAGGGTGCCGATCGAGGCGCCGATCGCCGCCAGCACCACCGCCTCGAGCAGGAACTGCACCAGGATCTGGCCGTCATCGGCGCCGATCGCCTTGCGCAGGCCGATCTCGTAGCGCCGGTCGGAGAAGGAGATCAGCATCACCGAGAGCACGCCGACGCCGCCCACCAGGAGCACGGTGCCGGCGAGGCTGAAGAGCACCACGCTCCAGCCGCGGATCTCGCTCTTGAAGTTCTCGGAGGCGCGCGCCAGCTCGGCGTCGAGGTTCTTCACCTCCACGTCCTCGATGCCGTGGTGGGCCTGCCGGGCGCGGCCCAGCATGGCGGCGGACACTTCATCGAGGTCCCGCTTGGCCTTCAGCTTCACCGTGACCTGCGTGAGCTGGTGGTCCTTGTCCAGGCGGTCCATGTAGGTCTCGAGCGGGATCAGGGCGCCGTTGGCGTCCTGATACATCTCCTCGTTGAACATCTGCCCCGAGGCCAGCACGCCTATGATGCGATAGGGGGTGCCTTCGATCACCACATCCTTCCCCACCGGATCGCTGCCGCCGAAGAGCTTGGCGGCGAGCGTCGCGCCCACCACCGCCACCGTCGAGTGCCGCCGCTGGTCGTCCGCCGTGATTCCACGGCCGAGGCCGATGAGGCGGTTCATCAGAAAGGAATAGTCGGCGGTGACGCCGTTGACGAAGATGCGCTCGCCGCCGGTGGCCGTCCGCACCACGCTGCGCTCGGTGGCGCGGGGGGAGAAGCCGAGCACCTTCGGATGGGACGCGGCCAGGCGGGCGAGGTCCTCATAGCGCAGGCCGGAGCTCATGGCGAAGCGCTTCTGCTCCTCCGAGGTCTTCGGCTGCCGGGGGACGAGGATCACCGTGGCGTCCCAGCTCATGCCGGCGAAACCCGTGGAAACCTTGTCTTTGACGCCGTCGAGCACCGAGCTCATCACCACCAGGGCGAACACGCCGAGCATCAGCAGGGTCAGGGTGAGCAGCGAGCGCAACTTGTGCGACCACAGCTCGATGAGGCCGCCGGCGATCACTTCCCACACCAGGGCGACGCGGGTGCCGAGGGTGCGGCGCCGGCGGGTGGTGCCCGCGAGGGCCGCGGTCGGGTGCATCATCAGAACATCATTCATAGCGCAGCGCCTCCATCGGCGACTGACGGCTGGCCTTGGCGGCCGGATAGAGCGCGAACAGGAAGCCGAAGATCAGGGCCATCAGCGTGGCCCAGAGGAAGCTCAACGGCGACAGGGTCAGCGGCACGCCGATCGATTTCGCGATCACAAAGGAGAAGGCGATGCCGACCACGTACCCCACGGCGCTGCCGAGCAGGGTGAGCAGCAGGGCCTCGGTCATAAAGGATTTGAAGACCTCGCCTCCGGAGGCGCCGATCGCCATCTTCACCCCCACCTCGCGCACCCGCTCCTTGAGCGAGGCGAGCTGGATGTTGACGTTGACCATGCCGCCGCCGATCAGCGCCAGCACGCCGGAGAGCATGAAGATCATGTTGTAGACGTCCCCCTGGCTGAGCTGGCGTTGCAGACGCTTGCCCACGTCGTCGAGCCGGTAGTCGTCCTGCAGGCGGTGATTGGTGGTGACCAGCGAGCTCAGCTCCTTGGAGAAATCGGCCATCGCCTTGAGGTCCGGGACCCGGAAGGTGACGCGGTCCACGCGGTGATAGACGTCGCCGTTCATGCGCGCCGCGACCAATCCTGAAGGGACGGCGATGATTTTATTGCGCCAGGCGAAGATGTTGCGCTGCCCCTCGCGGAAACGAAAGTTTTTTTCCTGGAAGACGCCGATCACCGTCACCGGCACGTCGCCGACGCGCAGGTGCTTGCCCACGATGTCCCCGGTGGGGAAAAAGACGCTCGCCGCCTCGGAGCCGAGGATGGCCACGGCTGAGCCGGCGGCGAAATCGTGGGCCGAGAAATCGCGCCCCTGCTCGACCTCATAGCCGTTCAGGGGGACGTAGTCGGCGCCGATGCCGTTGACGTCGCGGTCCTGGTCGGCGAATTCCGAGCGCACCCGGGCCCGCGCGTTCTTGAGCACGCTGGTGGCGTTGACCGCCTTGGCGGTGGGGACCTTCCCCCCTTCGAGCGCGTCCTCCAGCCGCAGCCCGAGGTTGGCGTTGCGCAGGGCGCTCGGGGTCCCCTGATACACGGTATCGGTGGGCAGCACGTTCAGCTTGTCGATGCCGCCGATGCGGGCGAAGATGCGCTCCGTCTGCCGCCGCTGGCTGTCGGAGATCGAGAAGCCTCCCAGCACCGAGGCGACTCCCAGCATCACGCCCAGGGCCTGGAGGAAGGAGCGTCCGGGGTTGCCGCGGAGCTCGGTCCACGCCTCGTGCAGACGCTCGCGGAAGGCGCCGGTGGTGCTCATGCCGCCTTCTCCTCGCAGTCTTCCAGCAGGATGAGGCCGTCGCGCAGCTCGACGCGGCGCTCGGCGCGGGCGGCGATGCCGGGGTCGTGCGTCACCAGCACCACGGTGTTCCCCTGCGAGTGGAGCTCGCGGAAGAGCCCCAGCACCTCTTCACCCGTCTTGGTGTCGAGGGCGCCGGTGGGCTCGTCGGCGAGCAGCAGGGCCGGCCGGTTGGCGAGGGCGCGGGCGATCGCCACGCGCTGGCGCTGGCCGCCGGAGAGTTGCGCCGGCAGCGCGTTGGCCTTGTCGGGGATGCCCACCTTTTCGAGCAATTCGAGGGCCCGCCGTCGGCGCTCGCGGCGCGCGACGCCCGCGTAGAGCATGGGGAGCTCGACGTTGCGCAGGATGGTCGCCTTCGGCAGCAGGTTGTACTGCTGGAACACGAAGCCGATCTTCTCGTTGCGGATCGCCGCCAGATCGGCCCCCGAGAGCTTCTCCACCTGCCGGCCGTCGAGCGCGTAGGTGCCGCCGGTCGGCACGTCGAGGCAGCCGAGGATCGCCATCAGCGTGCTCTTGCCGGAGCCCGAGGGTCCGATCAGGGCCACGAATTCGCCGCTGTCGACGCTCAGATCGATGCCACACAGGGCGTGGACCGCCGTGCCGTTGCTGCCGTAGGTCTTCTCCAGCCGCCGGGTTTCGATGATGTTCATGATTGATTCCTCCCCTTCTTTCTGACCGGTCTCGGCTAGTTGTTCTCGTCGTCCTTCTCGACCTTCTTGCGGGTGACGTCCTCGAGGGCCACCTGATCGCCCGGGCGCAGGCCCGAGAGGACCTCGACGCGCTCCAGGGTGGCGATACCGGCGTTGACCGGCACGGGCTCGAAGTACTGCTTCCAGTTCTCGGAGAGCCAGACGAACTTGCTGCGGCCGTTCAGGGCCTCGCGCGCCTTGGCGACCTCCTTCTCGGGCAGGCCGTTCTTCAGCCGGTAGACCACCGGCTGGCCGTCGCGCCGCTGCAGGGCCTCCAGCGGGATCGACATCGCGTTGGCGCGCCGCTCGCCGAGGATCTCGACGTTGGCGCTCATGCCGGTGCGGAACGCGTCGTCGAGCTTGGCGAGGGCGACCTCGATCTCGAAAACCTTGATCTTGTCCACCACCTTGGCGGCGGGGGCCACGAAGCGCACCTTGCCGTCGAACACCTTCTGCGGGTAGGCGTCGAGCGTGACGCGCACCGGCTGGCCCACCCGCACCTTGGCGATGTCGACCTCGTTCAGATTGACCCGGATGATCAGCGACTTGAGATCGGCCACGGTGAACATCACCGTGCCCTCGTTGAACGAGGAGACGCCGGAGGTCACGGTCTCGCCGAGCTCGACCCCCTTCTTGATCACCACCCCGGACATCGGCGCCGTGACGCGCGCCTGCTGGCTGTTGGAGGCGCCGGAGATCGGAATCCCGTGATCCTCGACGATCTGATAGCGCGACTTGGTGCTGGCCAGGGCGTCGGCGGCGAGGTCGCGCGAGGTCTGATAGTCCTTCAGGGTCTGGCTGGGGATCAGCCCGCTGTCGAACAGCGACTTCTGGGTGGCGAGCGCCCGCTCGGCGTCGCGCAGCTTGATGTCGGCCTGGCTGACCGCGCCCTTGACGTCGGAGAGCGACTGCGCCTGATTGACGTCGGGCTCGACCTCGGCCATCACCTGGCCGGTTTTCACGATGTCCCCCTCCCGCACGCGCAGGCCCATGACACGGCCGGAAACAGCGGACTTGACGTCCACCTTGATGTCGGGGTCCACCACGCCCACCTCGCGCACGCTCACCTGGAGGTCCTCGGACTGCACCTTGCCGAGGCGGAATGGGGATTCGAGCACCTCGGGCTTCGACTTGGTGGTAGCGCGGGCAACGACCAGAGTCCCTCCCACGAGCACCACCGCGGCACCAGCGATCACCCATCTCTTCTTACGCATATGCCCTTCTTTCTTCACGACCGCGGCTCCGGGTCGTTTTTTTCGGTTCGGATCAGAGCGGATCAACTGCCTTCCGATCCTCTCTACGCAGGGAGGGGGGCA
>DASXJP010000223.1:0-5370 GCA_036497345.1 Thermoanaerobaculia bacterium
GTCAGACGACGAGTCCTCTCGTCGAGAGAGGGAGCGAGAAGTTCGAACCGCCGCCGAATCGTGTCTTCATCGCACATTCTCTCCCAAGGATACAACAAAAATCGTAAAGATGCTACGGTTGTTCCGTGACGCTCCCTAAGCCAGCCCCGCACCCCACGTCAACAACTCCCGGGGGGTGTCCCAATCCCCTCCCCGGCGGGCACTAGCTTTTTGAGGAGGAGACGCCGTTGATCCTGATCCTCAGCCAGTCTTCGCTGGAGCCCACGACCGAGGAGGTCATGGGTTGGGTGGAGGCGCTCGGCGGCCGCTGCCTGCGCCTCAACGGCGACGACATCGAGGGGCGCTCTGAGCTCCGGATCGAGATTGTCGACGGCCAGCTGTCGCTCCGCTTCGAGAGCGAGGGGCTCGAGCTGCCGCTCCAGGAGATCGGCGCCGTCTGGTTCCGGCGCTGGCTCTACGAGCGGCGCCACGAGACGGTCGACCTGCTTATCCAACCCGGAGCGGACGACCATACGCTTCACCACCAGCTCCGGCGCCATCTCACCCTGGAGTCCCGGCGCCTCAGCGACCTCGTCTTCTCCAGCTTCGACCACCTCCCCTGGCTGAGCCATCCGCGGCGGTCGAATCTCAACAAGCTCGACGTGCTCCGGCGCGCCGCGCGGGAAGGGATCGCCACCCCGGCCACTCTGGTGACCACCGAGCGGGAGGCGCTGCGCCGCTTCTGCGCGGAGCACGGCGCCGTCATCACCAAGCCCATCGGCGAGGTCGAGGCCTTCATCGCCGGGGAGGTCTCCCACTTCCTGTACACCACCCTCCTGGGAGAGGCGGAGATCGCGGCCCTGCCCGAACGCTTCGCCCCCTCGCTCTTCCAGGAGCGGATCGCGAAGGCCTACGAGCTGCGGGTGTTCTATCTCGACGGCGAATTCCACGCCATGGCGATCTTCTCGCAGAACGATCCGCAGACCCGCGTCGACTTCCGGCAGTACAACCGGGAGCGGCCGAACCGCAACGTGCCCTACCGCCTGGCACCCGACCTGGCCGAGCGCCTCCTCCGGCTGATGGAGGGGCTGGAGCTGGAAACCGGCTCGCTCGACCTGCTCGTCACCCCGGACGGCCGCGAGGTCTTCCTGGAGGTCAATCCGGTCGGGCAGCTCGGCATGGTGTCACACCCCTGCAACTACCAACTGGAGCGCAAGATCGCGCAGCTCCTCCTGCGGAAGGAAGACCATGGACGACGACCGTGACGGCGACCTTTTCGCCCGGCTTTCCCCCGACGGGCGGCGGATCGCTCCTGTGGGCTACCGGTTCCTCCACCCCCGCGCCACGCGCGCCACGGTGCTGCGACTGGTCGAGTGCCGCCCCCACCGCGCCGTGGGTTACGTCTGCGGCAGCTTCCGCAAGCCGATCTCCCGGTGCCTCGGTCCCAACGATGAGAGCTGACGCCGGCGCGCCCGTCTTCCAGCTCTTCGCGTGCTGCCTCCCGGTGAAGGGGGCGCGCCGGAGCCTCCTCTGCGACGTGCAGCGGCAGTCGTTCCAATTCATCCCCAACGGCCTGTACGAGATCCTCACCGAGCACGCCGGCAAGACGGTGGCGGAGATCAAGGCGGCCTACGAGCACGAATACGACGAGGAGATCGACGAGTACTTCGGCTTCCTGCTCCAGAATGAATTCGGCTTCTGGTGCGACGATCCCGAGCGCTTCCCGCCGATCGATCTCACCTGGGAGGCGCCCGAGCGGATCACCAACGCCATCCTCGACGTCGACGCCCGCTCCGACCACGACTACGCCCGCCTCCTGGCCGAGCTCGACGACCTCGGCTGCAAGGCGCTGGAGGTGCGCTGCTTCCACGGCCCCTCGCCGGCCGAGCTGCGGGCGATCCTGGAGGCCGCCCGCTACGGCCGGCTGCGCTCGCTCGACCTGCTGGTGGGATTCCACGCCGAGCTCACTCCCGAGGCCCTGCTCGACCTCGCCCGGGAGCACCAGCGGATCAGCAGGATCGTGGTCCATTCCGCCCCGGAGGGCCGGCGGCTTCCTCCTACGCAGACCGGCGTGACCCTCGAATACTGCAGGGAGGCCGTCAGCTCCCCCTCCTGCTGCGGCCAGGTCCATCCGGGCTACTTCGCGGTCAACCTCGAGACGTTCGCCGAGGCGCAGCGGCACAACACCTGCCTGAACCGGAAGATCTCGGTGGACGCCCGCGGCGAGATCCGCAACTGCCCGTCGCTGCCGCGGTCGTTCGGCAACGCGCGCGAGACCTCCCTGCACAGCGCCCTCGCCCACCGCGACTTCGCCGCCCTCTGGTCGATCAACAAGGACCGGATCGACGTCTGCAAGGACTGCGAATTCCGCTACGTCTGCGTCGACTGCCGGGCCTACATCCAGGATGGGCGGGACCTCTACTCCAAGCCGTCCAAGTGCGCCTACGACCCCTACACCGCCGAGTGGCGTTCCTCGGCGGAACGGCCGGCCGCCCTGGCCGGCGCCCAGAAAGGAGAATACGCATGAAGAAGAAGATGGAGAGGCTCAGCGGCGAGCTGTTCCGGCCGCTGACCCCCGCCGAGCAGAAGTGGATCAGCGGATCGGCCATCCCTCGCACCGAGACCGCGGTCACCCTCTACGAGACCTACAACACCTCGACGGGTGTCGGCGACACCGTGCGCGATGGCGACAACGAATAACTGTCCCCACGAAAGGAGATCCCGATGAAGAAGAAGAAGGAGCGACTCAGCGACGAGCTGTTCCGCCCGTTGACCCAGGCCGAGCAGCGGCGGACCTTCGGTGGTGGTACCCAGACGGCGAACACCATTTTCGAGACCGCGAACCCCAACCCCGACTTCCAGCGCGACGGCGACAACGAGTAGCCTCGCGAGTCTGCGGGCTTTGCAAGCTTCCTTGAAAACCCCGCGGAGCTTTGAAAGAAAACGGACGATTTCTTTACGAGATCCCGGAGAACGGAAAGCCCTCTTTCCAAGCTCGCCGAGCTTTGAAAGAATCGGGACGTTTTCTTTCCGAGCTCTGGAGCCCCCGTGAACCCTTCCGACTTCCGAGATCCCAAGGCCGGCCGGGTCGTCCAGGCTCCCGGAGGGTACGTCGCCTTCATTCCCGCTCCCCTCCCTCCGGAGCTGGCATACGACTCCTCCCTGGTACTCGCCCTCTCCCGGGCCGACGCGGCGCTCAGCGAGCTGTCGGGCCTCGGCCGGCAGCTCCCCAATCCCCATCTCCTGATCGCCCCCTACGTACGGCGTGAGGCGGTCCTCTCCTCGCGTATCGAGGGGACCCGGGCCAGCCTCTCGGACCTGCTGCTGGACGAGGCCGAGCCGGAGCATTTCGCGGACGGAGACATCCGGGAGGTACGGAACTACGTCGCGGCCCTGGAGCTCGGGCTGGGGCGCCTGCGCGAGCTCCCCCTCTCGCTGCGTCTCGTCCGCGAGCTTCACGAGTGGTTGATGGAGGGAGTGCGAGGAGAACAGGCCACCCCTGGGGAGTTTCGCCGCTCGCAGAATTGGATCGGTCCGGCGGGCAGCACGCCCGCGACCACACCCTACGTGCCGCCGCCGGCCGACGCCCTGATGGACTGCCTGGGAAACTGGGAGTCCTTCCTCCATGACCGCGACCGCTTTCCGGACCTCGTCCAGTGCGCCGTGATGCACGAGCAATTCGAGGCGATCCACCCCTTCCTTGATGGAAACGGACGGGTGGGCCGGCTGCTGATCACCCTGTTCCTGGTGGAGCGGGGCCGCCTCTCGCAGCCGCTGCTCTACCTCTCCGATTACATCGAGGCCCACCGCCAGGAGTATTACGACCGCCTCCAGCGGGTGCGGACGGACGGCGACTGGTCCGGCTGGCTCCATTTCTTCCTCATCGGAGTGGAACAGACCGCGCGCTCGGCCGTCCTCCAGGCGAGCCGGCTCATGGACCTGCGGGAGATCCATCGGGAGCGATTGGGCAAGAAGCCCAACGCGCTGAGGCTCCTGGACGAGCTGTTCGTGAACCCCTACCTGACTGCTGCCCGGGCCGCTCAGATCCTGACCTCGTCCCGCCCCACGGCCCGGCAGGCCATCGGGCTCCTCCAGAGTGAGGGCCTGCTCGAGGAGGTGACCGGCCGCTCCTGGCGGCGGATCTACCTGGCGCGGCCCATCCTGGAGGTGATCGAGGAGCGGGCGTGACCTCTACGGGCCGGACAGCCAATAAAAGTTGTGCAGCGCGTGCGCGAGGATCACCGGCGTGATCCGGCGCGTGCTCGCGTAGAAGACCGCCGAGACGAAGAACCCTCCCGCCACGATCAGGGCCCCCGGGGTCCCCAGATATAGGTGATAGAGGGTCTGGAATCCGACGCTCACGAGCACCGCGAGCGCCCAGCTCCCCGACAGCTCGGCGACCTCCGTCATCAGGAACGCCCGCACGATCAGCTCCTCGTGCGCCGCGCCGGGGATCACCGCCAGCCATCGCAGAGGCCCGTCGTAGCCGACCGGCACGTGCCTCGGAGTCGCGAAGCCGTGGATGTTCTGATAGACGGCCGACGTCATCAGCCGGCTGAAAAACCAGATCGCCAGCGCCCAGGGGAGGTCCGATTTCCGGAAGGTCAAGCCGATCGTCCGCAGGCTGCGCCCCTGCCAGTGGAGGACGTAGGCGAGCACCGAGATCGAGAGGGCGGCGTCGATGATGTATCGCAGGGCGTCGAGCTCGGTCCAGGGAGAGGGCTCCACATTACCCCACCAGTGTTTCAGGGAATAGAACGTGGACCAGAAAAACCCGACGCCGAGGACCAGCGCGATCTCGAGGTAGTGGAGCCGGCGGGATTCCGGCGTCATCTCCACCGGCTCGGCCGGGGCCTCCGCGGACGGGGCGGGAGCCAGCCCCCCGCCGCAGACCGTGCACTCCTCGTCTGTCTTCAGCAGGGGGCTGCCGCAATTCGCACAGACGAGGCCGCCTTCCTCTCCCTCGGCCGCCTCGGCGCTCATTCGAGCTCCGCCGCCAGCCCCTCCCCGCCCTGGGATTCCTCCTCGACCGCCCTGATCTCCTCCAGCGCCTGGTCCGCGGCCTCGGCGTGCTCCTTCGCGACCTGGATCACCACCGCTCCCGCCACGTCGTTGAATCCCAGGCCGAGAGCGCCGAAGACGAACTGGTTGTGCAGGTAGTCACCCCGCTTGACGAAAGGGATCCCGGCCTCCCGCAGCAGGGACTCGGCGAGAAGGAGCTCGGCGGGGTCGTCGGTCTCCAGCACCGTCACCAGACCCGTGTCGGGCACCTTCTCCTCCTGCTTCAGGGAAGGCAGGCTCTCCACCAGGTCGACGTCGCAGTCCGCGCAATGGGTGAACCCTTCCCGGTACTCGCCGCCACATTCGGGACAAAACATGCCTGGCCCTCCT
>DASXJP010000224.1:0-39796 GCA_036497345.1 Thermoanaerobaculia bacterium
GGCCCTGACTTACTTGGCAGGCTTGGGTACCATCCTGCTGGTATCGGCGCTCGTCATCCGGCAGAAGCTCCGGAAATATCAAGAGAATGGCCGGTTTGGTTATTGATCTTCGGACCAGGGAAGGAGTCGACATGTACTGCCAGACGTGCGGTGTTCAAGTTGCCGAAGGCGCGCCCACCTGCTCGGCCTGCGGCACTACCATGCAGAAAGCCCCCACCACGGGCGAGGTCGGCGAGCGGGCGAAGCAATCGTTCCTGGACGCGTTCAAATCGCTGCGCTTCATCGCTCTCCGTCCGGTGGGCGGGATCGCGCAGGCGGTGGCGAGCCTCGGCAATCAACGAAGCCTGGAGGCCGGGCTCGCCTTCGCCGTGTTCTCCGCGCTCTGTCTGGGGATCGGCGCGGTGCGTATCGAGAGCGGCGCCGGCGGCCAACTGGGAGTGGGGCACACGATCGGGCTGATCCTCCTGGGCTTCGTCCCGTTCGTCAGCATCGCCTGCGCGGTGTATCTCGCCCGTATTGTCTTTCGAGGTCAGGGGACTCTCGGCGGCGATGCCTTGATCGCCGGGGTCTCGCTCTTCCCTCTCGGGCTCATCGGCCTGCTCGCCACCATTCTCGGATTCGACAACCTGCAGGTCATCGGGGTGCTTTTCCTCTTCGCCTTCTGTTACACGGTTCTGCTCCTGTACGGCGGCTGCACACAGGTGTCGAAGCTGCCCGAGGTGGCGTCAGCTCCGGCCGTCGCGCTGATCCTGCTGCTCGGCGGATGGCTTTCGAAGATCCTGTATGTGGCTCTCGGTTAAGCAGGAAGAGGAGCGCCGGCGATGACCCAATATGATCCCAAGGTGATCTACAAATTCGCGACCCGCCTCTACAGCCGGGCGCAGGTCCTGGTGCTCGTCTACACCCTGATGGGTGCCCTGATCGGCGGCTGTCTCGGCAAAACGTACAGCGTCTATACCGAGGTGACCGCCTCGCCATCGAACGCGGTGCTCAGCGCGCTCAGCACCTGGGGCCTCGCACCCGCCGCTCAGCCGGTCCCGCCGCCCACGACCAATTGGCCCCTGATCGGAATCCTCGTCGTGGGCCTGCTGGGATTCGGGATCGGCTGGAACAAGGCCTTCCTCCTGAAGCTCCAGGCACAGACGGCCCTCTGCCAGGCGAAGATCGAGGAGAACACGAACCCCAACAACCGGAAAGTGTGATCGAGCTCGAGGAGAATCGAGCAGCAACGATCTGGAGCCTATCCTTGTCCGCCCGGCCCAACTTCTTCCTGCTGCTCGAGCTCGATCCCGACGTCGACGACTGGCAGGTGATCGCGCTCCACGTTCAGGAGCGGCGGCGGGCCTGGGCCCGGGACCGCAGCCAGGGCAGCCCGAAGCTGCGGCGGAAGGCGGAGATCGGCCTCGGCCTGCTGCCGGAGATCGAGAGCGTCCTGAAAAATCCGGAGACCCGCCGGCTGGAGGCGAAGGAAGCACGGCGGCAAAAGCAGCAGGCGGACGTGGTACGGCTCCAGGAGCTCGACGAGGCCATCGCCGTCCTGCAAACCGGCGCCGGGACCTGCGGCCCCGAGCAGATCGAAAAGCTCGTCCAGCGCTTCGCGCCCGCCATCTCCCGCGAGGAGGTGCTCCGGCGCGTGGCGGCGGCGGGCCTCCGCGTGGGGGACATCGGAAAAAAAGAGAAAAAGCCGCGCGCCTCGCGCGAGACGATCGATCCGGGGCAGGCGCGGAAGATCCGGCAGGGCCTGGACCACCTGGGCTTCGCCGATCTGTACGAATTCCTGGGGATGAAGCCGCAGTCGTCCCCCAAGGCCCTGTGCGGCCGGGCCGACGAGATCTACAAGGAGAGCCTGCGCACGGGCCGCACGGACGCCGAGGCCTCGATGCGCAACGACCTCGCCGGATATTGCAAGGCCCTGTTCCAGGACGACGGCCCCAAGACCCGCTACGACAATACTCTCGCGATCGAGGCCATGGAGGGCCTGAAAGCGAACATCGAGCTGGCGGCCAGCGACGGCGTCCTCTCCAGGCAGGAGATGGATACCCTCATCCGGCAGGCCCGGCAGCGCGGGGTGGCGGCGGAGAGCGCCCGCGCCTTCATCGAGGATCTCGCCGCCACGCGCAAATGGCTGATTCAGGGGAACGAAAGCGAGCTGCCTGCCGAGACGCTCAAGGTCTGCGGTTTCTGCTCCGCGCTCGCCTCCGCCGGAGCCGTTCGCTGCGCCTCCTGCGGCGAGCCGCTCGAGATGGCGTGTCCGCGGTGCGGCGCCAGCAATCCCACCAGCCAGGCCGCCTGCGCGAGCTGTGGCTGCCGGACGGGCGACGCGCCGCTCGTCCAGGGTCTCCTGGCGGAGGGGGAGAGGCTCGCCCTGGAAGGCGATTTTCCGCGGGCCCGGCAATATTTCGAGAGAGCCCTACTCTACTGGCCCGGCTGGCAGAAGGCGATCGACGCCCGCCGCCGTGCCGGAGAGAGACAGCGGGAGAGAGAGCAGGCGCTCGAAGCCATCGAGGCGCTGCTGACGGCCCGGCAGCTGACGGCCGCGCTGACCGCCATCGAACGCTTCGCGCGGACGCACGGCGAGGCCGGTCTCGAAGGCTTGCGGCAGCGGATCCGGGAAGGGTTGAAGAAGGCCGAGGCCCTCTTCCAGGAGGGGCTGAAGCGCCGGCGGGCCGGAGACGGCGAAGGGGCTCTCGACCGCTTTGAAGAGGCCCTGGCGGTGTGCGCCGATCACGAGCCCACGCTGCAGGAGATCTCGGCGAGCCCGCCGCCCTCTCCCACCGACCTCCGGGCCTCTCCCCTGGCCTCTGGATTCCGTCTGACCTGGCGACCGCCGGCGACGAGCCGGAGCCTCACCTACCGATTGCTGCGCAAGTCCGGCGGCGCGCCGCGCCACGCCGAGGACGGCGACCTCGTGGGCGAGGGGCGAAGCGCCTCCTGCGACGACCTCAAAGCTCCGGCGGGCGTGGCCTGGCATTACGCCGTCTTCGCGTTGCGGGGCCGGGTGCCCTGTCCGGAGCCGGCGGTGAGCGGTCCCCACTTCCTGAGCCTCGACGCCGTGACCGGGCTCACCGCCCGGCGGTCCGGTCCCAATCTCGCGCTCACCTGGAGCTGGCCGCCCGGGACCTCGGAAAGCCTGGTCACCTGGGCCTATGACCGCCACGCCGAGGACCCTCTGAAAGCCAACGGCGGACGTGCCCGGGTCACCCGCGCCGAGTACGACCGCGCCGGCTGCTGGGTGCTCCCCCACGCCGAGCGCCGTCCTCACTATTTCGCCGTGCTCGCCCGGGCGGCGGGGAGCGACCTCTACGCCCCTCCCGCCCGCGTGGTCGAGAGCATGGGGCAGGCGCTCAGCGTCTCCTATCGGGTGGTGGTCAAGAAGGCGCTCCTGAGCAGAAAGGTGGTCGAGGCGTGGGTCGAGCTGACCAGCGGAGCCGCGGACGGCACGGAGGTGCCCCCGCTCCTGATGGTGGGCAAGGCGCAGGGCGTTCCGCTCTCGCCCAGGGACGGAGAGAGCCTTGGGGAAGCGCCCGCCACACGGCTCGACAAGGGGCGCGCGCGCCTCCCCGTCCCCGAGCACTGCTGGCATCACCGGCTCTACGTGAAGCTCTTTTTCCAGGACGCCGCGGCGGCCCGGGAGATCCGCCTACTGCCGGCGGAGAAGGAGCTCCTGCTCCTCGGCTGACCGCCTCAACAATCCCTTTCCATTCCGTGTCTTCCTCCCAAGAGAGAGCGAGGACGAATGCGCCGATGATCAGTCTCCTCAAGGCGAGCTTCCGCAAGGAGATCTGCCCCTACTGCTTCGAGCCGTTCCGGCTGCGGGACACGCCGTTCCGCTGCGCCAGCCCGGCCTCCCGCTGCGCGCCGGAACGGGACGAGGTGCGGGCCCGGGTGTGGGAGGATTCCGCCCCCATGGGCAGGGTGCTTCCCGCCGAGGGAGGCTTCCGGCGCGAGCAGCGCTGCCCCGCCTGCGGCCAGCGGAGCCGCAAGCGGCTGTGCCCGCATTGCCACATGGAGCTGCCGCATACCATGGGGCAATTCCGCAACCTGATCTTTTCCGTGATCGGCGCCAAGGACGCGGGCAAGAGCCATTACCTCGCCGTGCTGATCGAGCAGATCCGCAAGCACGCCGGCCCCGATCTCGGGATGCTGCTCGAGCCCCTGAACGATCACACGATCCGGCGCTACCGGGAGAGCTTCTACGAGCCGATCTTCCGGCACGGCACGGTGATCCGAGGCACCATCTCGGCGCTGTCGGACCGTAAGGTCCAGATCCCCCTCGTCTACACCCTGACGTTCACCGGCAAGGACCTGTTCGGCCGGCGCGCCATCAAGGGGCTGGTCACGCTCGTCTTTTTCGACACCGCGGGCGAGGACCTCAACGATCAGGACACGATGAGCACGGTCAACAAATACATCTATCGCTCGGACGGCATCATCCTGCTCCTCGATCCGCTGCAGCTCGATCGCGTCCGCGATCATCTCGACGGCTCCGTGCCCCTGCCGTCCCGCAACACCGACGCGGCGGACATCGTGACCCGCGTCACCCACCTGATCCTCGAAAGGCGCGGCCTGCCGCCCGACGCGCGGATCTCCACACCGCTCGCCGTGGCGTTCTCGAAATTCGACGCCGTCGAGCCGCTGGTCGATCCCCAATTCCAGCTCCGGTCCGATCCCGATCACCGGTCCGGCTTCGACGAGGCCGATTTTCACGCCGTCAACGCCGAGATGCAGTCGCTCCTGGCCGAGTGGGACGGCCGGGTCCTCCAGGAGCAGATCGAGAGCCGCTTCGAGAGGTTCGGCTTCTTCGGCCTCACGGCGCTCGGCTGCAATCCGCACGGCGATCAGAAGATCCCGCGCGTCCTGCCGCGGCGGGTCGAGGACCCGTTCCTCTGGCTGCTCCATCAACACGGGCTGCTCCCCGCCGCCCGGCGTCCCGGAGGGAGATGATGAAGGCGCTGCAGCTGCATTACACCTCCTGCCGCCGGGGCCAGTCGGGCAACGCCGGCTTCCAGACCCGCGCGCTCACGCCCGGCATCCGTCCGGACGAGCAGCGCGAGATCGAGCGGCGCGGCGTCTATCGCCCCCCGCGGAGCGCCCCTCTGGAGCCGACCGCCGAAGAGATCGCGCGCGATTTCCCGCGCGCCTTCCGCGCCTACCGTCTGGAGTCCGGCCGCCTCGCGCTGACCCGCTCCGTCTACACCGGACGGGACTACAGCGGCCGCTGGGGAAACTTCTTCGCCCATACCCTGGTGCTGGAAGACGGCGCGGCGCCGGCTCTCTGGCCGATCGATCTCTATGAATGGAGCGGCTGGACCGACGCGCTCGATCCCGCGCGGGACACCGAGGAGTCGCCTCCTCCCCTGCCGGTGGCCGAGCTCGACGCGATCCGGCCGGCGGAATCGTTCCGGATCGCGGAGCTGCGCGAGCTCCTGGGCGAGCAACCCGGGCGTGCCGAGCTGCTGGCCCGGATGGGCCGCGCCGTCCTGCTGGGCGTGGAGACCTCGCGCTCTCTCGTGATTCGCGACAGCCCCACCAACGTCCTCTACTGGATCGCCTGCCTGCAGAAGCTCTTCCCCCCGCTCCAGGCGTGGGCGCTCAGCTCGTCGAGCTATCAGGACGATCCGCGCGGCTGCGCCGACCTCAACGGCACCACGGGCGAGACCGGCTTCACCTTCGATGAATCCGAGCGCCGCTACCGTTTCTACATGTTCGATCTCGAGACCGGCGAGCAGAGCGAGGTCCCCGGGACCGACGACGACTACCCCGCCGTGGCGTCCCGCTGGCTGGCCGGGGACCCCGGCCGATTGGAAAGGTTTTTCACCTTCATGCGGCGGTTCGAGGCCCGGCGGCCCGCGCCGGACCTCGTCTCGGCCATACATCTCTTCGAGCTCTCCGAGGCTCCGGGCACGCCGGGCGGCGAGCGGCTCGCCGGAATGATCTCGTTCGCCGCCCGGTACGCGACCAGCCGGGAGCGGGGCGAGCTCCTGGAGATCCTCGGGGAGACAAGCGAAACCCTGGCCCGGCCGGAAGAGGCGGAGATGCTCGTCCGCTTCCTCGCCGACGGCGCGCGGGAGACCGGCGCCCCCGGCCATCGGGACCTCGCCTGGCGGGCCTGGCTGGCGCTCGTCCGCCGGCACGTCGTGGAGCGCGGACAGGGCCTCGCAGCGGCGAAGGCCACCTGGTCCCGCCTTCCTGGAGCGGGCCCCGAGACCGCGGCGCGGGCGCTCCAGGACCCGCTCTGGCGCCAGCTCGAGCCGGCCGCCCGGAGCCTGTCTCCGGAAGCCCTGGCGTTCCTGCTCCACGCGGCCTGGACCTGTCTGGAGACCCTGGGGAAGACACCGGTCTGGGAGCAGCCGGAGATCGCGGCCCTGATCCGGTGCGCGGCCTCGGACCCGGCCGGACAGGCTCTCCTCAACGCCGTTCCCCGCCGGCCGGAAGCCCTGGCGGCCGTCAGCCGCCGGCTCGCCGCGGCCTGGACGCCGGAGGGCGCGGGCCGCGCCCTCGGCCGCGTGCTCGCCGCGACCGATCCGGCCGCGGCGCGGGCGGTGCGCCGCCAGCTCGACCAGGAGGGAGGTTTCGAGATCCTGATCGGTGAATGGCTGGAGATCCCCGAGTTGGAGCGCGTGCCGCTCGCCGTCTCCTGGCTGCGCGAGCGGAGCGCCGGCCATCCCCTTTCCGACGAGCTGGCCGCCGAGTGCCTCCGGTTGACCAACCTCGCGGTCCCTCTCGCTCCGGACGAGCGGGACGGCGACGGCTTGGCGCGCCTGGTCGCCGAGTCGGCCGCGGCGCTCGCGGTCCCCCTGCGGCCGGACCGGCCCCTTTTGCGGCGCCTTCTCGCGGCCGCCCAGGACGCGCGGACGCCGCTCGCCGAGCTCCGGCTCGACGCCGTTCGCGCCGCCCTGCCGGATCTCCGGCCCGAGGAGCATGAGACCTTCCTGGCGACGTTCCTGCGGCCGGCTCTCGACCGCGCCGGGACCCGCGGCGAGCACCAGAGCGTTCTGCTCGCCACCTTCGTGGCCTCGCGCGCCCCGGTTTTCGAAAGGTTTTATCTCGCCTTCCTCCAGGCCCGGCGCAAGAGCCCCTGGCCCGAGGAGCTCCACTCGGCGCTCCGTTTCTGGCTCGGATTCGACCCCGGCCGCGCGGAACTCCGGCCGCTGGCCGCCATCGAGGGCGCCGCGCGGAAAGGGCTCGTCCTCGCGATCTCCCGCCTCAAGCCGGAAAAGCTCGACGAGGTGCGCCAGAACCTGAAGAAAGGCCGGCTCGACCCGCTCTCCTCGACCCGTTGGCAGGAGATCGAAGAGGCCCTGGCGGCGCGGGGGAAAGGCCCCTGGGCCCGTCTCGTGGGGATGTTCGTCCGGGACTGAGAATCAACGGAGGTCCTAGGCCATGGGTCAATTAATCATTGGGTGTCTTGGATTGCTGCTGATCTTTGGGGTCATCTATATGATCGGATGGCTCCTCTACCATGCGGCACCCTATCTGCTGTCCGCCGCCGCCCTCTATGGCGCCGCCATCGCGCTGCGCAACTACGGCCTCGCGTTCGCCAACAACGTCAAGCCCGGGAGGCGGGCGCCGTGAGCGCCATCCAGGAGCCTGCCGTCAAGAGCTATTTCTTCGGGAAGGGCTACCGGGACCTCCAGGCCACCATCGCCGAGAGTTGGAGCCGCAATCTCGTCTCCGCCCGCAAAGAGCTCGAAGCGGCACGCAGGCTCTGGTCCGGCACCTACCTCGCGAAGGGCGGGGCGATCCTGCGCGCGACCGCGAGCCTGTCGGTCATCCTGTTCGGCACCGCCTTCTTTCTCGCCTTTTCCATCCTGCACATCGCGGTGCTCCTGGCGTTCTTCCTGCTCATCTATCTGGGATTCACGATCGTCTACCTCGTCGAGCGCGGCTATCTCGCCTGGCGGAAGCTCTCCACCGTCTGCCCCGAGTGCCATGAGAAGATCGCTCTGCCGGAATATTTCTGCCCCGGGTGCGGCGAGATCCACCGGCGCCTGATCCCCTCGCAATATGGCATCCTGCACCATGTCTGCGTCAAGTGCGGCACCCGGCTGCCCGCGACCTTCTTCCTGCGGCACGGCGAGCTCCAGGCGCGCTGCCCCAACCCGGCCTGCGGATACCTGCTGAAGGCCGGGCACGTCGAGTCCCGAAAGGTTTTCATTCCCATCTTCGGCGGGCCCTCCGTCGGCAAGTCGGCCTACCTCTTCGCCGCCGTCCAGGGGCTCGCGGCCGAAGCTCCCCGGCTCGGCTTCAGCCCCTTCTTCGTGGATACCCACAGCGAAGGGGAATTCGCGCGGGCGCGCCAGGAGCTTGGCCGGGGCCGCCCCCCGGCCAAGACCCTGGCCTCTCTGCCAAGGGCCTTCAGCCTCGAGCTCCGGCGCAACGGCCAGGGCTCCCGGGTGCTCTACCTCTATGATCCCGCGGGGGAGGCCTTCGGCGAGACCGAAGGGCTGGTCCTCCACAAATATCAGGAATATCTCAGCGGATTGATCTTCCTGATCGATCCCTTCACCATCCCGGCCGTGCAGCTCGAATATCAGGACCGCCTGTCCGGAGCGCGCGATGCCCTGAAGCCCAGCGCGCTGCCGGCCGAGGACGCCCTGGGCCGGATCTTCATCAACCTGGAAGAGCACTTCGGCCAGAGCAGGACCGCCCGCCTCAAGCTGCCGGTCGCCCTGGTGATCAACAAGGTCGACGCCTTCAACCTGGAGGACCGCATCGGCGAGCGCGCGGTCCGCGCCCGGGCCGCCGCCAATCCCACCACCGATCCCGACACCTTGCGGAACGAATTGATCCGCGGCCAACTGGTCCGCTGGGACCAGGGCTCCCTCGTCCAGCAGCTCGAAACCCGCTGTGTCCGCGTGCGCTACTACACCTGCTCCTCGCTGGGCCGGATGCCGGATAGCACTGCGCGGCCGTTCGAAGGACGTGGAATGCTAGCGCCTTTGATGTGGATTCTAGGAACGGCTGATGCGGGATTCTTCCAGAGTATCCACCCAACCTGAATATTTAAAGGAGGCTTTATGATTCGGCGAGTTGCTACCGCTCTCTTTTTATTGGCGCTCTTGACAAGCTGTTCATCTAAGGATCTCACGCGTCCTCGTGTTGCCGATCTGATCAAGGCAAATGCCGAATTCGCAAAGCCGGTTGTTGCGCTGCCCCTCCAAGAGGAGGGGAAAATTCAGGACAATCATGACGCTGGCCAGGTGGAAGGCATCTGGAACGTCACGAGGAGCTTCGGGGAGGCAACAAGATACACCCTTACCGCAAATGGTCGTAAATATTTTGCACAGGACTTCACTGCCATTGAATCTGCACCCCTTGCTCAGGCGGCGAAGCGAGAATTGATTGAGGTAACGGGTATCACCAGCCCACCCCAAGGCGGCGAGAGCTTAAAAATCGCAACTTTCACCTGGCACTACGCGGGATTACCAGAGCTTGTCGCCCGGTATACAGGGGAGGAAGGAGTTACGCACAATGGAGAGGCGGCGTTCCAGTTGTTCGACGACGGCTGGCGCCTTCAGGATCTCGCTTTACACGAACATCAAAATCTCGCCGCCTTTCGCTGGTCACCGGAGCTTCAACAGCAACTGTACAGTCAACTGGCCGCACTGCGCTTAAAGCCGGACCATGGCCTGGAGCTGGCAAAGGCGGCACTAGTCGATCGGGAGCCCGTGCTCAATTTCAGCTTCCATCCCGCATGGAACATCCCCACCGCGCACGGCCTTACCGGCCAGGCGCTCAATACAGACAAGCTCAAGACCTTCATGGCGTTGCTGGGACGTTATCACATCGATACGACGGGTGCGGGCCAGCCTAGCCCCGGCACTGCCTACTATGAGGTCCCTGCCCTCTCACCACCCAGCGGCTGGGAAAGCTTCGAACGAAAGCCGCGCTACACCGATGGCAAGTCCTACGCGGTATTCCAGACCTCGGAAGTCCGAATGATTAAATTCGTCGACCTCGACACTGAGAACGCTAATGCAGAAGTAGAGGTCACTTACTCCGGCTGTACTCCGGCGTGCGAGCTCGCCAATGCACTTGAAGCGCTTCCCAACTTTGACTACGGTGGCAGGGCTGTCGAAAAAGTATTCTATGGTTATCCTGCACAAAAGTGGCCGCAGAAAGTCTCGAGCACAGTCTACTTTCAACGTCCCTCTGAGGGTGCCTGGAAGGTATCGGATATCCGTTAGAGCTGCAGGGGGTCCAGCGCGGTCGTTCTCCTGTCAAGGTCCGGCCAGGGCTTCGCGGTCAAGTATTCGTGAGGAACCAGAATAGAAATGCTCTACGACGACTTCTCCCTGCTCATCGAGCCGCCGCGCGACGGCGCCTACCCCATCGTCGTAGCCTCTCCCGCCGGCGAGGGGCGCGGCGAGCTCCGCTTGCCGTTTGCGGCGGATTCTCCCGGCGCTCCACGGCAGGCCGTGGCGGACGCGAGGGACGTGGGTGGGGATTCCAAGGCCGCGCGCCAGGCGCTCTCGCCCGAGGAGATCGGAGGGCTACTGTTTCAAGCCCTCTTCTCCGGCCAGGTCCGCGATCTCTTCGAGCGCAGCCTCGGGGGCGTCGAAAAAGATCCGGACCGCGGGCTGCGGATCGTCCTGCGCTTCGATCCGGATCAGCCCGAGGTGGGCCGCCTGGCCGCCCTCCCCTGGGAGCGAATGTATCGCAAAGACCAGCGCCTGTTCCTCAATTTCAGCCGCAAGAGCCCCATCGTCAGGTTCCTGAACGTTCCCCGGCCCCTTCCCCCCAAGCTCGAGCCGCCCGTCCGCGTGCTGGTCGCCATCGCGTCCCCGGCGGGTTTTCCCGCTCTCGACACGGAGCGCGAGCTGCGCCGCATCGAGGATGCGCTGGGGCCCGTGGCGGGCGCGCGGAAGGCCGTCCTGCTCAACGCCACGCCGGAGGCTCTCCGCGCCCGCCTGCTGGAGGAAACCTTTCACATTCTCCACTTCATCGGCCATGGCACCTTCGACGCGGCGAGCGGGCAGGGGTTCCTCTTGTTCGAGGACGGCCAGGGGCGGGAACGGCGCGTCTCCGGCCCCCTGATGGCGGACCTGGTGCGGGACTTCTCCTCCTTGCGGTTGATCTTTCTCAACGCGTGCCGCACGGCTGAGCTTTCCGGTGAGCTCGACCCCTTTGCCGGGCTCGCGGCGGCGCTGGTGATGGCGGGCGTGCCGGCGGTGCTGGGCATGCAGATCCCCGTCTCCGATGCGGCCGCCATCGCGTTCAGCGGCGCGTTCTATCAGCGCCTGGCGGCGGGCGATCCCATCGACGCGGCGACGGTCGAGGGGCGCATGGCCGTTCACCTCAAGGACCCGGAGTCGCAGGAATGGGCCACCCCGGTGCTCTTCCTGCGCAGCCAGGACGGCCGCCTGTTCGATCCTCCGCCGACGCCCGCCCAGGTGGGGATCTCGCCGGAGATCCGGGCCGGGATCATCGACGACTCGCGTTTCGTCACCGAGAAGACCGCCGGCTTCGTGGGCCGCCAATGGCTCTTCGATTCGATCCACCGGTTCACGCGGGAGAAACCGCGCGGGTATTTCATCCTGCGGGGCGATCCGGGAATCGGCAAGTCGGCCTTTCTGGCGCAGATGGTCAAGCGCGATGGATATCCGCATCACTTCAATATTCGCGCCGAGGGTATCCGCTCGCCCGAGAGGTTCCTTGCCAACATCTGCTCTCAGATCATCGCGACGTACGGTCTGGAGCATACCTTTCTGCCGCCCGAGGCCACCCGGGATTCCAGGTTCCTGAGCTCACTCTTCGAGAAGGTTTCGGCCCGCCTGGGGCCCGGCGGACGGGCCTTGATCCTCGTCGACGCGCTCGACGAAGCCGACGCGAGCACGCTCACCCCCGGCGCCAATCCTCTGTACCTGCCGGCGATGCTCCCGCCGGGAATCTTCCTGGTCGCGACGACCCGCCGGGAGGCCCTGGGACTGCGCATCGACTGCGAGCAGCAGACGCTCGACATCGAGCAGGACTCCGAGGGGAACCTCGCCGACGTGCGGGAATTCGTGGTGAGCAAGCTCCCTCTGCCCGGAATCCAGGCCTACATCGTCGCGCAGGAGTTGGACGATGCGGCCTTCGTGGATTGTATGGTCGAGAAAAGCCAGGGCAATTTCATGTACCTGCGCTACGTGCTGCCGGAGATCGAAAGCGGCTTCTACAAGGATCGGGCTTTTTGCGACCTACCCGCCGGCCTGCAGAATTATTACGAAGATATGTGGCGACGCATGCGCTCCAGGGATGAGAACGCCTGGCTGGACCACCAACTGCCCGTGCTGGTCGCGCTGACGGTGATCAAAGAGCCGATCTCGATGGAGCTGATCCAGAAGTTCTCGACGGTCGAGGACCGGCGGCGGATTCGGGCGGTCCTGAACGAATGGGAGCCGCTCCTCTACACGGCCAGCGTGGAAGACGAGGATGGACAGATCCGGAAACGGTACCGCCTCTATCACGCGAGCTTCCATGATTTCGTCGCCGCCAAGGACGAGGTGGCGGACGAGCACGTCAACCTGAAGGAGGCGAACGCGCGCATCGCCGACGTCCTCCTCGAAGAGATGTATGGCTGAGCCGGCCGTGGCCGCGCCCGGGAAGGAGCTGACGCGGGAGCAGCGGGAGTATCAGTTCCGCCGGATCGTGGCCCATCTCAGCGAAGCCGAGGCCTGGCCGAAGCTCTTCGATCTCCTGGAAACGAAACCTTTCCTTGCCGACCAGGCGGACCACTTCGGCGGCTTCGAGCCGTCCGGCGCGGACGTCGAGCGCTATGCCGTCCCCGCCGCGATCCGACTCGCGGACTGGAGCCGCTTCCTCCGCTACGCCTCTCTCGCCCTCAATCTGCGCGGGCTGGCGGAGAGCCTGGCCGAGCCGGACATCCTCCGCGCTCTCGTCCGGGATGGACGTCTCGGTCTGGCCCGGGACGTGGCGGACCGCCTGTCCGATCCGTTGCGAAGGGCCCAGGCCCGCTCCGTCCTGGCCTCCGCCTGCCGCTCGCGGAGCGATCTCCTGCCGGACCTCCTGCGGGGCATCGAAGAAAACCTGGAGGAAGCGGCTCCCACGCCCCCCGCGCTCGCGGCCATCGCCCGCCTTCTGGGGCCGGAGCTCGCCTCCCGTTGGACGGAATGGATCGCGCGGCTGCCCGCCGAAACGGCCGGCCCCGCGCGGGTCTGGGCCGCGGTGGCTGGAAGTTGGCTGGACCGCGGAGAGACTCAAGATCCGGGCCTCTGGGAGGCGCTGGCGCGGATCGGCGACCGGGATCTGCTCCTGGAGCAGGCGGTGCGGCTGGGCCTGCTGGACCGAGGCCCTCTCGATGAGACTCTGACAAGGCTCGCCTCTCTCTTCGGCGATGACGAAACAGCCCGCTGGCAGGTCATCGCTCTCTATCTCAACCGGCAGACCCGGCGGCGGCCGGAGCGGGCCGTTCTCGCCTGGGAGCACTGGGTGGAAAGCGAGCCGATCGTCTGGACGGCGGACCTCGTCGAGGCCTGCCGCGAGGTGCTCAAGCGGCTGATCCCGGCGCGGATGGAAACCTTTTTCTCCGGATTGGACAGCCCCGAGGCCCGCGCGGCACTGCGCATCGCCGACCTGGAGGCGCGCCCGGATAGCCGGCGAACGGCCTTGGCTCTGGAAGCGGCCGGTCAGATCCCGGACGGTCCCGCCAAGCTCCACTGGAGCCTCCGCTATCTGGAGGCCCGGCCAGCCGATCCCGCGGAGGAGATCCGCGGGCAGATCGGCGCCGTGGCGGCCTACCTCCATGAATTGCGGTACGGCGCGGCGGCCGGCGATCTGCGGCGGTTTCTCGACCTCGCCGCCCGGTTCTATCCTGAGCAATTGGGCAGGCTGATCGAAGACGTGGCCTGGTCCCCCGCGAGCCGGCCGGAGACCCTGCTCACCCTGGCCGCCGAGACACAGCAGGAAACCGTGGCCGCACAGCTTCTGGAGCACGCGGAACGCTTCGCCGCGGCGGCGTCCCTGACCGAGGCGGAAGGGTTCAAGCTGCGCGGCGAGCTCATCCGGCGCGCGGCCTGCCCGCTCTGTCTCTTGCGCAAGGATCTCCAGGGGCTCGCCACGGCCGTCGAGCGCCTCCTGCCCGAAGAGGAGGACGAGCTTAGGGAGACCCTCGCCCCGGCGCTGGCGGAGATGGACCGGAAGGAGGAGGCGCGCGCGGTGGCGGAAGGGATTCGCGACCCCCGCCGCCGCTTCCTGACCCTGCTGCGCGTCCTGCCCGCCAGCGCGCTTCCCACGGACGTTCTCTCGTCCCGGTCGCTTTACGGCGCCATGGCTTCGGCGAGACCACTCGACGAGGAGCTGCTCGCCCTCTCGGCCCTGCTGCAGAATCCTTTCGATCCCCAGGACCTCGCGCGGCGGTATCTGTTGCCCCTCTCGTCCAGCGATCTCCAGGCGCAAGGGCTGTTGCGCCTGGCGCGGCATGCCCTGGCTTTCCAGAGATCGTTCTACGGCAAGCGCCAGGATCGGGTGGCCGCGCTGGAGGTGGTCCGCGGCTCGCTCGCCGTGGAAACGGATGAGAGGCTCGTCGCGCTCACTCCGGAGATCGCGGCCCTCGGCTCCGAGCTCGGGTTGAAAGAAGCGGTCGCCGAGCTTCAGGAGGCCGGCCGCCAGCTCGCCGGGCTCGCGACGGTGCCCTGGAGCGCGCGGGCGGCGGCTCTGGAGCACCTGCTCTCCCTCGTCGGTCCGGTCTTTCTGGCCGGAGCCCCGGAGAGCCGCGGCCGCCGCAAAGCCGTCGCCGTGCTGGAGTCCATCGCTCGCCTGCCCATGGGCCCCTCCGGCACCGCCCTCGACGAGCTCAGGAGCCATTGGCACGAGATCCTGCCGATGCTGATCGCGGCGGTCGAGCGGTTTCCCGGATGCACGGTGGAAACGATCGCGCGCGCCGTCCGCGAAGGCACGGCCGCCTGTGACGGTGCCGGTGGTGAAGCCGCGATGAGAATCTTCGCTCTCTGTCTGGCTCCTCCGGAGGAGCGCACGGTTTGGGCGAGCCCCGAGCCATCGCTTCTGCGGGCCCTGTCTTACCTTCTCGCCGCTCCGGAGCCCGGCCGCACCGTGGAGCTCGTTCGCCGTCTGCCGGCCGTGGACCGTGACTTTCTGGGCCTGCGCCTCATCCGTTTCCATTGGATCGATCCCGAGGCGGCCGTCCCGTTGGCGGGCCTCATCGCGGAGCCGGCCCAGCGAGAGGAGGCTTTGTCTTGGCTTCAACTTGGCAAGGACTCGGAGGAGGAGTGGCTCCGCTCCCTCACGGCGCTGGCCGCGTCGCGCTCGCTCGATCCGTCGGAGCCCGGCCGCCAGCCTCTCCTCGACAGATTATGGGCCTGCGATCCCGGCCGGAGCCGGCCCGCGCTGGCCGCGGCCTTCCCACGGTCCCTTCAGACCGGCGGCAGGCAGCGCGGCGAGGCGGCTCTTCGCCTCTGGCTCCACGCCCACCTGGCGCCCACCCCCGGCACGGAGCAACCTCAGGCCCTCCAGCGCGGCGAGCAGGCGTCTGAGACGCTGAGGCGATCCCTCATTCTCTCCCCCCGGAAACCATGATCGCGACAGCGCACCCGCCCCTGGAAGACGTCCGCCGGGCGAACGTCGAACGGCGCTGGCCGCGTCACCAATGGGACGCCTCGGGACGGTCCCGGTGGGCGGGCTGGGATTGGCGCAACTATCTCTACCTCGTGATCTGCGGGTTGCTGCTCAGCGGCACCGTTCTGGAATCCGCGATTTCGAGCGACGGGATCAAGACGCCGTGGTGGCCCTTCGGCCTGCTGGCGGAAAGCCCCGCCGGGCGAGCCGTTCTCATCTTTCTGATCGTGGCCAATGGATGGTTGATGGATCGCCACCTCGCGGACCGGACGCCGGGCGAGAAGCTCGTACCCCTCTGGCTCCGCTCTCTCCGCGCGGCCCTGGTGAGCATCCCGGTCCTGGGTCTCTACGCCATCCCTGCCTGGCGCTGGATCGTCCAGACCCGGCCACCCTGGGCGTGCCGGGCGTCCGCCCTGCCCCGGCTTCGATTGTCCACGGCTTCCGAATCGATCACGGTATCTCTCCCCCGCCTTGACGCGTGGAGCCGTGCCCTGCGGCGCCGGCAAGGGCAATCCTTTCCCACCCTTTTCCTGTGGATGATCGGCGGCCAAATCGCACCCTGGATCGCGCTCCTTTCCTGGGCGACGACCGCTGCGACCTTGAGCCCGTTCCACCAGAGGGCCCTTGTCTCGCTAGACGTTTCCTGTCACCTCCTCGCTTGCGCCTTGGGCCTGCGATTCGGAGTGATCCGCGGACGCCAGACCCGCGTTGCCGGCTGGAGGGCCGTCGCCATCCGGCTCGCTCCCCTCTTCTTCCTGTTGCCATTTCCATTCTGGGTCCCCGGAATCTTGCTGTGGATGATCTGGGCCGGCGAGGACGTGGAGACCTTCGTGGAAGAAAGCTACTCCAACAAGGGCCGCCCCCCGGTCCCCATTCCTCTCGCGAAGGGCTCTTCCCTGGGCCGTCTCCGCCGCTCCCTGGCCCAGGGGCAGCGGGAATTCGATGGGATGGTGAACGGCCTGTTGCCCGGCGCTCTCCAAAACAGCCAGGTGGAGAATCAACGACTCGCCTTCTACCGTCTCAAGACGTTCGCGCTGCTCCTCGACGCGGCCGCCCTGGCGTGGCTCCTCGCCAGGCTCGGCGGCCCGGTGCTCAGGTTCGATTCCCCTACCCTGTATCTCGCGCCTTTCCTCGTGCTCGCAGGGCTGGGAGTGATCGTCGAGCTGTCTTTCCTGGCCTTGCGCGTGGCCGGATGGCTCCTGCGCAGGGCCATGCCGTACCAGCCGTATGGGCGTTCCCTGACGTTCACTCAGCTCGCGCTCGCGGCGGGGTTGCTCTTCGGGGCTTGTCTGGCCGCGGGCCAGGCCTCCAACGCCGGGCTCCTCCTCATAGCGGTCGGGATCGGTACCGCCGTTTGCGCGGCACTGCTCTTCGCTCCCATCAGCTTTCTCTTGATGCTCCCCGGCCGGCAGGCCTTCGTGACTCTGGCGTGGGCCGTGCTCTTCTTCGAGCTTTACACGGCCGGCGCCGTGATGCGATCTCAACCCGAGCTCGCGCCGCCGTTCCTACACCTCTTCAACGTCGCCATCGCTCTCACACCTCTCTGGAGCCTCGCCCTCTTCCTCGGCTTGCGGGGTTGGCTCCTGCACCCCTTCAAGCTCGGCCACCTCGTCGACCATCGCCTGCCGGGCGGCGCTCGGGCCGTGCTGGCAGCGGTCATCCTGACCGCCGCGGCTCCTCTCGGAGGGATCGCGGTCCCGTTCTGGATCTATGTCCATCACCGGCTCTGGCCGAGATATGAGAAGTTGCTGTGGGACCTGAAAAAGACGGGTACGGTCCGGCTGTAATCGACGACCGCGCCACCCTCGTCCGCCGCCGGTTCAAGCAGGCCCGGCTCGACGCCAGGGGCCGCGGCTTCTGGGAGCACTGGAGACCGAAAGACAGCGCGTTTCTGGTAGGGATGTTTTCCTCGGTCTTGCTCCTGTTCCTGGAGCCCGCGCTATGGTCCGACATCTGGCCGGCCGGCATGATCGACGTTCGAGTCCCGGACGGGCTCGCCGCGTCCCTGCTCCTGATCCTCCCTTTTAACGGCTGGCTCGTCGACCGCTTTCTTTCCAACAAAACCCCAAGGGAGACTACCTTTCCACGCTGGCTTCTCGCGATGCGCGGGCTCTTCGCCAGCCTGCCGCTGATCGGCTTGTATGTGATCTCGTTCTGGCGTGTGGCGCTGGACCGGAAATCGTTCCTGCGGACGACTAGTCCCGTAGCCCTGGACCTCCATCATGGACAGCTTCTCCTGCCCGCGGCAGCTCGCTCGCGAGCGCTCTACAGGTCGGGTTTTTTCTTCGTCTGGATGGCCACGAGCTTACTGCCGCTGCTCGTCTGGACCGTCTGGCTGGCACAGACTCCGGCGCTCGGCGCTCACCGCAGGGCGGTGATCCTGGGAGCGTGCGCTCTCCTTCATCTCCTCGCCGGAGCGTCCATGAATCTATATTTCCGGCAGGAGATCCGGAGCGCGTCGCTTCGCGGATGGAGGAGGACCCTCTTTCTGATCGTTCCCTTCCTCTGGCTCCTGGCGCTTCCAGGGATGGTCCTCGGATTCGCTGTTTTTCTTTTCGCGGACCCATCTCATACCGCCCTATCCTGGAAGATTCATGCGAGCCGGACCGCGGTCGGCCGCGACCCACTATGGAAAAGTCTTGAGCTCGGGGCCCGGCGCCAGTGGCAGGAAAAGCCCTGGTTTGCGCAGTGGCAGAGGCCGTCCGGCCTTCTTCGCCCGGAGGCCACGGGGAGCGCGGAGAGACAGGTCACCTCTTTCTATCGCCTGAAAACCCTTCTGTTGTCTCTCGATGCGGCGGCTCTCTTCGGCGTCATCTCCAGGATGGCTGCCCGCTGGCCCGCCTTGACGAATCCGCTGAATATCGCCATCCGGGGGATCTTCTGGACGGCCGGAGCGCTGGCCGTCGTGGGGGCCCTGATCCAGGGGATCTCGCTGTCGGCCCGCCTCCTCCGCGTCTCCCGTGTCGGAGAGACCCTGAGCCGCCATCCCTATGGCCGGTACCTGTTGTTGACTCAATTGGCTCTTCTGGCAGGGCTCTACGAGGCTGGCTTGCGCGCGGCGGGCCAGATCCAGGAGCTCGGGCTTCTGCTGTGTCTGGGCGGCGCTCTCTGTGGCGTGGCGTCCATCCTGTTCCTTTTCTTTCCCACGGCTTCCTCGCCCAGCGGACCGGACATGACGCTCTGGGCCGGCCTTTTCCTGTCGATCTGTGCCTGGGGCGGGCTGATCGCTCTCGACGGAGAGGTGGGGCAGCCGAGCCTCGTCGCTCTCGAGATCCTCGTCACCCTCACTCCTCTCTGGAGCCTCGGCCTCTTCCTCGCGCTCGGCGGCTGGCTGCTCCGACCCTTCTCCTGGCGGCAGGTCGCCGATCCGCGCCTCCCGTTCCGGCTCCGGGCGTCTCTTCTCCTCCTGATCCTGACGGCCGCCCTTCCGCTCGGCGGGCTGGCCGCTCCTTTCTGGATCTATGCCCAGCGCCGGCTGCGGCCGAGGGCCGAGAGCTGTCTCTGACCGCGATCCGTATCCAAACTGTAGAGGGCCGGGGTGATGAGGGCCAACCTGGCGATAGGGTAGATCTTTCCATCCAACCCACTTCTGCGCTATCCTCCTTTCATAGCGATCCCTCTATGTCTCAGGGACCGCGGCTCCAGCTTCGGAGGCCGGATGCCGTTTGTCCACAACAAGGAGCGCACCATGAGGCAAGGTCCGTCCATACTCAGGCTGGTTCTTCTCGCCCTGTCCGGAATCCTGCTCCTCCCCTCCCTGGCCGCCGGTTTCGCCCCTCTCGACGAGGACAACCGGAAGGCCGGGCTCACGGCGCTCCTGGCCGGCGGCTTCGGCTCCGAGGAGCTCGAGGTCCAGCCGTCGCTGGAGACCGCGCCGTCCGGCTCCCGCAAGGCCCTCGCCCTGCAACGCTTCTTCGCCTTCCAGTCGGACGCCTGGGAGGTGCGCTGGGACACGCGCAACGACCGCCCCAACCTGATCCAGGGCGCCGGCGTCCCCCTGCTGTCCGGCAAGGGGAACAAGCTCACGGCGGCCGATCTCAAGCTGGCCCACGAGGGCGGTCCGGATCTGAAAGACGTCGAGGCGCGGGTGCGCGCCTTCCTGGCCGACTTCCCCGAGCTGCTGAACGTGTCGGGCTTCGATCTGCGGCTCGATGCGGCGAGCTCCGTCAACGCCGGCGAGGAGAGGCAGCTCTGGTTTGTGGAGCTCCAGCAATTTCATCGCGGTGTGCCGGTGGAGGGAGCCAAGGTCTTCTTCCGCATCAACAACGGCAACGTCGTGCAGCTCGGCACCGAGCGGATCGCCGAGGTGCGGACGAGCGCCACGCCCAAGATCGACCGCGCCGCGGCGCTGGCCGCCGCCGTGCAGGCCCTCGGCTTCCGCGTCGAGGATCTCGGCGAGATCGTCGATCCCGGCACGCTGAAATTCGTCCCGGCGCTGACCGTGGGCGAGCATCCCGCGGAGACGTATGAAGGCGCGCGGGGACAGGGCTATCGCCATTACCTGGTCTGGGACGTGACCTTCCGGCGCGCCGGCGATCCCGCCACCTGGCAGGCCAAGGTGGACGCGCGGACCGGCCGGCTCCTCTCGCTCGTCGACGGCAACGACTACGCCACGGCCCAGGTGACGGGCGGCATCTATCCGGTGACCAACTCCGACCCGGAAGTGGTGCGCGCCCTCCCGTTCATCAAAGTCGCCAACGGCTCGGCCAAGACGGCCGACGCCAGCGGCGACTACAGCTACTCGGGCGGCGTCGCCACCGTCGACCTGAGCGGCCGATATATCAAGATTTCCGATCAGTGCGGCCCGGTCTCCAAGTCCGACCGCGAGCCCGGGAACGTCACCCTGGGGACCAGCGGCGGCACCGATTGCGCCACCCCGGGAGTGGGCGGCGCCGGCAACACCCACGCCGCCCGCACCGGCTATTACCACCTGACCAGCATCAATCGGAAGGCGGCCACCTTCCTGCCCGGAAACCTCTGGCTCAACGAGACGCTGACCGCCAACATGAACATCAAGAGCACCTGCAACGCCTTCTGGAACGGCTCGACGGTGAATTTCTATCAGTCCGGCGCCGGCTGCTCGAACACCGGTGAGATCGCCGCGGTCTTCCTCCACGAGTGGGGGCACGGCCTGGACCAGTTCACCGGCGGCGCGGCGGCGGACAAGGGGACCGGCGAGGCGGTGGGCGATACCTTCGCCTTCCTCGAGACCCGCGACGCCTGCATCGGCCGCAACTTCAAGCCCGGCGTCCCCTGCCACAACTGCAACGCCGACTGCACGGGCGTGCGCGACCTGGCCGCGTTCGCTGTGGGCGGCAGCCACACCGTGGCGCGACCGGGCACGGTGGCCTCCCCCACCGGCCTCGACTGCGGCCGCCTCCACTGCCCTTACAACGTGTTCATTTCCCCTTATCAGGGCCCCATGGGCTATGAGGGGCATTGCGAGAGCTACATCGCCAGCACCGCCAACTATGACCTCACCCAATACCTCGTCGCCCGCTGGGGCGAGGACGCCGGCTGGGCCAAGATGGAGGCCCTCTGGTACAAGACCCTAGCCCCCACCAAGAGCGCCTATCAGGTCGCCGCCGGCGGCAAGTGCAACCCAAAGGCGCGCGTGAACGGCTGCGGCTCCGCCAACTGGTACACCGTCTTCCTGGCGGCGGACGACGACGACGGCAACCTCGCGAACGGCACGCCCAACGGCTGCCGCATCTGGGACGCCTTCAAGGCCCACGGCATCGCCTGCGGGGCGCGGCCGGCTTGCACGCAGTAGGGAGCAAGGACATAAAGGACTGCAAGGACGCCAAGGACAACAAGGACAAGAAAAAGAGCTGCGATCGGCGCTTTTTGTCCTTGGCGTCCTTGCCACCTCGACGACGGCTCCGGCCCGCTGGACCCTGGCCGCTTCTACGGCAGCGGCACGCGCTGGTAGAGATATCCATTCAGATAGGAGCAGTCGAACGTCACGTAGGGGGTCGAGAAGCCGCGTCGTACAAAGCCAGCTGTGTCCCGGCCTAGTTCCTCCTCGATCGACTCCAAAAGGGATTCCAACCTCGGATCGAGCGTCCTGGGTTCGCAGTCCTCGGGAGCGAGGACGATCACAGACGTTCCCTCCGGAAGCTCATCGGGGATCTCGATCTTGCCATTCACAACCTTTCCGTGAATCTGGCATTTGTAGGTTCTAGCACATCTGTTCCCAGAGAAAGCCAAACGCCTCCAACAGAGGGCTTGGCTCATCATTGGCCGTCCGTGAGCCGGCGGAGGAAGCGAAGCTCCGGATTCTCGCGGGCGCGTTTGAGATAGGCGGTGAGATCCTCGACCCATTCGGCGGTGAGCGCCTCGCGTTCCGCCGCCTCCTGGAAGAGGAGGAGGGCCGCGGCGGCCTCGCGGTGGATCTCCTGGGCGTCGAACAGGGTGTGCATCTCCGCGGCGATCCGCTGGACCTCTCCCGTCCTGCCCTCCTTGAGGTAGAGGAGCGCCAGGTCCAGCGAAACCATGGCGGCGTCGTACCCGTTCCCCTGTTGGATGAAGCCCCGGCGCACCTCGAGGAAGGCCTGCTCGGCCTCTTCGCGCCGCCAGGTGGCGAAGGCGATCTTGCCCTGAAGCCAGATCTGTCGCAGAACGGTCCAGGGGTCGGCGAACCGCGCGTACAGCTCCGCGTCGGCCTGGAGCAGATCGGCCGCGGCGTCGAACCTCCCCTCCTCCACCAGGAAGAGCGCGAGGTTATACCGGCCGCAGAGATAGAGACGGGGCTCGGCCTCGGGGCTCAGATGAGCTAACGCAGCCTCGGTCGTCTCGATCGCCTTGCCGGGCTCCTGCCGGTGGTGGTACATCGCGCCTAACGTCAGGAGTGTACGGGCACCATCGACCTTCTCGCCAACGAGCTCGAAGAGCGACGCCGCGCGTGACAGGAGCTCCTCGGCCTCCTTGAAGCGGCGCTGGTCCTTGCGCAGAACGCCTTCAAGGTCGTCAATTTCCGCATAGATCAGGGTATCCGTTACGTCCTCATTCCGCACCAGGCTGCGGGCCCCTCTCATGCGCTCGTCCGCCTCTGGAAGGCGGCCGAGGGAGCGCAAGGCGTTGGCCTTGTAGGCGATCGCGCGCGCCAGAGCGTCGTAATACCCCGGAGCATTCGGGGTCCGGAGCAGGACCGTCTCCGCTGTCTCCGCGAGCTCGTAGACGGTCTGGGGCTCGGCCGGCATGTGCCTCTTCGCCTCCCCCACCAGCAGATGGGCCAGCGTCACGCTCCGGAACCGGGACTGAGACCGCTGGATTCTGGCGAGACGCTCCGCGGGGGGCAGCTTCAGCAGATCCCGCAGATCCTTACGCGCCTTGCCCTGGGCCTCCTCGACGGCATGCGCGTGCCGTTCGAGGACCAGGGGCAGGACCCGGAAGGCGGAGTCGTAGCCGACGCCGGTGTCGCGCCGCCGGCGCTGCCAGGCCTGGAATCCCGCGCTGCACGTGGGGCACAGGTGCAGCAGGTGATTCCAGCCGATCTCCACCAGTTTCCGCGCGGGGAAATCCCCCCGTTCGACCGCGGCCAGCAGCGCAGGGGTGATATGGATATCGGTCATAGTCCCTCCCTTTCAGATCGTACGAGTATACGTCAAGATACGACAAGCCCGCACGGCCTTGGGGAAAAAGGGGGTGCCGGCCAGCCACGGATGGGACCGCCGGCACCTTTCGCCGCGACTAGCCGTGAGGGTCCATTTCCGGCCCCAGGTCGCTCTGCGGGAGGGACGTCCCTGCCGGCGGGCTGCTCGGCGCCGGGGTACCATGGGGGTCCATTCCCGGTCCAAGCTTCCTCAGCGGGGAGAGGATGGGGAGATGCCGGAGCCCCTCCCAGAAAGCCGCCAGCGCGCCGGGGGCCACCTTGGCCGGCTTGACGGCGGCGCGCTCCCCCGCGGCGGCCGGCTGGGCCACGACGGCGAGCGCCAGCAGGAGAAGGGTTGCAAGAATCCACAGGCGACGGCGCATAGAGCCTCCTTTCAGCGGCCCGCGAGATCCCCCGAATGAGGAAGACGGACCGCCCGATGCGCTTAGAGTGCACCGGTCCGGAGGGCGTGGGACGGAAAGTATCTCCAAGAGGGAAAATTGATTTTGGAGCTCCGGCCTGCCGCTACGCCCGGGCGGGGTGTGGAGGCCGCCGAGGTCGCGTCGAGGCCCGCCCCCCGCTTTCGAGGGAGGCGGGCGGGATCTCGCTACGGATTCACCGTCTGGGTCAGGGTGGCGGCAACGGGGACGGCCGACGCGAGCCCCAGGAGGCACGTCAACACAAATACACCGGCAACTCCGTTTCTCATCAATGAGCTCCTTTCCGTCTCCCACAGCCTCAAGCGGATTTACCCCAGCGGATCTCGAATGGATCCTGGATACCATAGAAGGGGAAGATTACGAAGAAGATTAAGTTGCGACGCTCCGCTCATGCCGGGGCTCCGGCACGCGGGACGTGCAGACGACTGTGACGTCGAGCGGGAAAAATCCGCCCGCGCGGGTGCGCGGGCACGAGAGGATACGGGGCCGGGGGTCCGCTCAGGTACTGCCGCCCCCTTGCTCCTGGCAGGTAACACTGGCCGCGGCCGCCCTCGCCTTGAGGAGGTCGTTGCAGGCCTTGGCCTGCTGCTCCGTGATGACAGCAAGAGGACCTCCGGGATAGAAGCCGCACAAACCTCCCTCGGGGAAGGAGGACGAGATCAGTCCGCTGGGGAACAAAAGGACGCCTTCCCCCACCGGGTCAGTGGACGTCTGGGTCGTACAGGTCTGGATGGGGCCGTTCAAGGCATCGCTCCAGCCAGCAAGCCGGTCCACGCAGGGGCAGGCCGACGCCGTGGTCTCACAGCTCCCATTGCTGGCGTTGCACGCCTGTCCGGCAGGGCAGGCGACGGGCGGAAACGCGCAATTCCCGGTCAGCGGATCGCAGGTGTTGACCGTGCACAGATTGCTGTCCTGACAGACTTTCGGTGTGCTCTTGCAGCCCGACGCCGGATCGCAAGTGTCGATCGTACACAGGCTGCTGTCGTCGCAATTCACCGGCGGATGATTGAGCAGGCAGTGCTCGTTGGCGTCGCAGGCGTCGATGGTGCAGGCGTTGCCGTCGTCGCAGAGCTGGTCGCAATGGGCGGCGCAACTGCCCAGAAGGTCCCCGTGGGCCAGGTGGGCCTGCACGGCGTTGTCGTCGATGGTGATGGTGTGGAAGTTGGCCGGGTTGCCGGGCGGCACGTGGCAGACCTTCACCTTGGCCGCCCAGGCCGGCGCGCCGAGAGCGAGCAGCGCGATCGTCAAGGTACAACAGATCGAGGCTTTGAGTCTCATCGCCATCTCCTTCCAAGATTTCCAGGAGACTTCGAGCGGGATGCCAAGCCAACGCGAAAGCCGCCTGGGGTTGGGTTTCTTCCATTCAGGTTAGGCCCGCGCGCCACGGCGTGTCTATCCTCTCAACCGATGAATTTTTGGGCTTGGTATCCTCGCTAGAGAGGATGCGAGCTCATCGGAAGAGAGGAGGGAGGCCGCCTTGGGGAGGGGAAAGACGCTTTGCAGAAATGTTTTACTGCGGGGACCGCTTATATGGGCATCTCCGCCCGAGATTGCAAACCAACCTCTTACGTCTCCTTTGTCAAGATTGCCGGCAGGAGACTGCCGCCCCTTCGGGGCGGTCCCTCACTCTCCCAACCCTCTCTCTCCCATCCTCCCCCCCGACCTGACGGGAGAGAGAGGGCTCAAGAACCCGTTGGATCGTATTTCTCCCTCTTCTCCCGGACGGACGGGGGGAGCCGGGAGAAGAGGGCCGGGCCCCCACAGGGGATCAAAATGAGGGCCAACCTGCCGAGGACACCAAAGCTGACAAAGTAGAATTACGCCTCTCCGGAGTGCGCGGCGTAGAGCGCCAGCTCCACGCGGCTCATCACCCCGATCTTCTCGTAGAGCCTAGTGAGATGGGAGCGGACGGTCGGGACCGAGAGGCCGAGCTCCTGCGCGATCTCCTTGTTGCCCAGTCCCTTCCCCACCAGACGGACGATCTCCGCTTCGCGCTGGGTGAGCGTCTCGGAGACCGTTGGGAACGCGGTTCCGCTCCGCCCGCCGGTTTCCTGCCTCGACTTCCCGAGGAAGGTATAGGTCACCGCCGCACTGATATAGAAGTTGCCCTTGAGCACCTCGCGGACGGCGATCTCGATCTCCTTGGGAGCGGAGTCCTTGGTGAGATAGCCGCAGGCGCCGGCGTCGAAGGCCGCATGCACCCAGGAGGGATCGGTGTGGATGCTCAGGATCAACACCCGCGCCGCGGGGACGAGCCTCCGCAGCCGGCGGGTCGCCTCGATACCGTCGATCTCCGGCATCGAGATGTCCGCGATGATCAAGTCGGGCTGCTGGGCCTGCGCGGCTTCAAGGAGCGCGCGGCCGTCCGTCACCGCGCCCACGATCGTGAAATTCGGGCTGAGAACCCCCCTCAGCCCCGCCAACAGCATCGGATGGTCGTCAGCGAGCAAGACTCTAGGACGTGACTCGCACAAGGTACCTCCTTTTCCAGTCCCCCTCCAGCCAACCCTATATTTTACCTCAAGTCTCACATCTATGGATAGAAGAAGAAACTTACGACGGGTATTAAAAGGGGATCCCTGAGCGGCAATCTGAGATTCAAACGCTCAGCGTTCTGATTGAAGAAGGCTGTGAGAAAGAAACGAATGAATCCCATGATTCACCCTCTCACAGAGATGAGACCAAAGGCCTATGCCTCTAGGACCAAAGGCACCCTTAGGCGATTTGCTCCAGCACCGCGCGCAGGTCGAGCACCTGCTCGGTATCGATCTCGATCACACGGCCGATGCCGAGCGCGCCATGAGAAGCGAGCTGCTCGAATCGGGCGAGCTCTTCTGGTTTTGACTTCGCGGCGTCGAGATGCCCGGCATGGCGCCGGCGCGCGAAGAAGCGCTCCGCGGCCACTTGCGGGCTGCACCTGCAATGCAGCTCGATCAGCTCACCCGGCAAGGATCTCAGCCAGTCCGGCGAAGTCCCCGAGCTCACGGGCGACCGCGGATGCCGCCACCAGGATGCGATGACGGCGCCTTGCGATCGCAGCGCCAGCCGTTGCAACACCTGGTCGGCGGCCCGGCTGAGCCGGGCTCTCCATGGAGCGTCTCCGGCGCCGAGCGATTCGAACAGCGCCTCGAGGATCTCGTCCTTGTCGAGGAATGGGAGCGCGAGCGCCGCGGCGACGGCCGCCCCGACGGTGGACTTGCCGCTGGCGGGGAGGCCGGTGACGATGAGGAAGCGAGAGGCCACCTCTGAGGTCACTCGCCCTTGCGGAGCTTCTCGGCGAGCAGGAAGGGCAGGTAGCATGGCTCAGAAACCTCTCTTCGAAGGTGACCGGCGTCCGGGGATTCTACGACAACCGCCGCGAGGCATCCCCCTTGCACAGTTTCCTGGTCAACACGGTCCGGCAGCGGATCGGAGTCGTTCCCCTCCTCGGACGCCGGGCCTCGCATCCTGTCAGCTATGTAATTCCTACCTGCAAGAAAGGAGCGCGCGATGGCGAAGACCGGGGGCGACATTCTGGTGGAGAACCTGATCGACTGGGGGGTGGACACCGTTTTCGGGCTGCCGGGGGACGGCATCAACGGCATCATCGAGGCGCTGCGCAAGCGCCAGGAGCTGGTCCGCTTCATCCAGGTGCGCCATGAGGAGGCCGCCGCGTTCATGGCGTGCGGCTACGCCAAGTACACGGGCAAGCTGGGCGTCTGCCTGGCCACCTCCGGGCCGGGCGGCATCCACCTGCTCAACGGCCTCTACGACGCCAAGATGGACGGCCAACCGGTGCTCGCCATCACCGGACATCATTATCACGATCTGATCGACACCTTCGCCCAGCAGGACCTCGATCTCGACAAGGTCTTCCAGGACGTCGCCGTCTACAACACGCGGGTGATGGGGCCGACGCACGTCGAGAACGTCACCAATCTCGCCTGCCGGGCGGCGATCGCCTACCGGTCGGTCTCGCACATCAACTTCCCCACCGACATCCAGGACCAGGAGGGGGGCGAGCGGTCGCCGCGCAACCGGCCCCATCACGAGTCGAGCGTCTACGCCCGCCGCGCCGCGCTCCCCTCGATCGACGATCTCCGCAAGGCGGCCGACATCCTCAATCAGGGAAAGAAGATCGCCATCCTGGCCGGCCGCGGCGCCCTGCACGCCACGGACGAGCTCGAGCAGATCGCGGAGCTGCTGGGCGCGCCGGTCATCAAGGCCCTGCTGGGCAAGGCCGCGGTGCCGGACGACAGCCCCTATACCACCGGCGGCATCGGCCTTCTCGGCACCCGGCCGTCGCAGGAGGCCCTGGAGGATTGCGACACCTTGCTGATCGTGGGCAGCTCGTTCCCCTACATCGAGTTCCTCCCCAAGCCGGGGCAGGCGCGCGGGGTGCAGATCGATCTCGATCCGCTGCGCATCGGCTTGCGGTATCCGGTCGAGGTGGGATTGATCGGAGACAGCAAGGCCACCCTGCGCGAGCTGATCCCGCTGCTGCGCCGCAACGAGAGCCGCGGCTTCCTGGAGAAGGCGCAAGAGGGGATGAAGGACTGGTGGAAGCTGATGGAGGAGCAGGCCTCGCGCCAGGACAAGCCGATGAAGCCCCAGGTGGTGGCCTGGGAGCTGGGCAAGCGGCTGCGCGGCGACGCCATCGTCTCCTGCGACTCGGGGACGATCGCCTCCTGGTTCGCCCGCCACATCCCGGTGCGGCGCGGCCAGATGCACTCGCTCTCGGGCACGCTCGCCACCATGGCCAACGGCCTCCCCTACACCATCGCGGCCCAGATCGCCTATCCGCAGCGCCAGTGCGTGGGCTTCGTGGGGGACGGCGGCTTCACCATGCTGATGGGCGAGATCGCCACCGCCGTCAAATATGAGCTGCCGATCAAGATCGTGATCGTGAAGAACAACTCGCTGGGCCAGATCAAATGGGAGCAGATGGTCTTCCTGGGCAATCCCGAGTACGCCTGCGAGCTGCAGCCGATCGACTTCGCGGCCTTCGCCCGCGCCTGCGGTGCGCAGGGGTACACCATCGACGATCCGGCCGTCTGCGGCGACGCGCTCGACGAGGCGCTCTCCCGCCCCGGCCCGGTGGTGGTCGAGGCGGTGGTCGACCCGAACGAGCCGCCGATGCCGCCCAAGACCACCGCCAAGCAGGCCGCCCACCTCGCCGAGGCGCTCGCCAAGGGGACGCCCCACGGCGGCAAGATCGCGTTGACCATCGCCTCCGACAAGGTGAAGGAGATGGTCTGATGCCGGAGGGGGACGCAGCCTGTAGCCAGGGGACCCCGATCGAACGGATCGGGGTCTCCGCCTTCACCCTTCCCACCGACGGGCCCGAGGCGGACGGCACCTTCGCCTGGGATGCGACCACGATGGTCCTCGTCGAGGCCGCGGCCGGAGGGCGGACGGGGATCGGCTTCAGCTATACCGGCACGGCCGCGGCCCGGCTGATCCGGGACGTGCTGGCGGACGTGGTGACGGGCCGCGACGCCATGGCTGTCCCGGGCTGCTGGGAGGCGATGCGCCACGCCGTGCGCAATCTGGGACGGCCGGGGATCGCCTCGTCGGCCATCGCGGCCGTGGACACGGCCCTCTGGGACCTCAAGGCCCGCCTGCTCGGCCTGCCGCTGGTGACGCTGCTGGGCGCCGTGCGCGACGCCGTTCCGATCTACGGCAGCGGCGGCTTCACCTCGTATTCGATCGATCAACTGCAAAAGCAGCTCGGCGGCTGGGTGGCGGCGGGAATAACGCGTGTCAAGATGAAGATCGGCACCCATCCGGAGGAGGATCTCGCACGCGTGCGGGCCGCCCGCGCGGCGATCGGACCGGACGCCGAGCTGTTCGTGGACGCCAACGGCGCCTATTCGCGCAAGCAGGCGCTCGGCTTCGCGGCGAAATTCGCGGCGCTGGGCGCCACCTGGTTCGAGGAGCCGGTGTCGTCCGACGATCTCGAAGGGCTGCGGCTCCTGCGCGACCGGGCGCCGGCGGGCCTGGAGATCGCCGCCGGGGAGTACGGCTACGATCTGTTCTATTTCCGCCGTATGCTGGACGCCGGGGCGGTGGACGTGCTGCAGGCGGACGCCACGCGCTGCGGCGGCATCACCGAATTCCTGCGCGTGGGGGCCCTCTGCGCGGCCCGGCCCTTGCGGCTCTCGGCGCACACGGCGCCGTCGATCCACGCCCATCCGTGTTGCGCGCTTACCGCCGCGATCCACGTCGAATATTTCCACGATCACGCGCGCATCGAGCGAGAGCTGTTCGACGGCGCGCTGCAACCCGCGGGCGGCGCGCTCCGCCCGGACCTTTCCCGGCCCGGCCTCGGCCTGGAGCTCAAGCGCTCCGACGCCGAGAGATGGGCCGTTGAATTCTAGGAGGTAGCAGTATGAAAAACCACGACATCGGAGCCACCCGGTGGGCGATCGCCGAGGGGTACATCCCGGCCTGGAGCCACGGGCCGGAGCCGCAGATGACGAGCCACGAGACCGTCTGCCTGCTCAACGCCTGCGACCGCGACGCCCACGTGAGCATCACCATCTATTTTTCCGACCGCGAGCCGGCCGGGCCTTATGAGGTTACAGTCCCGGCGCGGCGCACCCGTCACGTCCGCTTCAACGATCTGAGCGATCCCGAGCCCATTCCGAAAGACACGGATTACGCCAGCGTGATCGAATCCGACGTGCCGGTGGTGGCCCAGCACACCCGTCTCGACTCCCGGCAGGCCGACAACGCCCTCCTCTCCACCATCGCCTACGCGGCGTCTTGACAGGAGGACGCCATGGCCGTAGCTCACGTCGAACGTCATTCCGAAACCTTTCCTGAAACCATCGCGCCGCCCAGCCGTCCCGAGACCTCCGATTTCAAGGATGCCGCGGCGCTCGCCGCCGACCTCCGCGCCGCCATCGCGGGGGAGGTGCGCTTCGACGCCGGCAGCCGCGCCCTCTACGCCACTGACGCCTCGAATTACCGCCAGGTGCCGATCGGCGTGGTGGTCCCCCGCACGGAGGAGGACGTGATCAACACCATCGCCACCTGCCGGCGGCATGGCGCGCCCGTGCTGGCCCGCGGCGGCGGCACCAGCCTGGCCGGCCAGTGCTGCAACGTGGCGGTGGTGCTCGACTTCTCGAAATATTTGAACCGTATCCTCCACCTCGATCCCGACCGCCGGCGGGCGCGCGTGCAGCCGGGGCTGGTGCTGGACACCTTGCGCGACGCGGCCGAGCGCCACCACCTCACCTTCGGCCCCGATCCTTCCACTCACAATCACTGCACGCTGGGCGGCATGATGGGCAACAACTCCTGCGGCGTGCACTCGGTGATGGCCGGCAAGACGGACGACAACGTCGAGGAGCTGGAGGTCCTCACCTACGACGGCCTGCGCCTGCGCGTGGGCCCCACCAGCGAGGAGGAGCTGGCGCGCATCGTCCGCGCCGGCGGGCGCCGGGGGGAGATCTACCGCCGCCTGCGCGACCTGCGCGACCGCTACACGGGCGAGATCCGCGCGCGATTTCCCAACATCCCCCGCCGGGTCTCCGGCTACAACCTCCCCGAGCTGCTGCCGGAAAAAGGTTTCAACGTGGCCCGCGCGCTGGTGGGCTCGGAAGGGACCTGCGTGACCATCCTCGAAGCCACGGTCCGCCTGGTGCCCAGCCCGCCGTCCCGCTGCCTGCTGGTGCTCGGCTATCCGGACGTTTATACGGCCGGCGATCACGTGCCCGAGATCATGCGGCACCAGCCGATCGGCCTCGAAGGGCTGGACGACGTGCTGGTGAGCGACATGAAGCGCAAGAAGCTCCACCCCCAGGACGTCGAGCTGCTGCCCCAGGGGGCCGGCTGGCTGCTGGTGGAATTCGGCGGCGAGACCCGCGCCGAATCGGAGGGCAAGGCGCGCGAGCTGATGCGGGCGCTGCAAGGGAAGAAAGACGCTCCGTCGATGAAGATCTTCGACGATCCCCAGGAAGAGCGGACGATCTGGACCGTCCGCGAGTCGGGCCTGGGGGCCACGGCGCGGGTGCCCGGCGAGCCGGACACCTGGGAGGGCTGGGAGGACTCCTCCGTGCCGCCCGAGCGGCTGGGGGATTATCTGCGCGCCCTGCGCAAGCTGTTCCAGAAATATGGCTACGGCTGCGCGCTCTATGGCCATTTCGGCCAGGGGTGCGTCCACACGCGGATCGATTTCGATCTCGTCACCTCGCCCGGCATCGAAAAATACCGCTCGTTCATCCACGAGGCCGCGGACCTGGTGCTCTCCCTCGGCGGCTCGCTCTCGGGGGAGCACGGCGACGGCCAGTCGCGCGCCGAGTTGCTGCCCAAGATGTTCGGCGAGGAACTGATGAACGCGTTCCACGAATTCAAGGCGATCTGGGACCCCGAAGGGAAGATGAATCCGGGGAAGATCGTGGACGCCTACCGCGCCGACGAGAACCTCCGGCTGGGGGTCTCCTACCATCCGCCGGAGCTGAAGACCCACTTCCGTTTCCCGGGCGACGACGACGGCAGCTTCGCCCGCGCCACCCTGCGCTGCGTGGGGGTCGGCGAATGCCGCAAGCACCACGGCGGCACCATGTGCCCCAGCTACCGCGCCACGATGGAAGAGGAGCATTCGACCCGCGGGCGGGCCCGCGCGCTGTTCGAGATGTTGCAAGGAAATCCACTGAAGCACGGCTGGCGGGACGAGCACGTCAAGCAGTCCCTCGACCTCTGCCTGTCCTGCAAGGGTTGCAAGCACGAGTGCCCGATGGAGGTCGACATGGCGACCTACAAGGCCGAGTTCCTCTCGCATTATTGGGAAGGGCGATTGCGCCCGCGCTCGGCCTACGCGTTCGGGTTGATCCATCGCTGGGCCCGGCTCGCCTCACACGTGCCCGGTCTCGCCAACCTCTTCACCCAGACGCCGGGATTGCGATCGATCGCCAAGGCCCTCTCCGGCATGGCGCCGCAACGGCGGGTGCCGGCCTTCGCGCCCCAGACCTTCAAGGAGTGGTTCTTTCATCACCATGTGGGGGCGGCCCTGCGTGGCCACCCTGAGGGGCAGGGCGCCCACACAGGGGCGCCCCTACAAAGAGTCCTCCTCTGGCCGGACACCTTCAACAACTATTTCCATCCGGCCACGGCGCGCGCCGCCGTCGAGGTGTTGGAATCGGCGGGATTCCAGGTCACGGTCCCCTGGGAGAATCTCTGCTGCGGGCGCCCGCTCTACGACTACGGGATGCTCGATCAGGCCAGGCGGCAGCTCCGGCAGATCCTGGACACGTTGCGCGAGGAGATCCGCGAGGGGACGCCGATCATCGGTCTCGAGCCGAGCTGCGTGGCGGTCTTCCGCGACGAGATGCTCAACCTCTTCCCCGGCGATCAGGACGCCCAGCGCCTGAGCCGCCAGGTCTTCACCCTCGGCGAATTCCTCGCCCACCAGGAGAAAAAGGACGCGATCGCTCTCCCCCGGCTGAAGCGCAAGGCCCTGCTCCACGGCCACTGCCATCAGAAATCGGTCCTCCACATGGACGACACGGTGAAGGTGCTGCGTGATCTCGGGCTCGACCTGGAGGTGCTCGATTCCGGCTGCTGCGGCATGGCCGGCTCGTTCGGCTTCGAGAAAGGGGAGCGCTACGGCGTCTCGATCGCGGTCGGCGAGCAGGTGCTCCTCCCGGCCGTGCGCAAGGCGGCGAAGGACACCCTGATCGTGGCCACGGGCTTCAGTTGCCGCGAGCAGATCGCCCAGGAGACCAGCCGGCGGGCGCTGCACCCGGCACAGGTGCTGCGGATGGCCCTGCGCGAGGGACCGGACGGTCCGGCCGGGGATCTCCCCGAAAACCTTTACATTGGAAACGAAGGGACCGGCGCCGGCCGGGCGGCCGCCTGGCTGGCCGGCGGCGCCCTGCTGGCCGGAGCCGCCGTCTGGGCGCTCAAAGCGGGACGCAAGAGGAGGAATCATCATGAGCAACGGTAAAAATCCCGAGATCGTCGTCGTCACCGGCGCCTCCGCCGGAGTTGGCCGCGCCACCGTGCGCGCCTTCGCCGAGCAGGGGGCCCACATCGGTCTGATCGCCCGCAACCGCGAGGCTTTGGAGAACGCCCGCCAGGAGGTGGAGGCCCTGGGCGGCCGGGCGCTGGTGCTGCCCACCGACGTGGCGGACCCGGAGGCCGTGGAGGCCGCCGCCGCCCGCGTCGAGGAAGAGCTCGGGCCGATCGACGTCTGGGTGAACGACGCCATGTGCTCGGTCTTCTCGCCGGTCAAAGAGATGAAGCCCGAGGAGTACAAGCGGGTCACGGACGTCACCTATCTCGGCTACGTCTGGGGGACGCTGGCGGCGCTGCGCCGCATGCTGCCGCGCGACCGCGGCGCGATCGTGCAGGTGGGCTCGGCGCTCGCCTACCGGGGAATTCCCCTGCAATCGGCCTACTGCGCGGCCAAGCACGCCATCCAGGGGTTCTGCGACTCGCTGCGGGCGGAGCTCCTGCACGACGGCAGCCGCGTCCACCTCTGCATGGTGCAGATGCCGGCGCTCAACACGCCGCAATTCAGTTGGGTGAAGAGCCGTCTTCCCAGGAAGCCGCAGCCGGTGCCGCCGATCTTCCAGCCCGAGGTGGCGGCGCGGGCCATCGTCTACGCGGCCCACCATCGGCGGCGGGAGATCTACGTCGGCTGGCCCACGGTCAAGGCGGTGGTGGGCAACAAGGTGGCCGCCGGCTACGCCGACCACTATCTGGCCCGCCACGGCTACGACGCCCAGCAATACGACGGCTTCGCGGACCCCGACCGGCCCAACAACCTCTGGGAGCCGGTGCCGGGGGACCACGGCGCCCACGGCCAGTTCGACGACCGGGCGACGTACCACAGCCCGCAGCTCTGGTCCAACCTGCACCGGGGAATTCTGGCGGCGGTGGGGGCGGTGGGCCTGGCGGGGGTCCTGTGGGCGGCGCGGCGCGGCGGAGAGGGAGAGGCTTGATGAGTTTGCCCCTCTGGCTCTGGGCGGGTTTCTGGGGATTGCTGGCGGGATCGGCGCTGCTGCTGGGGGCGGCGGCGGGATATTTCTCGCACATCCCTCAGCGGCTGACCGCCGGGGTGACGGCGTTCGGCAGCTCCAACATCCCCGAGGGGCTCTCGAGCTCGGCCGGCATGAAGAAGGCGGGGCGCTCGGTGCGCTACGTCTTCGGCGTCTGGACGGTGATCGCGGTCGTCTCCGGGATCGCGGCCCTGCTCGGCTACACCGTCTTCCGCAATTTCTCGCCCGGGGTGATCGCCGCCACCACGGCGCTGGCCGCGGGGGCGATCCTCTCCATGCTGGTCGACACCATGATCCCCGAGGCCTTCCAGGAGACCCACGACTACGCCGGCCTGATCACCGTCGCCGGTTTCCTGATCGCCTTCGCGTTGAGCAAGGTGGCGGGGGGGTGATGAGATGGCCAGGCGCGCCTTCATCGCGGGGCTCGCCCTGGCGGGCCTCGCCATCGCGGTCTACCTCACTCTCTATCAGTTGGGGATCGCGCCCACCGTCTGGGAGCCCTTCTTCGGCGACGGCAGCCGGAGGGTGCTCCACTCCCCCATTTCGCGGCTGCTCCCCGTCCCCGACGCCTCACTGGGTGCCGCCGGCTATCTCGTGGAGCTCGTCACCGGTCTGACACCGAAAACCGTTCTTTTCTTCGGCGTGGTGGCGGCGGCCATGGCGCTCTTCGGCCTGCTGCTGGCGGCCGTCCAGGCCTTCTGGCTGCGGGCCGGCTGCACGCTGTGCCTGGGGTCGGCGGGGATCTCGGTGGCGATCGCGGGGTTGGCGTGGGGGGAGGTGCGCCAAAGCCTCAGGTCCGGTTTCGCCTCACCGCCCAACAGGGACCACGCCCGCCGCTGACTTCCGCTCCCGTCTTGCGATAGGATGTCCTCATGCGGCCAGTATTCGCGGATCCCAAGACTGATTTCGTCTTCAAACGGATCTTCGGCAGCGAGGTCCACAAGCCGCTCCTCATCGAGCTGCTCAACGCCCTCCTGGAGCTCGCGGGAGACCACCGGATCGCCGATCTCCAGTACCTTTCTCCCGAGCAGCACGTGCCGGTGGAGGAGCTGAAGCTGTCGCTGGTGGACGTCAAGTGCTTCGATGAGCGCGGGCGGCACTACGTGGTCGAAATGCAGGTGCTCAACGTCGAGGGGTTCGAGAAGCGGGTGGTCTACAACACCTCCAAGGCGTACGTGACGCAATTGCGCACCGGCGAGGGCTATCCCGGCCTCGACGACGTGGTGGGGGTGACGATCTGCGATTTCCTGCTCTGGCCCGGGCCGCCGGTGCCGGGTGGCGCGCCGGTGCCGATGCTGAGCCGCTGGCGGATGCAGGAGCAGCACGGCGGCGCCCTGGGCCTTTCGCAGGTCCAGTACGTCTTCCTGGAGCTGCCGAAATACCGCGCCGGCGACGCACCGGAGGGGACGATCGACCGCTGGGCCTACTTCTTCCGGGAGTCGGAGAGCCTCACGGTGGTGCCGCCGGCCCTGGCGGTGCCGCCCTACCGGGAGGCGCTGGAGGTCGCCCGCATGGCGGGGTTCAGCGCCGGAGAGCTCGACCTCTATGACCGCGCCAAGATCGCCGAGCAGGACGCCCGCGGAGCCCTCAGCCTGGCCGAACGGCAGGGACGCGAAGAGGGACGCGAAGAGGGACGTGAAGAGGGACGCGAAGAGGGACGCGCAGCGGGGCTGCGCGAAGCGATCCATGCTCTCTGCCAGGCGTTCGAGATCGCCATCGACGTCGAGCGGGAAGCGGTTCTGGCCAGCCTGGGGGCCGGCGAGCTGAAGGAGCTGCAGGCCCGCCTGCTGCGCGACCGGGGCTGGAGCTGAGCTACGCCGGCTCCGCCCACGGCCTGGATGCGACTCACCGCCAAACCGGGGCCGAGCTCCGCTCAGACCGCCTCCCCCTACAGCTTGATGGGCTGACCTCTGAGCTCTCCGGGCAGCGCCGGCAGCGGCAGATAGGGCGGGAGGGTGCCGCCCGGCTCGTTCTTGGGCCAGGACGGATCGCAGCCGTAGCTCTCGCTGCTGGGATCGTCATAGGTGACCACCGCCCAATACGCCGGCCGGAGCATGCCGTCGCAATTGGCGAAGTAGGCCCGGTGCCCCCGCGAGCCGTGCTCGATCGTCAGGCCGTTCCGGCTGGGCGGGAGGCTCTCGGCGCCGGCGATTTCCTTCTTGATCTTGGGCCAGGGCTTCGCCCACGCCTCGTCCTTCTGCGCGGCGGCGTCGAGCTGGGTCAGCACCCAGAGCCCCGTCCAGTCGAGCGCTGTATCCAGGTTTTGGGGGAGCTTGCTCCGCTTGCCGAGGAGATAGGCCCGCCGCTTGTCCCGGATCTTCCGCTGGTCGGCGTCCCCTCCCTGGGGAGCCGAGGCGTCCGCCACCCAGCAGCGGGCGCCCGGCATCACCACGTGCCCCCGCGGCGTGGCGCACAGCGACTCCAGCGCCATGCAGGCCTTCTCGACCGCGACCACCTTCTCGACCACTTCGGTGTCCTCGTTGCGCAGGGCGAAGAGCAGGAGCCCGTCCTGTCCGCCGTAGAAGATGGCGCAGTGGCTGCCGGTCCCCAGCTCCTCGGCGTCTCCGTGCGACCAGAAGCTCGTATTGAGCTGGCGATGCAAGAAATCCAATACATTGCCGCGGGTCCCGTGCGGGTCCGCGCCGTAGGCCGCGGCCCAACCGGCCATGAACTGATTCGGGGTGCCTCTCGCCGGTGGCCCGATCGTCAGCTTCTTGGTAGCGGCGGCCCCATCCCGGATGGCCTGGAGCTCGACGCGATTGGTCTGTGGCATGACTCACCTCATCTTTCTTGCAAAAGGTTATTGGCAACGACGATGTCGTGCTGTTTGGTTGGCTTCAAAACACCGGGGGACCTTCCGGCCCCCCGGTGACCTGCATCAGTGCTGCGAGCCAAGCCCTACTTCGTGCTGCCCGGCGGCTTGGTCTCCGGCTGACCGGCCGGCGGCGGAGGCTCCGGCGCCGGCTTCTCGACGGTCTTCGTCCGGTGGGGTGTCCGGCGCGGCTTGAAGCCGAACTTCACCAGCGTCTCGCTCGTGAAGCCGAACTTCCCGTTGAGGTTCGCCCCCAGACGCGAGCGCACCTGCTCGCCCGCTTTCGTCAGCTCCCGGAGCTTCGCGTTGATCTCACGGGCCTGCCCGCGGAGATCCTCCTGCTTGCTCGCGAGATCCCTCACCTGGGTCAGCGTCTGATCCAACTGAGTCACGTCGTCGGTGAGGTGCGGCATGTCACCGGCGTGCTCCTTCAGATTGCTGATGGCGATCTCCCAACGGCTCCACATCTCTGCGTACGACTTTCCTGTCGCTGCCATGGTCTTTCTCCTTTTTTGGAAGCAGCGTTTATCCAGAAACGGCGGGTGAGCCATTCACCCTGTCCCGTGGCTGGCCATCCCGGGCCAGCGTCCACCCGATACCAGATCAGAGCTTCTCGGACGCTGCACGTTACCAACAGCCTTACAGCGACCGAAGAGTACGAAAACGGAAATCACAAGTCAATACCGGAGATTCAGGAACATTTCCCCCCGATCTCGCTGAGATGGACGATCGGTTCCCGGATCGCGAGCCGAAGGCTCTGAGCTCTGGGATGAAATCACCGATCGCGGCGAGCAAAATCGGGATCTCGGCCGCAGAGCTGCTCGTCTCAGCGAGCGGGACCGCTGATCTCGCGGCAGATCCATTCGTCTCGCGCGTAGATCCACTCCATTCGTGCGTAAATCCACTCGTCTCAGCGCCAGAGACATCGATCTTGCACACAGGTCTGCTCTCCCGGCACGCGAGATGAGCAGATCTACGAGCGAGGCGAGCGGATACGGGGCGGATACGGGGGCTACGCCAGCGGATGCGCCGGCTTGGCCGGTGAGACGGGAGCGTCGGGGCTGTTCATGACCTGGATGTCGTCCCCCACCACGTCCTCGACGTAGAGCATCTTGACCGCCACCATGACGGCGGCGAGCACGGGGACGGCGACCAGCATGCCGAGAAAGCCGAAGACGATCGCCATCAGCGAGAGGCCGATCAGGGTGACCACCGGCGGCAGGTCGACCCCGCGCTTCATCAGCAGCGGCTGCAGGATGTGCCCTTCCAGGAACTGCACTCCCCAGTAGACCAGGGCCACGAAGAGGGCCTTCTGCGGCGAATCGAGGAAGGCCATCGCGATGCCCGGGACGGCGCTGAGGACCGGCCCCAGCATCGGGATGAACTCCAGCAGGCCCGCGATCAGGCCCAGCGCCAGCGCCGCCTTGACGCCGAGCAGGCTGAGGCCGATGGCGGTGGCCACGCCGATCGACGCCATCATGATGAGCTGCGCCACCAGCCAGCGGCGGAGGGTGAAGCCGATGGCGTCGAGGACCTCGGCCGCGCGCGGGCGCGCCGCGTGGGGGAAGAGGTGCAGCAGCCCTTGGCGGTAGAGGTCCGGCTCGGCGCCGATGTAGATCGCGGTGAAGAGGATCAGCAGCAGGCCTCCCACCACGGCGACGGTCGAGGAGAGGAAGGAGAAGAGATAGCGGCCCAGGGCTCCGAGCTGTCCCGAGAGGCTCTCGGGCAGACCACGCCGGGGCGGCGCCGGCGACTCGCCGGGCGGTTGCGCGGGAGCCGGTTGGCCCGGGGTCTTCGGCCCGCCGGGGACCGGGCTCTGTCCGGCGGGCGTCGCGGGAGGCGGCATGAGCTGTCCGATGACGCCGTCCCGGTGGCTGTCGATCCACCTCTCCAGCCGGTCGAAGGCCTGGGGGAGCTGCGCCTGGAGCTCGCTCGACTGGGCCCGCAGGGTGGGAGCCGCCCAGGCTCCCAGGCCCACGAGGACGCCCAGGAAGGCGACCACGATGAGGACCACGCCCACGCCCCGGGGAACCCGGAAGCGCTCCAGGAAGTCGGCTCCGCGCGCCACGGCGAGCCCGAAGAGGATGCCCAGGAAGGTGATGAAGATCAGGTCGTGGGCCACCCAGAGGAGGAGCAGGAGGAGAACGAGCCCGCTCACCAGCGCCGCGGCCCGGAGGATGTCCAGGCTCCGCCATCCGGGCTGGCGGGGGCTCCTGGGAGAGACACGGGTTTCCATGCCCGGGGTCTCCAAGCAAGGAAGGTGCCGGAGAAAAGCTTAAAGGACCCAAAGGACTGCAAGGACTGCAAGGACCAAAAGGACGAGGGACGCGTTCTGTAGGGCCGGCCCTGTGTGGCCGCCCTGGGCGGGGGAAATGCCCGACCGGAC